>CAZBLQ010000101.1:0-14614 GCA_964492635.1 uncultured Oleiharenicola sp.
CCGATGATGGCGATGGGGGCGAAAAACTGGTTCGCGAGGAGGAAAAAAGTGATGAGGCTGCCCATCGTCATGTCGCCATGGAACACGCGCCAGCCGCCGACCATGAGCAGCAGGGCGACAAAAAACTGGCTGTTCAGCTCGAGCAGTGGCGTCAGAATCGCCGAGGTGCGGGCCAGCGCGATGTTGTATCGGGCATGATCGGCCAGCAACTGGCGAAAGAGACCGGCGTTGGTCTCCTGCCGCACGAAGCCCTGGGTCACGCGAATGCCATTGACCGATTCCGCCAGCGTGGCCGTGACCCGGCTGAAACTTTCCTGCGAGGCGCGGGAATAACGGCTGAGTTTCACCCGGAAATGCCGGTTGAGCAGCCACAACACCGGAGCCAGCACGAGCACCACGAGAAACAGCACCCAGTCGCTCCACGCCATCACCGCCGCGGAAAAAATCATCGAGCCAAACTGGATGACGCTGACAAACAGCACATCCTGGATGCCGACCCGGACCGCCTCCACGTCGCTGGTCACGCGACCGATGATCCGGCCGAGCTTGATGCGGTTGAAAAAGCTCATCGGCTGCCGCTGGATTTTAGCGAAGATCTCCGCGCGCAGCCCGTTGACCACTGTCTCGCCGATCTCCAGCGCGTAACGCTGGCGGAAATGGAACAGCCCGTCGGTCGAGAGCGCGAGCAGGCCGTAGCCCGCGACCCCGAGCGCAATGCCGGCAAAATCGCGGCCGGTGATCGGCCCCTTGATGATCAGCGCCATGATCCAACCCAGGGCGGGCAGTTGGGCCGAGCGGACCAGCGTCATCACGGCCAGTGCAGTGACCTTGCCCTTGATGGGGGTGGTGTAGGTAAAGAGCCGGCGGATCAGGCCCCATTCCAGCGGTTTGAACTGCTCCTCGTCGTCCTCCTCGTCGCGCGGGCGCGGAGCGAGGATCAGAGCCCCGGGCTTGGCGGAAAGCGGACTCATGGCCGCGCGCCTCCCCCGGCCAGCCCGAGCAATTGCAGGTCGCGGGCGTCCACCAGCTGCAGGTTGGCCACGCGCAGATAGGGACCGGGCATCCCCATCAATTTCTCGTGGGTTCCCCGCTGCACGATGCGGCCATCCTCCATCACGATGATGAAATCCGCGCGCCGCAGCGTGCTGAGCCGGTGGGCGACGATGAAAGTCGTCCGGCCGGCGATGGCATGATCAAGTGCCTCAAAGATTTCGTGCTCCGTCTCGCTGTCGATGGCGGCGGTCGGGTCATCCAGCAGCAGGATGGCCGGCTCGAGCAGCACGGCCCGGGCGATGGCGAGCCGCTGGCGCTGGCCGCCGGAGAGACTGTTGCCGCTTTCGCCCAGCACGGTGTCGTAGCCTTGGGGCAGGCTTGTGATGAAACCGTGCGCCGCGGCGATTCGCGCCGCTTTCTCGATCTGTTCGCGCGTGGCGCCGGGATGGCCGAAGGCGATGTTGGCGGCGATGGTGTTGGAGAAGAGAAAACTTTCCTGAAAAACCAGCCCGATGTTGCGCCGCACGTCCTCGAGGTTGAGCCGGCGCACATCGAGTCCGTCGATGAGCACCCGGCCCGCGGTCGGGTCAAAAAACCTCGGGATGAGGCTCATGAGAACGCTTTTCCCGGCGCCCGTCGCGCCGAGGATGGCGACGCACTGGCCGGGTTTCACTGCGAGGTTGATGTCCCGCACCACGGCCTCCGCGCCGTCATAGGCGAAGGAGACGTTCTCGAAATCCACCGCCCCGTCGAGTTTCGGCCGGCGGAGCGCATCGGGCGCGCTCTTCACTTCGACGGTCGCGTCGAGGATTTCGAAGACCCGGCGCGCCCCGATGAGCGATTGCTGCACGCTGTTGACGATGGTGGCGACGTTGTTGACCTGACCCGAGAACTGCTCAAGCAGGCCGGCGAAAACCACGAGCCCGGTGCCCAGCGGCAACCGGTCGTGCGCCACCAGCCAGCCGCCGTAGCCGAGCAGCACCATCATGTTGATGCGCGTGAGAAAACCGACCGCAGGCGAGAACAGGCTTACCCGCCAAAAAATGCCGCGCTGCTGCTCGAAGCAGGCTTGGTTGGCCGTGTCGAATTTCGCCTGCGCCTCCGCCTCGCGGCCGAACCCCTTCGTCACCGCAATGCCCTGGATGCCTTCGGTGAGGATCTGCACCATTTGCTCCACCAGCGTGCGGTTGTGCGCATACTCCGGCTGGATTTTCCGAGAGAACCACGCCGCCATGAGCCACAGGACCGGGGTCGTTGCCAGGCAGGCGATGGTCAGCGAAGCGCTAAGGCTGGCCATGTAGATCACGTAGGCCGTGAGCGAGATGACCATGATGACGCTCTGGATGAGCACCTGGTCGACGAACATCCGCACCGACTGCACATCGCCCGTGACCCGCGTGATGATCGAGCCGGTGGTGTTGGCATCAAAAAAGCGGAAGCTCAGCTGCTGGAGCTTGTCGTAAACCTCACCCCGCAGATCCACCACGAGCTTTTGCTGCACCAGCCGGTTGACCGAAACGGCATAGACGTAGTTGAGGACGGCGCGCACCAGCGCAAACAGCAGGATGAGCCCCGCCAGCAAACCCAGCACGTGGAGCGGCGGCCAGTCTTCCGGCAGGTTGACATGCAGCCGGTTGGCCGCCACCGGCGTGTGGTCGAGATTGTGCCGGATGTAGTCGATGCCCAGGCCGGTGAAACTGAGGCCGCCGATGCCGAGCGTGAGCAGCACGAGCTGGATGACAAGAACCTGCAGGCAGTGCAGCCGGTAGCGCCAGGCCAGGCCGAACAACCGCCGGATGAGCGCCCCGTTGCCGGGTTCATGGGGCTGGGTGGCGGCGGTCGCAGGCATCAGGGGTTGAACGCTACGTACCCAAAGGCTTGGTGCACGAAATATTTTTCCGGCGTACCGCCCACCGGCAAACCCGGCACGTCCGCCCGACGGTGTTTGCACGGCAATTACTTGCACCGTTCCGGTCGATAAATCGCTTGCCTAAAACAACGCCCGCGCCAGCCTGCGGGCCGTTGGGTTGGTTGTTTGTTAGATTCTATCGCTACGGAGAATTGTCAGGTGAGCGCCAGAGTTCAGTGATGATTTGAAATCCGAGTTTCGGGGACGGGCGGTAAGGCGACAGCATCAGCTCTCATCATCACATGGACAACAGCAAGCTCTACGTGGGGAACCTTCCCTTCGCTAGCACCGCTCAGGACCTCGAGGCCCTGTTTGGTCAGGTCGGCACCGTCAGCGTCGTTGAAATCATCTTCGACAAGTTCACCGGTCGTTCCCGCGGTTTCGCCTTCGTCACGATGGCCAGCGGCGACGAAGCCCAGAAAGCGGTGGAGAAGTTCCACGGCTACGAGATGGAAGGCCGCGCCCTGGCGGTAAACATCGCCCGGCCACGTGAAGAGCGCGCCCCCCGTTCATTTGGTGACGGTGGCGGCGGCGGCGAACGCCGTGGATACGGTGGCGGCCGCGGCGGTCGCGGCGGCGGCGGTGGCTACCGGGGCGGTCGCGGCGGCGGTGGCGGCTACCGGGGCGGTGGTGATCGCGGCGGTGGCAGCGGCGGTTACGGCCGCGAGTAATCGCACCCTCTCGATTCAATCCGTTTTCCAAGCCGGACGTTTGTCCGGCTTTTTTGTCTGTAGGAAGTCCCGCGTGCCGGCTGGCAACCGCCGAAACGCCTTTACGCTTGGACGCCATGAGCCGGCCTGCCATATTATGGATATGGATGCCAGATCATGGGGAAAAAGCGCGGTCATCGTATTTGTCACCGGAATTGTGCTTGTCGCCGGCTGCGCCCGGCGTGGTCCAACGGGCTACCAGGGCTACCTTGAGGGTGATTTCGTCTACGTGGCGGCGCCGCTGGCGGGTCAGCTGGAAAAACTGGCCGTGCAGAAGGGCGCGCGCGTTGCCGCCGGCGCACCGCTTTTCACCCTGGAGCAAAGTGCCGAGGTTTCCACGCTGCGCGAAGCCGCCGAACGGCTGCGCCAGTCCCAGGCCAGGCTCGCGGACCTGGGCAAGGGCCAGCGGCCCAGTGAACTGGCCGCCCTCGAGGCCCGGCTCGCCCAGGCACGGACGGCCGCCGACCTCTCGGCCCGCGAGCTGGAGCGCGCCACCCGGCTGCACGAGACCACGGTTCTTTCCGACGACGACTTTGATCACGCCCGTCTCAACCATGAGGCCAACACCAAGGTTGTGGCGGAGACGGAGGCGCAGCTCGCGACCGCCCGGCTGGGCGGACGCTCCGATGTCATTGCCGCGGCCCAGGCCGATGTGGCCGCGGCCCAGGCGGCGCTTGACCGCGCCGGCTGGAGCGTGGCACAGAAGAGCCAGTCCGCACCGCGCGCCGCGCTGGTCTACGACACGCTTTACCGTGAGGGTGAGTTTGTGCCCGCCGCCACTCCGGTCGTGTCGTTGCTCCCGCCGGAAAATATCAAGGTGCGCTTCTTCGTCCCCGAGGCCGAGTTTGGCGACCTCAAGGCCGGCGACCCCGTGAAGGTCTCCCTCACGGGCCGCCCCACGTTCGAGGCGCGCATCAGCTACCTCTCTCCCCAGCCCGAATACACGCCGCCGGTGCTCTACAACCGCGAAAACCGAGCCAAGCTCGTGTTCATGGTGGAGGCCCTCCCCGTCGATGCCGCCGCTGCCCGCGACCTGCATCCCGGCCAGCCGGTTGACGTGAACCGTTGATGGACGCCTCCCAGTCAGATCTGGTCATCGACGTCGCCGGCGTCACCAAACGCTTTGGCGATAAAACCGTCGTCAACGCCATCGACCTGCAGGTGCGCCGCGGCGAGATCTACGGTTTCCTCGGCCCGAACGGCAGCGGCAAGACCACCTTCATCCGCATGCTCTGCGGTTTGCTCACCCCCGAGGCCGGCAGCGGCACCTGCGTGGGCTTCGACGTGCTTCACCAGCAGCGCGAGATCCGTCTGCACGTCGGCTACATGACGCAAAAATTCAGTTACTATGAGGATCTGAGCATCCGCGAAAATCTCGATTTCATCGCCCGGATCTATGACGTGCCCGACCGCAGCACGGTCGTTGACCGCTCAATTGAACGACTGGGCCTCTCCGGTCGCAGCGCGCAGCTCGCCGGCCAGCTCTCGGGCGGCTGGAAGCAACGGCTCGCGCTGGCGGCCTGCCTCATCCACTCGCCGCAACTCCTGCTGCTCGACGAGCCCACCGCGGGCGTAGATCCGAAGGCCCGGCGCGAATTCTGGGATGAAATCCACCGGCTCGCCGCCGAGGGCCTGACCGTGCTCATCACCACCCATTACATGGACGAGGCCGAACGCTGCCACCGGCTCGCTTACATTGCCTACGGCAACCTGCTGGCGCGGGGCACGGTCGCCGAGGTGATCGCTGCGGCCCGGCTCACCACGTGGGAGGTCACCGGCCCCGGCCTCCAGCCGCTCGCCGACCACCTGCGTGGCCAGCCCGGCGTCGAGCAGGTGGTGCCTTTCGGCAACACGCTCCACATCAGTGGACGTGACCCGGCCAGACTCGAGGCCGCTCTCGCGCCCTGGCGCGGCAACGGCACCCAGCAATGGACCCGGATACCCTGCGGCCTCGAAGACGCGTTCATCAGCCTCATGGACGAAGCGAAGGATAATTTCAAATGAGCCGCTTCACCTTCCATCGCTTCTGGGCCATCGTGCTCAAGGAGTTCATCCAGATGCGGCGCGACCGCGGGACGTTTGGCATGATGGTGGGCATTCCGCTGCTGCAGCTCCTGCTATTCGGCTTCGCCATCAACTCCGATCCCAAGCATCTCCCGACGGCCGTGCTGAGCGCCGATCAGGGACCGTTCGGACGCACGCTGGTCGCGGCCATGCGGCAAAGCGACTATTTCAGCCTCACCCGGGAGGTTAACACCGAGGCCGAGGCCGCGCGCCTGATCCAACTCGGCGAAGTGCAGTTTGTGGTCAACATTCCGGAGGATTTTTCACGCCGGCTCATCCGTGGCGAACGGCCGGCCGTGCTCGTCGAGGCCGATGCCACCGACCCGGCCGCGACCGGCCCGGCGCTCACGGCCGTGCGAACCCTGGCGGACAGCGTGTTTGATCGCGACCTTACCGGCCCCCTTGCCCGCCTGCGCGCCCGGCCCGGTCCGGTGAATTTCCAAGTCCACGCGCACTACAACCCGGAGAACATCACCCAATACAACATCGTGCCCGGCCTGATGGGCGTGGTCCTGACCATGACGATGGTCATCATCACGGCGCTGGCCATCACGCGCGAACGCGAGCGCGGCACGATGGAAAACCTGCTCGCGACGCCGGCGCGGCCCTTCGAGGTCATGGTGGGCAAGATCGTACCATATATTGTGGTCGGTTACATCCAGGTGACCCTCATCCTGCTGGCCGCCCGCTTTATCTTCTTTGTGCCGATGGTCGGCAGCCTCGCCCTGCTCTACGTCGTGGCGCTGTTTTTCATCGCTGCCAACCTCGCAGTCGGCATCACCTTCTCGACCCTGGCGAAAAACCAGCTGCAAGCCGTGCAGATGGCCGTATTCTTTTTTCTGCCGTCGATTCTGCTCACCGGCTTCATGTTTCCCTTCCGCGGCATGCCGGAGTGGGCGCAATGGATCGGGACCTGCCTGCCAAACACGCATTTCCTGCGCATCGTCCGCGGCGTGCTGTTGAAGGGCAACGGCCTGTTTGAAATCGCCCCCGAGCTCTGGCCCATCCTGCTTTTCCTCACCGTGGCGATGGCCGTCGGCGTGAAACGCTACCGCCAGACGCTGGATTGAGCATCGGCGACCCGCGGGACTGATAGTCCCGCCTCCAGCCCGGCCGGAGGAAATTCTGGGGACCGGACTTGCGGTAAAAAACCTCAACCCTTCCTTTCCGCAATCTGTTTCGCGATCGGCCCGTCGAGGTGCATGACCGACGTCGGAAAGGCAAACTCCAGTCCGCGCGCCGCGACGGCCCGCATGAACGCCAGGTTGAGCCGCTGCCGCAGCGCCATGTGTTTCGCAAAATCCGGATCCTTGATCACATAGGCCACCCAGATGTCCAGCGACGACGCACTGTAGTCGCGGAAGTAAACGTCCACGGCGGTGGCATCCACCCCGGGCTCACTTTCGATGCGCTGCCGGATCTCCCGCACGATTTCCTCCATCTTCTCCGGGGTGGTATCGTAGGTCAAACTGAGCACCTGCTCCACCCGGCGGTGCGTGAAACGCGACAGGTTCACGATCGCCTCCGATGACACCGTTTTGTTCGGGATGATGACGAGCGACTTGTCCAGAAGCCGGATTTTCGTCGAACGCAGGCCGATGTCCTCCACCGTGCCGGTGCTCGTGCCGATCTTCACCCACTCGCCCAGCTTGAACGGCTGGTCGATGGCCACGACAATCGAGCCGAAGAGATTTGCGATGGTGTCCTGCGCCGCGAGCGCGAAGGCCAAACCGCCGATGCCCAGGCCCTGCAGGAGCGTCGAGACATTGTAGCCCAGGCTCTGCACGGTGAGCAGCACGCCCAGGATAACAAACATTGCGACCAGCGTCTTCTTGATCCACGGCATGAATGCCGCCACGCCCATCTGTTTCTGCCGCGCCACCTCGTGCGCATGGTCGAGCAGGGCATCAAGCGCACACAACAGCGCCCAGAACAGGTTCAGGGAAAACGCGACCGTGGCGCCATAGCTGATGGCCCGGTCGTTCACCTCGGAGAACTTCAGCACCCGGAGCGCGCAAAAAATACCTGCGAGCATGATGAAGGTCGCCACCGGCGCCTCCAGCGAGGGGAGCATCTTGTCGTCCAGCGTCGTCTCGGTCTTCGCGGCCAGTTTCTTGAGCTGGTTGAAAATGATGCTCGTCACCACCCGCCGCAGGAGCAATGCGCCGACGAGGAACAGCGCGGCGATGCCGTAGTGGGCCACGGTGTTCTCACTGGTCCTGACATCAAACCGCTCGAGCACCGTGTCCACCATGTGCTCCAAAAACCCCGGGACGCGCGCCGGCACACTGGCTGTTACCGTCATGGCCGCGGTGGCGGTCGTGCTGTTGGCCTGTTCCGCCGCGTCGGCGGGCTTGTCCTGGGCCGGCGCGGTCAGCGGCAGAAACACAAACAACAGGGCGGGAATGAATGCGCGGAGGCTCATGGCAGGAAGAGAGCCTTGGAAAGACTTCCCGGCACGGTTGTCAACGGTTTGCACATCTATCAGCCCTTCCGGTTCTCCCGCCGACTGCGCCGCCATGCCAATGCCACCAGGATCACCCCGATGGCCAGCATCCCCTGCACCGCGTGCACCAGCCACGGGGCCGGTTGGAAATTATCCACGATCAACCGGTCGGTCATGATCATGTCACCGCCGACCTTGCCCAGCAGGGCCGCGCCCAGGTAAATAATGACCGGATAGCGATCCATCAGCCGGGCCAACAGATTGCTCGTGAACACCACCAGCGGGATGCTCAGCCCCAGTCCGAACAGCAGCAGGGCAAAACTGCCCTTCGACGCACCGGCCACGGCCAGCACGTTGTCAATGGACATGGTGATATCAGCCACGAGGATGAGCCACACCGCCTGCCAGAGGCCGCCCGCCTCCTTGCCTTGCGGCTTGTCGCCGGTGTTGTCGAGCAGGAGCTTGACCGCAATCCAAAGGATGAGCAGACCGCCGATCAGCTTGATGTAATTGATGGCCAGCAGCTGCGCGGCCACGAAGGTCAGCCCCACCCGCAGCGCCACCGCCACGCCAGAGCCGAGCGTGATGCCCATCAACCGCTGTCTCAACGGCAGCGTGCGCACGGCCAGGGCGATGACCACCGCGTTGTCACCCGCCAGCACGATGTCGATCAACACGATGCTCAGGATGGCCAGAAACCAGTCCCATGGCGTGTGCAGATTTGCGGTCGAAACGATGGCAAATAATACGGGCATTTTCGGGAGCCAAGTTTCCCTGCCGCTCCGTTCGGGTCAATGGCAACTGAACGGGCCGGCTGGCAGGTCATGGCAGCGTTGCGGGCCTGCCTTTCTCCGGCCGGAAATAAACTCGCCGGGGCCGCTAAGCGGCTCCCGGCGGTTTAGCCCGACGTGGCGGGCTGTAGTGACTGGCGGCCTACCCCTAAGCCGCCTGACAGCTGCCCTGCTTAAAGCTTATTCCATGCCGAGCCATGGCCAGACTCTGATTTGTCACAGAAGAGCGGTTCCCGCCCCGCCCGACCTGATTTATGAAAAAGGCCGGATGCTGGCGCACCCGGCCTTCGCAAATCTGGTCGGAGTTTTCGTCTCAGTTGACGGTGATCTTGCGGGGCTTGGCGGCCTCGGCCTTCGGCAGCGTAAGATGGAGAATTCCGTCCTTCAGCTCCGCACTGATCTTGTCGGCGTCGATGTCGCCCTGATGGCGCAGGGTCAGCTCGAAGTTTGCCCGGGGCGTTTCGCGGTAGAGCGCGGTCCATTCCGCGGGCGCCGTCCAGGCGCGACGACCGGTGATGGTCAGTTCGCTTTCCTGCGCAGTGATCTCGAGACCTTCCTTGGCCACGCCGGGCAACTGGACGGTGATGTTGTAGCCGTGCACGTCCTCATGGACATGAAAGGCCGGTTTGATCTGGGCTTCCGTGGACTGAGCGGGCGCCGTGGGGGCGCAGGCCGGTTGCCCGAAGCCGGGAACGATGGAACGTAAAAGTGTCATGGTGATGTTCTCCTGTTATTTGATTTCGATGGTGATCTTCTTCGGCTTGACCTCCTCCCGCTTCGGGAGGGTGACCGTGAGGACGCCGTTCTCGTAGGCCGCGCTGACCTTGTCGGTCTGCACCGTTTCGGGAATGGCAATGGAGCGGTTGAGCGAAAAGGACTCGGTCACCTTGCCGTCATCATCCGTCACCTTGCGGGTGCCGTTGATGCTCAGGTAGCCGTTGACCACCTCGATGCTGATGTCCTCGCGGGCGAGCCCGGGCAGTTCGGCACGAATGTAGCTGTTCTCTTTGTCCTCGTAGAGGTCCACGGGGAAGCGATGTTCGCAGGCCGGCGTGGCGGAGTCGCCCAGCGCGGTTTCAAACAAGCGGTCAATCTCCGACTCGAGCCCGTTCCAAGGGCTGCGGCCGAAGACAGGCACAAGCGCAGTCGTGCGCGGATAGCTGTAACGGATTGGGTTCATAAATTTTCTCCAGATTGAGGTTGAGTTGACAGACCATGCCTATGCTTGCCGCGTGCCGGGCGTGGGCGAAGTGCAAGTGGCACTGAAGCCGGCACTTAGTTTTCGCCGCCGAGGAAGCTGGGAAATTTTGCCCACCAGTGTGCCGTCCCACTTGGGAAATTTCGACTCGTTTGCCTTCCTGCAACTGTCGGAACGGTTCTCCGCCGCGATATCTTGCGCACGCTGTCCAGTCGGGACGTCAAAGCCCCCCTATAATTTATAAACCAACAAGGGCACTTCGCGGTGGAATTTGCCCAGGAGTTCATAGACCTCCAGCCCGGTGCGCACCGCCCCCATTTTCAGGTAGAACGGCTCGGCGTTGGGATCGGATTTGATCCGCAGCTCGGTCACGCCGGCCGCCCGGGCCTCGCGCACGGCTTCCAGGAAAAGAGCCCGGCCGAAACCGCGGCCAATATGGTTGGGTCGCAGCCAGAGGTGTTCGAGGTACCGGTGGCCCTCCAGCGTCGACAGTCCGGCGAAGCCCACCACTTCGCCTGCCAGTTCCGCCACCGAGACCAGCTGGCTGCGAATATACCCCGGTGTCACCGTGAGATCCGGGCGCCATTCGGCCATCCATTCCTCCGGGTAGCCCCAATGTCTTTTGCCAGCCAGGGCGATCTCCGTGAGCAGCTCTGCGTCCTGAGCCTCGGCGCGCCGGAACAGCAGGAGTGGGATCATGCAGCACAGTCAGGCGTTTTCCCCTCGGCGCGTCAAAAATATCCGTGCCTTCCAGGGCTTCGCGGTTTCAACTGCACCGCAACAAATGACTTTCGATTTCGACACGATTATCGACCGCACCGGCAGTGACAGCCGCAAATGGCGTAAATATGCGGGCCAGGACACCTTGCCGCTTTGGATCGCCGACATGGATTTTGCCGCGCCCCCGGCAGTCGTCGCTGCGCTGCATCGCCGGGTGGATCACGGCGTGTTTGGCTACGGCATGCCCCTGCCCCCACTCACCCGGGCGGTTGTCGATTATTGTGCCAGTCACTACGGCTGGAAGATCGAACCGTCGTGGCTTGTCTGGCTGCCCGGCCTGGTCACCGGTCTCAACCTCGCTGCCGGCGCCTTCGGCGAAAAGGGCGACGCCATCCTCACCTGCACGCCCGTTTATCCGCCGTTCACCAGCGCACCGAAAAACATGGGCCGCGAAGTCATCAAGGTGCCGCTCGCCCGCCGCGGTTCGCATTATGAATTCGACTGGGCGGCGCTGGAGCAGGCCGTGACTCCGCGCACCCGGCTCTTTTTTCTCTGCAGCCCGCACAATCCCGTGGGGCGCGTCTTCACCCGGGCCGAACTGGAGCAGGTTGCCGCCTTTTGTGAGCGGCACAATCTCATCCTCGTCTCCGACGAGATCCACTGCGACCTCATCCTCGACAACCTGCCGCACATTCCCGCGGCCACGCTCGCGCCCGCGGCGGCCATGCGCACCATCACCCTCCTGGCGCCGAGCAAGACCTACAATATCCCCGGTCTCGCCTGCGCCTTTGCGGTGATTTCCGACGCGAGGCTCCGCACCACCTTTGTCCGCGCGATGGCCGGCATCGTGCCCGAAATGAACGTCCTGGGTCTGGCCGCCTGCGAAGCCGCGCTGCGCGACAGCGAGTCCTGGCGGCAGGCGTTGCTCGCCTACCTGCGCGGCAACCGCGACCTCCTTGCCAGTTTCACCGCGCAAAATCTGCCCGGCGTCACTCTGCTCCCCTGCGCGGCCACCTATCTCGCCTGGCTCGATGTCTCCGCACACCGGCTGGACAATCCGGCTGAGTTTTTCGAGCACCACGGCGTCGGGCTTTCCGACGGCGTGCAATACGGCGCACCGGCGGGACATTTTGTAAGGCTGAACTTCGGCTGTCCGCGCGCCACGCTGGCCGAGGCGCTCAACCGCATGCGGCGCGCCCTCGCCTCGCGCTGAGGCCGACCGCGACCCGCCGGGAATAATTCCCTCTTGCCTGAATCTGACAAGTAACCTATTGGGTTACAGATGGCAGATGTTATGATGCCGCGCGGCTTGGAATTTTGGACGCTCTTGGATGTCGCGTTTGGAACCGCTGCCGCTACCGCCTCCAAGCGCATTCACCTCGCCTTGCGCCCGCGCCGAAGAGGCGGCTATAAGACCCGGAAACCGGGCTTCGATACTCCGATGTGGAATGTTTGTGCCGTCATGCTGAAAGCAGAGCTCAGCCCGTACGGCTCCAAGGTGCGGCTGGCCCGCTATCTTGGGATTCCCCGGCAACGGCTGCAGGATTTCCTCAAGGGACGCTCGCGGCTGCCCGACGCGGAGTTGACCTTGCGCATGCTGCACTGGCTGGCGGCGAAACGTGGCGGGAAAGATCACTCCATTTAAGGCAGTCGGGCAAATCGCTGGTCGCGCGGCTTGAACTCCGGATCCCGCTCCCTCGAAGTTGAGTGATTCTCTGGACTGTTTTCCACCTTTGGTACGACTCGGGAAAATGTTCCCACTTCGGGCAACAGAAAGCACAAGTAACCTAATAGGTTACTTGTGCTTTCTGTTGCGGATGCTCATTCGTCCCACATGTTAGCCGTTGTGCGCATCGGGCCATACGAACTGGGGTCGAACCTGTTTCTTTCCCCGCTGGCGGGCTACACCAACCTGCCGTTCCGGCTCGTCGTGCGCGAACTCGGCGGGGTTGACTGGACCACAACCGACCTCGTCAACGCCCGTTCGCTCCTCGAGAAAAACCCGCGCGCCCTCCAACTCATCCGCACCTGCCCGGCGGAAAAACTCCTGGCCGTGCAGCTCTTCGGCGCCGTGCCGGAGGAGATGCGCGACGCCGCCGCGCTGGTCGAGTCAATGGGCATTGCCTCGGTGGACATCAACATGGGCTGTCCGGTGAAAAAGGTGACCGGCGTCGGCGGAGGCTCCGCGATGATGACCGAGTTGAACAAGACGGCAAAGCTCGTGCGGGGCATGGTGGCAGCGGTGAAGATCCCCCTCACGGCCAAGATGCGGCTCGGCTGGGACGAGCAAAACCTCACCGCTCCCGATCTCGCCCGTGTACTGGAGGATGCCGGGGTCGCCGCCATTTTCGTGCATGGGCGCACCCGGGCGCAGGGTTTCAGTGGCACCGTGAACCTTGCTGGCATTCGCGCCGTCGTACAGGCGGTAAAAAACATCCCGGTCATCGGCAACGGCGATGTGACCACGCCCGGGGCCGCGAAGCACATGTTCGACGAGACCGGTTGCGCCGGAGTGAGCATTGGCCGCGGCGCGTTCTACAATCCGTGGATTTTCACCCACACGCAGCATTTTCTGAAAACCGGACAGGGGCAGCCCGAACCAGGCTACCGCGAACTGGTGCATGTGATGCGCCGGCATCTGGAGCTGATGATCGAGGTCTTCGGCGAAGACCATGGCTGCCGGCTTTTTCGCAAACCCGCCTCATGGTATGCTAAGCGTTTCGGTCCGGCGAAGGAATTCAAAAAGGGCGTCACACACTTCCGCACTCGCGCCGAATTCGAGACCCTGCTCTCCGCCTATGAAAAATGGCGGGCGCCGTTTCTCGACGAGCAGGGTGAGTTGCGTCAGGCATACCGCCCGGTCCCGATGCTGGCCTCCTTCATGCCGGGCGCGGATACGCAGGCCGGCACGCGCCCCGCATTGATCCCCGTGCCCAAGGGTCCGGTCGAGGTGTGGTGAGGGTCAATCGGCGGGATCGGCGATCCCGCCCTTCACTGAGCAAACGTGCAGCTCGCCCGAAACGACAGAAATAGATTGGCCCCGTGGGACTGTTCCCGCTCTGATCCAGTCGATGTCCAACGTCATCCACCTCTGGGCGATTTTTCTCGGCACGATCATCGGCTTGCTGCCGATCATCAACCCGCTGGCATCCGCCCCGACCTTCCTCGCCATCACCGAGGGGGACAGCATCGAGCGGCGCCGCGAGCAAGCCCGCAAGGGCTGCCTCTACATGGTGGGCATTCTGGTAAGCTTTCTCATCGGCGGCACGTTCATCATGAATTTTTTTGGCATCTCCATCCCCGGCCTGCGCATCGCCGGTGGCATCCTGATGACGGGCATCGGCATGGGCATGCTGACACCCCAAAAGAGCGCGGCCCGGCACGATGACGAGGAGCGCGAAGCGGCGCGCAAAAAAATGGACATCTCCTTTTCTCCGCTGGCCATGCCGATGCTGAGCGGCCCGGGCTCCATCGCCGTGACCCTGGGCTTCACCTCGCTCGCCACCAGCTGGACGGACTACTTCGCCATTATCGCCGGGATCGTCTGCGTGGCCCTGGTCACCTACGTGGTGTTGCGGCTCGCCAGCAAGATCGTGCACTTCATCGGCCCGGTGGGCGTGAATGCGATGACAAAAATCATGGGCCTGCTCATCATGTGCATCGGCATCCAATTTGTGGTGAACGGCGTGCTCGGCATCGCCACCGACCCGGAATTGCTGCACGGCATCAAGGACGCGCTGGCAGGACGCTGATCAGCCTTCGCCAAGGCTGCGGCTCGACAAG
>CAZBLQ010000102.1:0-1368 GCA_964492635.1 uncultured Oleiharenicola sp.
CCCAAACCCGCCCATCTTTCTTGGGAACAGGCTGGTGCGCTTCCGCTGGCCGGGCTGACCGCTTGGCGGGCGCTTTTCACTCGTGCGCAATTGAGATCAGGTGAACGCGTGCTTGTGACCGGCATCGGCGGCGGTGCGGCTTTGTTCGCGCTGCAATTTGCCCGCGCAGCCGGTGCCCAAGTCTGGGTCACCTCCGGCTTCGCCGACAAAATCATCCGCGCCAAGACTCTCGGCGCTCTCGGCGGCGTCAATTACCGCGACGCCGACTGGGCGGAATCGTTGCAGAAACAGGCCGGGCGATTCGACGTGATTGTCGACAGCGCCGGTGGCGATGGCTTCGCCAAGCTGATCGAGCTCACCTCACCCGGTGGTCGCATCGTGTTTTTCGGCGCCACCACGGGCAACCCCAAGGGGCTCGACCTGCGCAAGTGCTTTTTCCGCCAGATCAACATCCTTGGAACCACCATGGGTTCGCCGGAAGATTTTTCCGGCATGACCAGGTTTGTCGGGACGCACAAGATCACCCCGGTGGTGGACAAGGCATTCCCGCTCGACGCGGCCGATGCCGCGTTGCGCCACATGGAATCCGGCACGCAGTTTGGCAAGATCGGCCTCACATTTTAGCCTGCAGCCATTCCCAACCGTGCTCGACCGCTTCCTGCGCGATTCCGCCGAGCAGGATGAAATACGCCGCGCCGATCACGAAAGCCACATAGCCGAGGAAAACAAAAAGCCCGTCGCGCTCCAACAGCCCGCAGGCCATCAGAAAAATCGCCCACGCCGGCAGGACGTTGGAAAAAGGGATGGGCAATGGCAGCACGAGGATGAGTGCCGACACAAGCACGACGACGGCGTGCAACTGATTCAACAGGGCGGTACCCGTCATCCAGGCCCAGCGCGGACGCAGCACGGACTCCAGAAAGCGGATGAGCCGCGTGGTGAAGGCCATCACCTTGCCGAAAAAACCCGCAGGCAGCTTGATTCGCTGGATTTTCATCGGCAGCCAGGGTCGCTGGCCGAGCGACAGTCGCAGGGCGATCAGTACGATTGCGAGGCCCAGCGGCGTGGACAGGCCGGGCAGGGGCACCGGCTGGATGAACGGCAACACCAGCAGAATTATCAGCAGCAGATAGGCCCGGCCACGCAGGGCATAGATTACTTCGCGCAGGGTCACCGCCCGGTCGCCCGCCCGCACATGCAGAGCCGCCAGCTCCTCCGACAGCTTGCGCGGCCGCCGCCGAATTTCGGGAATTATTTTCACGTCCCACGTCTGTGGCCGTAAAGCTCGATGTGCAGCCGCGGCGCATAACGGTAGCCGCGTTGCTTGCACAGTTCACCAAGCCACCCGGCCCGCGCTTGCAACGCCTC
>CAZBLQ010000102.1:1468-14093 GCA_964492635.1 uncultured Oleiharenicola sp.
AGCCGCGTTGCTTGCACAGTTCACCAAGCCACCCGGCCCGCGCTTGCAACGCCTCCATGCTTACCCCCTCCGGCATCAGCAACACTTTCTCCCTGGGGATATCACGGCCAAGCTCGGCGAGCATGGTTTCGATTTCGTTCACGTCCTCCCGTTGTGCCACCACAAACTTCAACTGGTAACAATACTGCGTGAGCCACTGGCGCACCACCTCCGGCTGCCAACGCAAGTTTTCGTGTTTATTCCTCCAGGCATCATCCAGTCGTTGATCGGGCGTGGAATTTTTCAGTTTCGGGCTGAGCGAGGCGAGATCGCAGGCGATGCCGCCGGGCGCAATGGTCGCCGCAGTCTCAATCGTGATGTGATAGCCCAGTTTCCTCAGTTCCGCCGCCAGCTCGTGGATGCCCTGGGCCAGCATGGGCTCGCCGCCGGTGAGCACGACATGCCGGGCGGGATGCACCCGCACTGCCGCCATGATTTCCGCCACCGTCATGGTCGTGCCTTCCGGCGCCCACGAGGCGTAGGGCGTATCGCACCAGTTGCAGCGGAGATTGCAGCCGCTGGTCCGCACAAAAACCGACGGCACTCCCGCCAGCCCGCCTTCGCCCTGCAACGAGTGAAAAATTTCCGCGATCAACATGACGGTCGGGGCGGCAGGGGCGGGGTGGACTCGTAAACGGTCGGGTCGGGCAGCCCGGCTTTTTGAAAGGCCTCGCGACGTTCCACACATGTGCCGCATCGGCCGCAGTGCGCCTCGCCGCCCTTGTAGCACGACCACGTGCGCACATAATCCACGCCGAGCCGGGCGCCCTCCGCCGCAATCCCGCCTTTGTCCATGGCTATGAACGGTCGCAGCAGCCGGATACCGACATAGGTGCCGAGCCGCATCGCGTCGCCCATGGCGCACATAAAATCCTCCCGGCAGTCGGGATAAATCGTGCGGTCACCGGTGTGCGCGGCGATAACCAGCCCTTCGACCCCGGCACTCTCTGCAAACCCGGCCGCCGCCGCCAGCATGATGCCGTTGCGGAAAGGAACAACCGTGCGCCGCATGTTTTCATCGGCGTAATGCCCCACCGGAATGTCGCCGCCGCTCTGCAGCAGGTCGGAGGCAAAGTACTTCCCGATGAAGTCCAACGGAATGATCCGGTGAGGCA
The DNA here is from genome assembly GCA_964492635.1 of uncultured Oleiharenicola sp. GTDB lineage: Bacteria > Verrucomicrobiota > Verrucomicrobiia > Opitutales > Opitutaceae > Lacunisphaera. The sequence continues at coordinate 2,623 of CAZBLQ010000102.1, forward strand.
CGCCGATTTTCCCGGCATGCTCGGCCGCAAGCGGAATCTCCCGATGGTTGTGTTTCGCGCCGTATTCAAAGCTCAGGACCGCCGCCAAAGCGTGGTGCGCCTGCGCCCAATAAAGTGCAGTCACTGAATCCATGCCACCCGAGCACAGCACGACAACTTTCATGGATAAAGCTTGGCCACAAAAAGCACAAAAGGCACAGAAATAAATCCTGCTGAAGCAGGCCAAGGCACTGGCTTCCAACTTGGCTTCGTCTGTTTTTGTGCTTCTTGTGCTTTTTGTGGCCAAGCCTCTAGTCATCGCCCATCGCGGCGCCTCAGTCGAAAAACCGGAAAATACCCTGGCGGCTTTCCACCGGGCCCTGGCGTTGAAGGCGGACGGCATCGAACTCGATGTCCATCTTACCCGCGACGGGGTACCGGTGGCATTTCATGATGCGCACTTGTCCCGGCTGACTGGGGTTCGCGGCAGGATCACGGCCAAATCCTGGCCGGAGTTGAAAGGACTCCGCGTATTGGGCACTGAGCCCATCCCGCGGCTGGTTGACGTTCTCCGGCTCACCGGCGGTCGCGCCCTGGTGCAGATTGAGCTCAAGGCCGGCCTCCCTGTCGCACCCGTTATCCGCGCGATCAAGGCGGCGCGGGCGATGGAGTGGGTAATTTTTGCTTCGTTCGCGCCCGGCCTGCTCCGCGAAGCCCGTCGGCTCGCACCTGGGGTACCACGCATGCTGATTTGCATGGGCCGGCAAACGCCCGGCTCGCTCGTCCGCCGGTTGGCGGCAATCGGCGCCAGCGGTCTGAGTGTCGACCACCGTGCGGTGCGTGACTCCACGTGGGTGCGCTATTTTCATTTGCGCGGCTATACCGTCTGGTGCTGGACGGTCAATGATGCCGGCCGGGCCCGCCAGTTGGTCGGGTGGGGGATTGATGCGCTGCTGGGCGATAATCCCGTCTTGCTGAAGCGCGCGGTTTAGGTTTTTTCTAAAGCTCCATTTCGTCCGTAGGCGGACAACTGTGAATGATCCTCTTTTACGACCCCTCCTGTGCTGAATACGGTTCGCCCATGCGGCCCGAACAACCGGCCCGCATTACCCGCAGCGCCACCCACCTGAAGTCCGCGCACCCGGACTGGGAATGGCGGCTGCCCGGCATCGCCGAGGAGAATTTGTTGCTCACCGCCCATACGCCGACACTGATTGCGCGCCTCCAACATCCACCGGACATTGACGAAGATACGCCCTATTTCCCCGGGATCTACGACCATGCCCGCCGGGCTGTCGGTGCGGCTCTCGCCGCCACCAACGCGGCGCTGGCCGGGCAAAAGGCGTTCGCCCTGATGCGCCCGCCCGGCCATCATTGCACCCGCAACCAGGCGATGGGGTTTTGCTACCTCAACCAGATTGCCCTGGCCTCACTGCATGCCGCCGCTTCGGGCCGGCGCGTCGCCGTCTGGGATTTCGACGCGCACCACGGCAACGGTACCGAGGACATTCTTGAGGGCCGGGCGGGGGTCTTCTTCACCTCGGTCCACCAGTTTCCCGGCTATCCCGGCACCGGGACTCGTTCATCTGCCAATTGCAAAAACTTCCCCGTTCCTCCACATGCGCCGCGCTCGCAGCATATGGAGGCGCTCGCCCGCTCATGGGAGGCTGTGCTCGCATTCCAGCCCGATCTCGTGCTGGTGTCCGCCGGCTTTGATGCCTTCGCCGGCGATCCCATCACAGAGATGACGCTCGAGCGCGCTGACTTCACCGAACTCGGCCGCTGGCTCGTTCAGGGCGCCCTGCCGGCCGCGGGGGTGCTGGAAGGCGGCTACAGCACCGATCTGCCGCTGCTGATTGACGACTTCCTTTCGGCATGGAATAACACGACCCCGTCACCCGCTTGAACGCCTCGCCCCATTATCAGCTCATCAGCCTGCCGGCGCAATTGCCGCCGCTTTATGCCGCGCTCGACCGCTGCACCGAAATCGCGCTCGATACCGAGGCGGACAATCTTTTTCGCTACCGCACCCAGGTCTGCCTGCTGCAAATCCAGGCCGTGAATGAAATCTACCTCGTGGATCTGCTGGCGAACCTGCCGCTGGAGTCACTCTGGCAGCGGCTCGCGGCCAAACCACTGATCATGCACGGCAGTGATTACGATCTGCGCCTGTTGTGGGAACTCTGCCGGTTCCAGCCGCAAAGCCTGTTTGACACGATGTTCGCCGCCCAGTTGCTGAACATCCCGCGCTTCGGCCTCGCTGCTTTGCTGGAGCAGAATTTCGCCGTGCAACTCGACAAGGATCACCAGAAGGCCAACTGGTCGCAGCGCCCGCTTGATCGCGCCATGCTCGATTACGCCGCCCTTGATGTCTACTATCTGCCCGCCCTGCGCGACCGGCTTCGGGACGAACTGGTCCGGCTCGGCCGGCTCGACTGGCTGGAGCAAAAATGCCGCTGGCAGATTGCGGTCGGGCGCGACGGTTTTTCAGCCCCCGATGAAAACAACTGGCGCATCAACGGCTCGGAAAAGCTCCACGGTCGCGGCCTTGCGGTGTTGCATGCCATCTGGCACTGGCGTGAAGGCTGGGCCGAGAAAATCAATACCCCTCCGTTCAAGGTCACCGGCAATGAATTGCTCGGGCGCATCGCCCGCGCCGCCGACGAGGACCGGCCGATCGAGGAGGTGCTGCACATCAACCTCGGCCGCCGGCACGACCGTCTTTTCCCCAGCCTGGCCGAAGCAGTGCGGCAGGGGTTTGCCACCGATCCACACACCTTGCCCCGTCGCGAGCGCCGCCGCGAGTTCGGTTCGATGTCCATCGAGGAACTGGCCCGGCAGGACCGCCTCAAGGCCGACCGCGACCGTCTGGCCCAAGGCTTGAACCTCGATCCCACCCTCATCGCCACCCGCTCGCAGCTTGTGCTGATCGCGCGTAATCCCGCCAGCATCGACGAAGTTCTTCTGCCGTGGCAGGCACAGTTGCTCAAGGCCGAGCCCGCCTGGAAAAGCTGACCTGTGGGGGTTGCGCCCCGACGTGCCCGTGCCCGAATCTTCCAACATTGCCCGCCACCTGCCCTTGATGGCGGCCCACCAGCCCGACAAGGCCGCGGTGAAGATTCCCCAGGGCCGCACCTCCACGGGCGACATTGATTATCTCGTCCTCTCGTTTGCCGAACTCGACGCCGAGACAGATTCGTGGGTCGCACATCTGCAGCGCAAAGGCCTGCAACGCGGCGACCGTGTGCTTGTGATGGTGCGACAGGGATTGCCGCTCATCGCCGCGGCGTTTGCGCTGTTCAAACTGGGAGCCGTGCCCGTGATCATTGACCCCGGCATGGGGCGGAAAAACTTCCTCGCCTGTGTCGCCCGGTCAAAACCGCGCGTGCTGCTCGGGATTCCTTTCGCGCAGTTGATGAGCCATGTTTTCCGCTCAGCCTTCGCCAGCATCGGGCTTCGCGTCTGGGTCAGCGGTTCCCCCACCGCTTGCCTCAAATCCAGTCAACCGGAAATTGAAAATCAGAAATCAAAAATAGTGAACAGCGATGCCGCCGATCTGGCGGCAGTGTTGTTCACCAGCGGTTCCACCGGGGCGCCCAAGGGCGTGTGCTACGAACACGGCATGTTCGACGCCCAGATACGGCTGATTCGCGAGACCTATGGCATCGAGCCCGGCGAAGTGGACCTGCCGATGCTGCCCATTTTCGCGCTGTTTAATCCCGCACTGGGCATGACGACCATCGTGCCCGAACTGGACCCCAGCCGTCCGGCGATGGTTGATCCGGAAAAAATCGTGCGCGCCATCCTCCAGGAAAAAGCTACAAACTCCTTTGGTTCGCCAACGCTCTGGCGGAAGATATTCGATCATTGCCTCGCCCGCGGCATCACGCTGCCCAGCCTGCGCCGGGTGCTCTGCGCCGGTGCGGCAGTCCCGGCTTCGCTGTGGTCTGATGCCTCACGCGTACTGCCCAACGGAAAATTGCACAGTCCCTATGGCGCCACCGAGGTTTTGCCTGTCGCCACAGTATCATCCGACGGGATGGATTTCCGGCCCGAATTTGGCACACTGATCGGGCGTCCTCTCCGCGAGAACCGCGTTAAAATCATCGCCTTTAGCGACAGTCCTGTTGCCACCCTCACTGACGTCCGTGAGCTGCCGCCGGGTGAAACCGGTGAAATCATCGTCACCGGCCCAACGACCACCAAAGAATATGATCGGCTTCCCGTCGCCACGACTTTGGCCAAAATTCGGGCGCTGGATGGTATAATCTGGCATCGCATGGGTGACGCGGGCTCTCTCGATGAAACTGGCCGTCTTTGGTTTTCCGGCCGCATCGCCGAGCGTGTCGAAACTGCCCAAGGCACTCTCCATACCGAACCGGTTGAACAGGTTTTTCGCGGGCACGCGCAGGTTGCCCGCTGTGCCTTGATCGGTCTTGGCCCGCGTGGCCGGCAGGTACCGGCGCTGGTGGTCCAGTCGAAATCAAGTTCCGCCGACCAAACGCGGCTGGCGCGCGAGCTGCGCGAGCTGGCCCTTCAGCATCCGCATACTGCCGGCATCAAGAAATTCTTCTTCCAGCCGGCGTTCCCGGTGGATGTGCGGCACAACGCCAAAATCCACCGGCTCGCCCTCGCGCGGTGGGCGGCCACGGCCAGGGCTTTCGAACCGGGTAAACAGCCATGAGCGCCGTTGACTCCGTTTTCATCACCGGCGCCAGTGGCTTTATTGGCGGCAAAATCGCCGAACGCTTGCTGGCCGAGGGCCGGTGCATACGGGTGCTCAGCCGGCGGCCTTTGCCACACTTGGAGAAGCTCGGAGCCAAAGTGGTACTGGGTGACCTGGACAACACCATGGCGTTGCGCCGCGGCTGTGAAGGCGTCGCTACTGTTTTCCATGTTGCCGGTCGCGTCGGTGTCTGGGGACCAACGACTGATTTTTTTCGGGTGAATGTTGAAGGCACGCGCAATGTCGTCGCGGCATGTCGCGCGAGCAGCGTGCCCCGCCTTGTTTATACCAGTTCGCCGAGCGTGGTTTATAATGGCGGCAACCTGAGCGGGATAAACGAGTTGGCGCCGTTGTGCACGGAAGCGCCGTGCGCCTATCCCACCAGCAAGGCCGCCGCCGAGCGGTTGGTGAGTGCAGCGCATTCACGCGAACTGGCGACGGTGTCGCTGCGCCCGCATCTTGTGTGGGGGCCGGGTGACAAGAACGTTGTGCCCCGTGTTCTCGCCCTAGCGCGCAAGGGTCGGCTCAAGATCATCGGCTCCGGCCAGAACAAAGTGGATGTCACGCATATCAGCAACGTTGTCGACGCCCACCTGTGCGCCGAGCGGGCTCTTTGCCTTGGAGGCGGGGTGCCCTCACCCCGCGTGGTGGCGGACGAGGGCGTCCGCCCTCCATTCAATCCCGGAGGCAAAGCCTACTTCATCACCAACGGCGAGCCGGTGGTGCTGTGGGTCTGGATCAACCAATTGCTGCGCGGGCTGAATATTCCGGAGATCAAAAAGCATGTCCCGCTCGGCGCGGCCTACGCTGCGGGTGCCGCACTGGAAACGCTCTGGCGTGTATTGCCGCTCAAGGGCGAGCCACCGATGACGCGTTTCGTGGCCAAGGAGATGGCGACCGACCACTGGTTTGATATTTCCGCTGCCCGTCGCGATCTCGATTACGCGCCACATGTTACTATGGCTGCTGGAACTGTGGAGTTAATCGCGAGCCTTAAGAAAAACCAGATCTAGCCATTCCGCTGCCGGAGCGCCTCGAACAGGGTGATGATGGTCGCCATGGCGACATTGAGCGAGTCGGCCTGGCCCGCCATCGGAATGCGCACCAGAAGGTTGCTCTCCTTGAGCCAGAATTCGCTCAGCCCGTATTGCTCGCTGCCCATGATTATCGCCAGCGGACCGCGCAAATCCACTTTGGTATAAATATTCGGCGTGTCGGGCGTGGTCGCGACGATCCGGATGCCTTTTTCGAGCAGCCACGAATGCACCGCCGCGCTGTCCGCCACCACCACCGGTACCGAGAAGAGCACACCCGTGGACGAACGGACCACATTGGGATTAAAAACATCCGTTACGGCATCGCAAACGATGACGCCATCGACCCCCGCGGCATCCGCACTACGCAGGATGGTGCCGAGGTTGCCGGGCTTCTCGATTGACTCAACGACCAGCAGAAAGGGGTGGGGGCTCAGCTTGAGATCAGCCAGGCCGTGTTTCCACTGCGATGCCACCGCCAGCAAGCCGTCGGGTCGGTCGCGGTAGGAACACTTGGCGAAGGCTTCCTTCGACAGCTCGAACAATTGCGCCCCGGCTTGACCCGCCTGATCGATCAAGGTGGGTTCGTTTACCCCCAGAAACCATTCCGGACAAAAATACAGTTCCTTAAGGCGAATGTTCTTTTCCAAAGCCCGACGCACCTCGCGGTATCCCTCGACCAGAAACATTCCGGTATCGTCGCGTTCATGGCGTTCCCGCAGTTTGACGAGCCGTTTCACGCGGGGATTCTGCAGACTGGTGATTTTTTCGGGAGGGGCGCGCACAGAACAAACGGAATACATGGAAGACATCCGCAGCAATTTCCTTTTACCCGCCCCTTCGGTGTGTTCTGTGTATTCCGTGGGCCGAAAGAAATTCAACGAAAATCCCTTCCCCTATCACCATGAGCTGGAGCTGGAGATAACCACGTTGACCAACCTTGGCGTGGGCCTCGGCCGGGTGAAGCTGGATCAAGTGGATGGGCCTGCCCTCCGTAGCCCTGCAGAGCAGGGCGAAGGATGGGTGGTCATGGTCCCGTTTACCCTGCCCGGTGAGCGGGTAAGGGTGATGGTATATCGCAACCATAAGAACTACTCCGAAGCTGATTTGCTGAAAGTGTTGACGCCCTCGCCGCACCGGATCGTGCCACGTTGCCCGCTTTTCGGCCGTTGCGGCGGCTGCCAATATCAGCACCTGGCCTACGCCGAGCAACTGAAATGGAAGCGCCAGCAGGTCGAGGAGCTGTTGAAATACATGGCCGGGATTGAGTTCACCGTGGCACCGGTGATCGCCTCGCCAATGGAGTTTGGCTATCGCTCGAAGATCACGCCGCACTTTCAGTGTGGAATACGGCAGGCGGCGGGCGGTGTGCCGGAAGAAAATCCCATTGGATTCTTGCGCCAAGGATCGCGTTTTGAACTGGTCGATGTCCCTCAGTGTCCGATTGCCACGCCGGAGATAAACGCCCGGCTGCCGGAAGTGCGGGCGAAGACCCGGCACCGCCTCGTCGCCGGTGAATACAAGCGCGATGCCACGCTCTTGCTCCGGCATTCCCTGGAGGGGGTAACCACCGATTATGATGCGGTAATCACCGAGGAAATTAATGTGGCCGGCCCCGCCGAGGCCGGACCGGGGTCAGCGTCCCAGGTGACAAAGCCGCTCCGCTTGCACTTCCTCGCCCGTGATTTCTTCCAAAACAATCCCTTCATCCTGCCCGCGTTCACCGGCCATGTGCGCGAGCGGGCGGCCGGCAGCGGCGCGCGTTTCCTCGTCGACGCTTACTGCGGCAGCGGACTCTTTGCTTTGGCCTGTGCCCCGGCGTTCGAACGTGTGACAGGCATTGAGATCAGCGAAACCTCGGTCAAGTTCGCCACTGAAAATGCCCGGGCCAACGGCATCGCCAACGCCACCTTCCAAGCCGGTGATGCGTCGCAGATTTTCGCCGGCCTGAGTTTTCCCCCCGGCGAGACCGCCGTGGTCATCGATCCGCCGCGCAAAGGTTGCGACGCATTCTTTCTGCAGCAGTTGTTCGTGTTTGGACCGCGCGCTGTCGTCTATGTGTCATGCGACCCTGCGACGCAGATGCGTGACTTGAAAATTTTCCTCACTGCCGGTTACACGCTGAAGTCTGTGCAGCCGTTTGATTTGTTTCCACAGACGCGGCATCTCGAGTGTGTGATCACGCTCACCAAGGCCTGAGCTTACGCCATAAGCCTGGCGACCGGACGGACTGATATGTCGTGGTTCCCGGCCCCGCCGGACCGGTATAGGCTTGCCCCTAAGCCGGGGTTGGAAGGAGATTGAAAGCCTACTCCCCTCCGCGTCGGTGTTAAACAGACGCCGCCGCTCTGGGCCACGTCCACCCTCAGGCAAGGATCCCCTTTTGCTATGAACAACGATAGCAGCAGCCACGGCCACGCCGCCAAGTTTCCCTATCCCGGTTTCCGCGTCACCTGCAACGGCAACCAGCTCGTCACCCAATACGTCGAGACACGCATTACCGAGGGCGGCGTGTTTTATCCCATCACGCCCTCCACGGAAGGCGGGGAAATCTACCAGCAGTCCTATGCGCAGGGAGAGCTCAATGTCTGGGGCCAGCAGAAAGTCGCGGCCGAGACCGAGGGCGAACACGCCGCGCAAGGTGGTGCCACCGCCTATGCCGTGCAGGGCCGCCGCACCGTCAACTTCACCTCGGGCCAAGGCATCGTCTATGCGATGGAGCAGTACTACCATGCGCCCGGCAAGCTCTCCACCATGGTTCTCGAGGTCGGCGCCCGCGCCCTCACCAAGCACGCGCTCAACGTCCACTGCGGTCATGATGATTTCTACGCCGCACTCGACACCGGCTGGACGATGTTGATGGCCAAGGACGCCCAGCAGGCCGCCGATCAGGCCGTCATTCTCCGCAGGGCGAACGAGCTGTCGCTCAATCCGGGCATGAACATCCAGGACGGCATGCTCACCACCCACTCCGAGCGCATGTATCTCGCCCCCGAGGCAGAGATGCTCCGCGAGTTTCTCGGCGCACCCGACGACCAGATCGACTGCCCCACGCCGGCCCAGCGCGAAATTTTCGGCCCGAAGCGCCGCCGCGTGCCGCAGATGATGGATTTGAAAAACCCCATTCTCCTTGGGCCGGTGCAGAATCAGGAGCACCACATGAACGGGGTCGTCGCCCGCCGGAATAATTTCAACGAGCCCATTCTTGGTTTCCTCGGGCAATGCTACGCCGAATTCGGCCGCCTGACCGGCCGCCAGTACGGCTTTCTCTCCGAATACCGGACCGACGATGCCGACACCGTCTTCGTCTCCCTCGGCTGCGCCGCCGAAAACATCGAGGCCGCCTGCGATTATCTTCGCGAACAGCGCAACGCGAAGGTCGGCTCGATCCACATCAACGTCATCCGGCCTTTCCCGGAAGCTGCGGTCATCAACGCCCTGCGCGGCAAGAAGAACATCATCATCCTCGAGCGCACCGACGAAGGCCTGGCCGGCGACAATCCGCTGGCGCGTGACATCCGGGTCGCCCTTGGCAAGGCCCAGGAGGTTGCGCACTTTGGCGGCGCTCTTCCTGCGCTTACACCCGCCGAAACCCCGCGCCTTTTCCGCGGCGCCTATGGCATCGGGTCGCGCGACTTCCGGCCCGAGCACACGCTCGGCGCCTACGAATTCGCGACGGGCACATCGGCCCGCAAGGACGGTCGCACCGCGGCGGACGGCGAGACGTTCTTCGTGCTCGGGGTCGACCACCCCTACGCCGTGATCAGCAAGGACACACCTTCGCTCCTCCCCGAGGGCGCCATCGCCGTGCGGTTTCACTCCATCGGCGGCTGGGGCATGATCACGACCGGCAAGAACCTCGGCTCCATCATCGGCGACTTCGGCAGCTTCATCTCCGAGCAGAATCCCAGTTACGACGCCGATGGCGCTCTCGTGGAAAAGCTCTTCGTGATGGCCAATCCGAAGTACGGCTCCGAGAAGAAAGGCGCGCCCACCAACTACTACCTCACCGTCGCGCCTTCGCAGATCAAGGTGAACTGCGAACTCAATCATGTCGACGTGGTGCTCTGCTGTGATCCAAAGGCTTTCACCCACACCAACCCGCTCGAAGGCCTGAAAAAAGGCGGCTCCCTGGTCTGGGAATCCAGCGAGTCGCCCGAAGTCGCCTGGCAGCGCATTCCGGCCCGCTACCGCCAGTTTGTTCAGGACAACAAGATTCGCGTTTTCATCCTGCCCGGTTTTGACATCGCCCGAAAAGCGACGAACCAGACCGAGTTGCAACTTCGCATGCAGGGCAATTCCTTCCTCGGGGCATTTTTCCGCGTCTCACCGTTTTTGAAGACGTTTGGCATCTCCGAGGAGCAGTTCCACAAGGTTGTCCGCAAGCAATACGAGAAAAAATTCGCGCGCTTTGGCGACGCCGTCGTCGCCTCGAACATGACCGTGATGACCGAGGGGTTTTCCCTCGTGCAGGAAATCAAGATCGGCCGGGGCGACGATCCGGACCGCTCCTCGATGCGCAACCCGCTCCTCGCGCCCCTCGGCGACCACCAGTTTGCCCCGACCGCCGGCTGCGGCTCGGCGGGCTGCGGCAGCATCCCCATGCCCGCCGCGCAGACGGCCCGCGCGCCGTTCCAGACGCTCGCGAAATTCGACTCCGAATTCCGCGCCGGGCTAGGCTACCACCAGCCGGCGGGCGCGCTTGCCTCCGTGGGCGTCATGGGCGCCGGGACCGGCGCGACCCAGTCCAAATATGTCGCCCGGCGTGAAACCCCTGTGTTCATCGCTGAAAATTGCACGCAATGCATGGAGTGCATCACCGCCTGTCCTGACACCGCCCTGCCCAACATGGCCCAGGAGGTCACCACGATCCTCAAAACCGCGGTCAACAACTACGTCTCCGATCCCGCCGATCGCCGCGCGTTCGGTACCGAAATCGCCGGGCTCGAGCAGCGCGCCCGCGCCCGGATGAACGAGTCGGTCAAGGCGAAGGCCGGCGTGCCCTTCAAGGATATCATCAGTGAGGAAGTCACTGCGCTCACGACGATCTCTCCCAAGGCGAAAGCCGAGTTCACCGGCATCATCGCGAAGCTCCCGCTCGCCTACAACAATGTCCCGGCCATCTTCCGCTCCCTCGAGGCCAAGGCCCCCGGAGGAGGCGGCCTGTTCTCCATTTACGTGTCCGACCTTTGCAAAGGCTGTGGCGAATGCGTGCAGGTCTGCGGCGACCACGACGCGCTCCGCATGACCCGCGAGACGGAGGAGCTCAACGCCGAGCTCACCACGGCCCAGGTCTTCTCGCGCCTTCTGCCCGATACGCCGCAGAAATTCCTCGGCCTCTACGACGACGGCAATGCCGCCAACTCCCGTGAAGCCGCGCTTCGCAACCATCTCATGGTTCGCCGCAACTACGAGGCGCTCGTCTCCGGCGACGGGGCCTGTGCCGGCTGCGGCGAAAAGAGCATTCTCCGCTCCATTGCCTCGGTGACCGAGGCCTATATGCGGCCGCTCTATCACAAGAAGGCGGACCGCCTTCGCGCCAAGGCTGCGCGCCTGACCAAGGAAGGACCGGGGAAGCTCGCCGCCCTCAAGGCGCGCAGCGAACCCGAGTACCAGCTCTTCCGCAAAATCTACGCGCACGTCATCGTCGGCCTCGGCGGCGAAAATGACGGCGACACCGCGAAGCGCATCGCCGACTACGAAAAGCAGCACGGCGTGATCACCGATGCGCA
>CAZBLQ010000103.1:0-12146 GCA_964492635.1 uncultured Oleiharenicola sp.
CAGTCGTTCCGGCCGGAGTTTCTCAACCGCGTCGACGAGACCGTGCTCTTCAAGCCCCTCTCGCTCGAGGAGATTGAGAAGATTGTCGACCTGCTCATTGCCGACGTGAACAAGCGGCTGGCGGACAAGCGTGTCACCGTGGTGCTCGACGCCAAGGCGAAGGTCTGGGTGGCCGAGAAGGGCTACGACCCGGTCTTTGGTGCCCGGCCGCTGAAGCGCTTCCTCCAGCGCCACCTTGAGACGCGGCTGGCCCGTGCGCTCATCGGCGGCGAAGTCACCGAGGATTCGACCGTGACCTTCAAGGTCAAGGGCGGCGAACTGGTGATGGGGTAGGAAATGAAGGAGCTTGCTTGCAAGCGATGCGTTAAGACGTTGTAGCTTTATCGCCTGCAAGCAGGCTCCTGCACATGAACGCTTTTCGTCGCGCGCTTTGAATAGCGTTGCAGCTGGCCCGCGTTACGAAGCGTTCGTGACGCATGACAATTTCGACCCAAATTCGCCCCATGAAGACTGCAGCGAGCAAAATCCCCCGGAATCATTCCCCTCGCGGGGTATTCATGGCAAAGTCAGTGTTTCTCACTGGCTTGCTTATCGTCCTGGCCGGCTGTGCTCATTTTCGAAAAGACCCGGCTACTTCCGCACCGGTGGCGGACACGACATCACCAACCAAATTCGTTCTCGGTGCCGATATCTCGGCGCTGGATGCGCCCGGGCGGGGCAACTGGGGCCGCGGGCCGCTGCCCACTTATCAGGAGAACGGCAAACCCAGCGACGAAATGACGATCCTCAGGAATCACGGCTGGACGGCTTTCCGGGTGCGCGTGTTTGTCTCGCCGGTCCGAAAAGCTCCCAACAACACACTTGAGGCCGCGATCCCTCTGGCTAGGCAGATCAAGGCGGCGGGCGCCACGTTCCTGCTGTGCATCCATTTGTCCGACACCTGGGCTGATCCGCAGCACCAGGAGATACCGACGGCTTGGGAGAAATTGGATTTTGACGGATTGGAAAAGCAGGTTGAAGCCTACACCTACGACACGATCAAACAGTTGAAAGATGCCGGGGCCATGCCCGATTGGGTGCAGGTCGGAAATGAAATCACCCGCGGTACGCTGTGGCCGCTCGCGCAGGTGAAGGTGCCGGGCTCCACCCAATACAATCCGCCGGAGCCTTACGACGACGCCAGACAATGGGATCGCCTCACGCGCATTCTCAAGGCCGGCATCAGAGGCGTCAAAGCCGCGGCTGGCAACACTCCACCCCGAATCGCCATCCACATCGACAAGGGCGCGAGCTGGGACGTCACCAAATGGTATTTCGATCACCTCAACGAGGCGCAGGTCGATTACGACATCATTGCGCAGAGCTTCTACCCCGAATGGAATCACGGCACCCTCGAGCAAGTCTGGGACAACATGAACCGGAGCGCGGCGCGCTATCACAAGGACTTCCTGCTTGTTGAAACCGGCTACGGCCGTTCCCATGTGCCGGGCAACAAATCGATGTTGTGGCCGGAAACGCCTGAGGGGCGGCTGCAGTTCATGGCGGATATTGTGAACACGGTGAAGAAGGCGCCGCGCGGGCTAGGCGTAATGTACTGGGCGCCTGAAAGAGAAGCATGGAACGCGGACGGCAGCCCCGGCCCTGTCGTCTCGGTGCTGGACCACTTAACCGCCCTGACTGCGCGGCCGGCGAGCCACGCCCCAGCGACCGTCAGTCCCTGATCCGGAATTTCGCATGGCGTGTTTATTGAGTATCGAGTGTTAGCGGATGCTTGAAGGTAGGGCGCGACCGCTGGGCGCGTCGAGCAGGACGGACGGCGCAACCGTCCAGTCAGGGCACGATCTTCAACGGGCTAATGCGCCCACCTTTCTTTCTTTGCTGCTTCGCCGCTTTGTGTGATGTCTATCGGTGTATGCCGGCCGAGCCCATCCGCTATTATCATCGCTACAAGAAAACCGTCGAGACCGAGCAGGTCTACGGGGACAAGTGGCTGCGCTGGACCTATGAGACGGTGCTCGGCCGCGCGGCCCTCGGGCTGCTGGTGAAGCGGGCCTTCGTCTCGCGCTATTACGGGTGGAAGATGTCGCAGCCGGCCAGCGCCAACAAAATCCTGCCGTTCATCGTCGACTACAACCTGGACGTGGACGAGTTCGCCAAAAAGCCATTTGCGTTCAAAACGTTCAATGAGTTTTTCTACCGGGCGCTGAAGGAAGGGGCCCGGCCGATTGCCACGGGCGATCGCGTGGCCGTGCTGCCGGCGGACGGCCGGCATCTGGCGTTCCAGACCTGCGATGCGATGGAAGGATTTTACGCCAAGGGCCAGCGGTTTGACCTCGCGGCGTTCCTCGGGGATCCCGCGCTGGCGGCGGAATTTGGCGGCGGTGCGTTGCTGATTTCACGGCTGTGCCCGGTGGACTACCACCGGTTTCATTTCCCGGTGAGCGGCACGCCCGGTGAGCCGCGGTTGATCAACGGCTGGCTCTACTCGGTCAGCCCCATCGCGCTGCGACAGAACCTGGCCTACCTGTGGGAGAACAAGCGCATGGTGACGCTGGTGGAGTCGCCGGTGTTCGGACGCGTGGCGTTGGTCGAGATCGGCGCGACGATGGTCGGCAGCATCATGCAGACGTTTCTGCCCGGGCGCGCCGCGGTGAAGGGCGAGGAGAAGGGTCTGTTCAAGTTCGGCGGCTCGTGCGTGGTGACGCTTTTCAAACGGGGCCGGATCAAGCTCGACGCCGACCTGGTGAAATACAGCGCTGAGGGCCTGGAGGTTTACGGCCGGATGGGCGACCGGCTGGGCGCGGCGGGATAAACCATGAACCAATCAGTTGGCCCGCGAATCACGCGAATGGGCGCCAATATGAGCCAGGGAATAAATTCATTCGCGTCCATTGGCGTGGTTAGCGGGCTGAAAGCGGGCTTGCCTACCCAATCGAAAATCCGAAATCTGCACCCGAAAATCCCGACGCCCGGGTGGTGGAATTGGCAGACACGCCAGACTTAGGATCTGGTGTCGAAAGACGTGCAGGTTCAAGTCCTGTCCCGGGCACCAAATAGTACGTGAGTGATAAATTTTAACTTACTTGCATAGCGCCCATTTATCCTGGGGCGCGTGACCAGGCCGAATTTACGCCCAGCAAAAAAGCGATCTAGGCAGATGCCAGCGGGCTGGCTGAGCTTCCAGCTGGGTTCGCATTCTCAAGTGTTCGAAAATCCACTCTAGTACCAATAGTAAACCGCCGGTATTTCCGCTTCAATCAGATTGGCGGTTGGATAGTAGTAGTAAGTGACAACCCCGCCGATTCTCCCGCCGTTCCCGGCTCTCCAGTAGCTGTTTTGGAACAATATTGGAGTGCCCTCAAAAAGCATCTTGCCGGAGGTGCCGCCACTTTGGATGCTGAAATCGAAGACGGTCGGATAGGTCGCGGCGGAGTGTCCATTGCCGTAATCGACAATCTCCATCTTCTGCGTGAGGCTGGAATAAGCCAGGTTGATCGCAAAAGTCTCCGTGCCGATGGCCGTGCCGTTGTACCCCGGAGCGTTCGTCAAAAACACGGTCGTTTGAAAAAAGATGGTGGCCGTACCATCGCTGTTCCACTGGGCCGAGAGGTTAAAGACCCCGTAGTCATCCGGATTGAGATAATAGTCAAACGCGGCTGCCTGTGCCGCGGTAACATAGTTTTTCTGCACCCAATTCGCCTTGAGTTCCGCGAGCCGCTGGGACGGCTGGATCGACGAGTTAAATATGTCGAAGGCTTGCTCGTTGATGAACCCCTGGTTGGCTCCGGTCTGCATGTCGAAAAAATCAAAATCGATATCGGTGAAGTCAGATCCCTGGATCGTGTACTGAACCACCAAACGATCATTGGCCAAGGAGGTCTTCATCCGGTTCACATTCACGCTGTTCGCTGAATCGCGCACGTAGGACTGCAACAGACCCACCTCTTCGGCCAAAGGGGATGGCGTAACCGCCAACATCTTCGCCAGGTAAACATCCTGCCGGTTGGAACTCGTGTTCACTTTGTAGGCGAACCCGTCATTGGTGCCGTCGATGTAGGGTTCCAACCTGAAGGGAAAAGGCAAACTCGACGGATCCCCAACCACCCCGACCCGAGCCTGGGCCGACAGGGCCAAACCCGAGGCTAAGATAATCCCGACGGAATAAACTTGGAGTATTCTAGCCGGGCCGCGAAAAAAATAGGTCGTATTCATAGTGTGGATGTGGAGAGGGAGTAATGCTAGCTTTGTCCCTCGTACTATAACGCGACGAGGCCGCCGCCGCCATGGGCCAATCGCCTAGGGCCATCCGGCCCAGCCTCTCCCCGGTCCGCTCACGCGGACAGATTTGATTTTTCACTGAATACCGGTCGGCCGGGGCGGCTTTGGCCGTTCGCGCGCAAATCGCTGACTCCTAAAAGGGAGGGGGACTTGCGCCGAGCACAGGCTGCAAGTGAGAAACAATTCTCATCCACTGATTAAATTCTGGAAATCGCACGAATCGTGGAGTGGAGGGCTCGATCAGTGTTCGACTGGGGGTCTTCCTTGGCTACTCTTCGCGGAGTGCCGATTGTGAAAACGAGACGAGAGCCCGGTGGATTCTATACCACCGCATTATTCTCGATAGCATCAACCGAAGCCGCCGATGCTCCCTTGACACCGGGCGGTTCGATGGCCGGATTCACTGCGAGTTCATGACCCAAGTCGAAAACGAGTTCAAAACTGGGCATCAGCCGGTGGCGCAGGATACGGTCCTGAAGGTGCTGCTGGCGCTGAGCTGTGCGCACCTGATCAACGACACCCTCCAGGCGTTGCTGCCGGCGATCTATCCGTTGCTGAAGAGTTCGTATCACCTGAACTACACGCAGATCGGGTTGATCACGCTGACGTATCAGGTGACGGGTTCGTTGCTTCAGCCCCTGGTGGGTTTTATCACAGACCGACACCACCAGCCCTGGTCGCTGGCCGTGGGCATGGGAGCCACGCTGACCGGGCTGGTTTTGCTTTCGCAGGCGTCCAGTTTTGCGGCATTGTGCGCCGGAGCGGCCACGGTGGGTGTCGGCTCGTCAATCTTTCATCCGGAAGCTTCGCGGGTGGCGCGGATGGCCTCGGGTGGAAAACACGGGTTTGCCCAGTCACTGTTCCAAGTCGGCGGCAATTTCGGCACATCGCTGGGACCGCTGCTGGCGGCGGTCATCATCATTCCGCGAGGCCAGGGTCAGATCCTGTGGTTCACGGTGCTGGCCTTCACGGGCATACTTCTATTGCTCCGGGTGGGCGGCTGGTACCGGCGCAACCTCGGGCGGCTCAAACCGCCATCGCATGCGTCCGGTGGGATTGTCTCAGCGCGCCTCTCGCGAGGCAAGGTGGTGCTGGCGTTCGCCGTCTTGATCGTGCTGATTTTCTCAAAATACTTCTACCTGATCAGTCTCACGAATTACTACACGTTCTACCTGATCGACAAATTCCAGGTGTCGGTCCAAGGCGCGCAGGTTTACCTGTTCGTGTTCCTCTTCGCCGTGGCGGCGGGCACGATCATCGGCGGTCCGGTGGGTGACCGCATCGGCCGCAAGCTGGTGATCTGGATTTCCATCCTCGGTGTCGCGCCATTCTCGCTGGTACTGCCGCACATGGGGCTGACGGGAACGGTGGTGCTCACCGTGTTCATCGGCGTGATCCTGGCGTCGGCCTTTTCCGCGATCTTGGTTTACGCACAGGAGCTGCTGCCGGGCAACGTCGGGCTGGTGGCCGGGCTGTTCTTCGGACTCGCCTTCGGGATCGCCGGCATCGGCTCGGCGGTGCTGGGCCGGCTGGCCGATCAAACGAGCATCAGCTACGTGTTCAAGGTCTGCGCTTATCTGCCGCTGCTCGGCCTACTCACGGCGTTTCTGCCGGAGGTGGAGGGCACGAAACGCCGGGTGGTGGTCAGCAATACTTAGTCAAGCTCGGGGAACACACCCCGGCGCTGCGCGCCACCCCTCTTGATAGAGGGGATTGCACACTCCGTCAGGGAAGATCCCCTCAGGCCTGTTCGCCATAGCTTTGGCGAAGGCGGAAGAGGGGTGCCCGGCTGGGCGGGGTGTGTGAGGTAAATTCACGTAACGAAGTCCTGCTATGCCTTGAGCCAGGGAAGGGCGTCGAGGTCGGCGTTGCCGCCGGTCAGGATGATGCCGATGCGCCGGCCTTGCAGTTCGATCCGGTTCTCCATGATGGCGGCGTAGGGCACGGCGGCGGACGGCTCGATGACAATGCGGAGTTTCTCCCAGAGCACACGCATGGCGGTGACGATGGATTCCTCCGACACGGTGACGATATCATCCACGTTTTGCAAGATGATGGGGAAGTTTTTCTCACCGGTGCAGTTGGTGCGCAGGCCGTCGGCAATGGTGGCGGGCGTGGGAATCGAAATCCGCCGTCCCGCGCGAAATGACCGGGCCACATCGTCGGCCAGCGCCGGTTCGACGCCGACCACCTTGATCCCGGGCCGCAAGGCCTTGGCGGCCACGGCGGTGCCGCAAAGCAGGCCGCCGCCCCCGACGGGGCAGAGGATGAAATCCAGATCCGGGGCGTCTTCCAGCAGCTCGATGGTGGCGGTGCCCTGACCGGCGGCGACGCGCAGGTCGTCAAACGGATGGACGAGAGTGGCGCCGGTCCGGGCGGCGACCTGCACGCAGGCTTCCTCCCGGGCCGTCAGGTTCGGCTCGCAAAAGGTGATCCAGCCGCCGTAGCTGCCGACGTTCTGCACCTTGGATTGCGGGGCGTTGGCCGGCATCACGATGTGGGCGGTGATGCCGCGCAGTTGGGCGGCGCGCGCCAGGGCCGCCGCGTGGTTGCCCGAAGAGTGGGTGACGACCCCGTTCGCGGCCTCGGCATCGGTCAGCGAAAACACGGCGTTGCACGCGCCGCGCGACTTGAAGGCGCCGGCCTCCTGGAAATTCTCGCACTTGAAGAAAAGCCGGCCGCCGCAGGCCGCGTCGAGCGCCTCGCTGGTGAGGACGGGAGTGCGCTTGATGAAGGGCCGGATGCGCTCATGGGCGGCGCGGATGGCGGCGAGATCGAGGGACATGCTTCGGGAGTTTGGCCACAAAGAGGCACAAGAAGACACAAAAAAGAGACGGGAAGTTCTGCCCGCGAATCACCTGCCGCCGTCCAAGCGCCATGGCTCGGCAAGAACGATGGGCGCGAAAATGGTTTGGCCCGGAGGTTTTCTCCATTCGCATGAATTCGCGTGATTCGCGGGCAAACATTCCTAGGCTGGCCGCACCATGACCGTCAAAAAACTTCTCCACACCCGCATGCGGGTAAACGACATCGAGCGCACGGTGAAATTCTACGAGCAGGCGCTGGGCCTCACGGCATCCCGCCGTCACACCTCGCCCCGCGGGGCGCAACTGGTTTTCCTCACCACACCCAACAGCGAGGAGGAAATCGAAATCTGCCAGATGCCCGCCGGGGCGCCGGCCGTGCAGGTGCAGCCCGACCTGATGCACCTCGCGTTCGAGGTGGACAACCTCGACGCCTTCGCGGCCGAGTTGAAGAAAAAGGGCTTCGCCTTGAGCGACGGTCCGACCAAAACGGGCAGTGGCTCCGTGATCGCGTTCATCGATGCGCCCGAGGGCTACGAGGTGGAATTGATCCAGAAGGGGAGGTGAGCCCGCACCCTGTCATCCTGAGCAACGCGAAGGATCCATTCACAATCGAAGAAATGGATGCTTCGCTTCACTCAGCATGACAGAATCTGAAAAAAGCAAATCGACCGGCTGGCGCGACGCCTGGCCGGATGTCCTGGCGTTTGCGGCAGGCCTGGCGCTGGCGTGGTTTGGCAACTGGCAGACGAAGGATCTGGTGTGGAGTTTGTGGCTTTCGAGCCTGCTTGTCGGCTATGCGATGATTGTCTGGAGCATCTTCGGCCCGGTGCTGCTCCTGGTGCGGGGCACGACCGGGAGAGGGGCGCCGCTGGTGGCACAAGCGGGGCTGGACGGCTTATTTCTGTTCGGCGGGCTGTTCATGCTGGCGTTCTTCACCGTGCATTTCGGGATGTTTCATTTCGTGCATTCGGTTTTTCTGAATTCGTTCTTCCCAATGCTGCCGGGGAAAAACTTCGGGCCGAGCGCAGCGCTCTACTGGCAGGTGCTGCACGACTACTGGCCGTTCGTGCTGGTGGCGGCGGTGGCCGAGCGGCAGGCGTTCAGGCTGCCCGCGCGCAAAGAAACTGCCCCGGACATCTCGGTCAAGGCCGCGGATGTCAACCGCCGCCTCGCGGAGCAGAAAGCGGGGATGAGCGGCATGATGGCGCCCTACAAGAACGTCGTCCGGCTGCACCTGCTGATCTTCTTCTTTGCGTTCACGCACTTCGCAAAGCTCGATAATTTCCTGATCTACACCGTGGTCTATGCGGTGTATTTCTTCCCGTGGCGGTTGGTGAAGAAAGGCGATAAGCAATATGCTTTAAGATAGGGCGGCCTATCCCCAGTCCGCCGCGTTTTGGGACTTGGTCAGCACCGTTGCCGCGTGCTCGCGGCCCGGTGTTTGTCCCCGCGCCTGCGCGCGAGGCAAACGCGCCCTACCTCCCACCGAACTTTCTTTCCCAGGAAAACAGATATTGCTGTGCGAGGCCGGCCAGCGGACCAAAGTGGGTGCGGCCGAAATGGGCGACCTGCGCTGGTTTCCAGCCGGTCAGGCCATAGCGACGCGCGAGTGACTTGAGCACCCACGTGTCAACCGGGAAGGCCTCGAGCCGGCCGGCGCCGAAAAGCAGGACGCAGTCGGCGACTTTCTCGCCGACGCCGGGCAGTTCCAACAAACGGGCCTTGGCGGCGGCATAGGGCAGGTGTTCGGTCTCTTCCAGCCAGCCGGGACATTGTGCAATATATTGGGCGGAGGCGTGGATGAATTTCGCGCGAAAGCCGAGCAGGCACTGGCGCAGTTCTTTCTCGGGGATGGTGGCGAGTTCGGGCCAGGTGGGGAGGCGGTGTGAGGAAAGTGACAAGGGACAAGTGGCAACGGACAAGGTAGCTGGACCATGCAGGGGCAAACCATGGCGTTGGGCGAGCAACGCGACCATTTGTTTGATTTGCACGATCTGCTTGGTGGCGCTGCACAGGAAACCCAGGAGAGTTTCGCCAAACGGCTGGCGCAGCAGCCGCAGGCCCGGAAAGGCGGTGATGCACCGGGCGAGATGCGGGTCGCTGCGCCACGGCAGCAAATCGGTCAGTGCGGTCCAATCAACCTCGAGCGCGAGATAGCGGGGCAGGGCAGCGGCGGTGTCGGGCTCTACCGCCAAGGGGGCACGCCATTCGAGTAGATTCTCGTTAAAGCGCAGTTGGGCGAGGTGGCCGGACCAGGCGCCGGTCCAGAGGCCTTCGGTGTGTTGCCAGCGGAACGACTGTCCGCCATCGAGAATCTCCGCGAGGGCAGGCGGCGTCAGCAGGAGGCGCGGCGCCACCGGTTGCCACCCAGACCAGGCCTGTTTGCTCATATCCTACGGGACCGCGGGTTTGTCCCAGAGATAACTTTTCTCGGTGGCAAGCACGCGGCCGTCGGCGGCCACGACGTCGAGTTTCCACGCCACCGGATTGGCCTTGGCGTCAGGCCAGTCCGCGCCGGTGAAGCCGAGATTCAGCACCGTTTCTCCCGAGGACAGATCCAGGGCAAAGGAGTGGACCCGGAGCTTGGTGTCGGTGGGCGTGATGAGTTGCAGGTTGATTTTGACCGGGACGATTGCGCCGGGATTGGCGAGGCGCACGAGGAAGTAATAGCCTCCCCGCTGCTCGGGATGGGTGCGCAGCACGACTTCCCCGTGAGTATTCTCCCGGCCGTTGAAATATTCAGAGATGTGCTTGAACGAGGCGGCATCACGCCAGCCGGTGAAGACGCGAATGACGGTCAGATCGCCCTCCTTCGCCAAGGCTACGGAGGGCAGGGCCGCGATGGTGATGGCGGCAGCGAGAAACAGCAGGTGGCGTAATGTCACACGAGGAAACTGCTCTCAGGGGCCCTGCAGGTAAACCTTTTTGTATTGATAAATGCCAATGGGCGCGGGTTCCCAGCCTTTGACCGACGGGTCGATGAGGTAGTTCCGTGCCCCGAAGACCAAAGGAATAATGGGCGCCTGTTCCAGCAGGATGGCCTCGGCCTGTTGGAATAGTTCGAAACGTTTCCCGGCATCGAAGGTGCGGGCCGCCTCGGCGATCAGCCGATCGTAGGCTGGATCGCCCCAGCCGGTCCAGTTGTTGCCACCGCCCGCGACAAAAAGGTCGAGGAAGGTGACCGGGTCGGCGAAATCAGCGACCCAGCCATTGACGCCGACAGTGAAGTTCAAGGTCGATTGATTCTGGATGCTGACCTTCTGTTCGAGCAGCGCGATGCTGGCGAGCACCCCGAGCTCGCGCTGCCACATGGCTTGGACAGCCTCAATGATCCGAGGCTGCAACTCGTCGTTGCGGACCTGCACTTCAAAGGGAGGGAAGCCCCGGCCGCCGGGAAATCCGGCCTCGGCCAGCAACCGGCGGGCTTCGGCAAAATCATCCGGCACCTGCGTGCGGGAGTCGTAGTCGGCCAGCCCGGGCGGGACAAAATGGTGGGCGGGCAGGCGGGACCCGTGGAGCAGGTTGCGAGCGATCGAGTCGCGGTCGATGGCAAGGGCGAACGCGCGCCGGACCTTGGGATTGTCGAAAGGCGGCTTGGTGACGTTGAAGCGGATGAAGATCGTCTGGACGAACAGGTCGTTACGCAGCTTGTCCGGATCGCTGGTGTGATAAGCCGGAATTTTTGAGAGAGGCAGGTTGTTTGTCAGGTGGAGCTGGCCGGCGCGAAAATTGCGTTCCTCGACATCGGGATTCTCGATTGGATAAAACACAATTCCGTTGAGGCGCACCGCGACGGCGTCCCAGTAAAGCGGGTTTTTCGCGACCACGAGGCGGGAGCCCGGGGTCCATTCCTTCAGGACGAACGGCCCGTTGCCGACAAGATTGCCGGGGCGGGTCCACGCACTCGCGCGATCAGTAAGGCTGCCGTATTTCGCGACGACGCGCGGGTTGATCGGATACCACGAGGTGGCCGTGGTGAGGATGGGCAGGTAAGGGGTCGGGTGCTCGAGAGTGATGACAACGGTGCGCGGATCGGGCGCGGCGAAACCGAGGGCGGCGGGATCGGTGAGTCTGCCGCTGTTAAACGCCTGGGCGTTTTTGACGGGGAACAGCAGATACGCATAGGCCGAGGCAAAGGCGGGCGTGAGGTTGCGTCGCCAGGATTGCACGAAGTCATCCGCCGTAAGCGGCTCGCCATTCGACCAGCGCAGTCTGGCCCGCAAATGAAAGGTCCAGACCAGTCCATCGGCAGAAACCTCCCACTGCTCGGCGGCGCCGGGGACTGGTTTGGAAGTGGTCTCATCAATGGCGCACAGGCCCTCGAACAAGGCAGCTTCCAGCCTCTGATCGGTATAGGCGTCTAACACGTGCGGGTCGAGGCTCTCCGGCTCGGCGCCATTGCCAACGTGCAGGATCCCGGCGCGATTGCCGGCCTGGACAATGGTCTCATGGCGGGAGCACGAAAGGCTGAAGGCGGGAAGCAGCAGGCTGAAGGCTAGGAAAACGCGCCCGGTCATGGGTTGATTAATGCGGTATTTCAGCGCAGGGCAAGGGGCGGGCGTAAAATTTCTGTGTCCAAGTCCTAATAAACCCGGCAATCATCCGTCTAAGGAGCAAGGTAACGTGAACAACGAACCGGATAAACCCCATGCAAGCTTTGATGCCAGCTCCTTTGTGCAGGCGGCGGTGGCACGCCATCAGGCGCCGTTGCTGCGCTATGCCACCCGCCTGCTCGGCGGTGACGCCGACCGGGCACGCGATGTCGTGCAGGACACTTTTGTCCGGCTGCTGGCCCAGCCGCCCGCGCAGGTGGACGGACATGTGGCCGAATGGCTTTTCACCGTCTGTCGCAATCGTTCGCACGATGTATTGCGGAAGGAGGGGCGCATGAAGCGCTTTGAGGAAGGCCAGGTTGAACAACTGACGGCGCCCGATCCGCGGCCCGGCCGCACGCTGGAACGTGCCGAGCAGCATGAGACCGTGCTGCGGCTGATCGGCCAGCTGCCGCACAACCAGCAGGAGGTTGTCCGGCTGAAATTTCAAAACGGATTCAGCTACCAG
>CAZBLQ010000103.1:12246-14078 GCA_964492635.1 uncultured Oleiharenicola sp.
CGGCGCGGCAAGCAAACCAACCACCACATAAAATTTGGAGTAACGAAGATGAATCAGAACAAAATTTCACCGGATGATCCACGTCTGACCGCCTACGCCCTGAACGAAATGGAGCCGGCGGAACGGACCGAATTTGAGCAGTCCCTTGATCAGGATGCCGCTGCCCAACAGGCGGTGGCGGAAATCAAAGCCGCCGCTGCCGCGCTGACAAGTGCGCTCGAGCAGGAACCGGGTTTGGCGGCGGAAGTGCACACCCAGCCGGGAGTCACGGAGGAACAGCGGCAGACCAAGCGCGATCCCTACGCCAAGATCGTCCGGTTTCCCTACTGGACGATTTCAAGCCTCGCCGCGGCGTGCTTCGCCGTGTTTTTCATCTACTGGCAGCGGCACCAATTACCGTCTGACCAGAAAAATTATATTGAAGTGCCGCTGGCGGCTCCCGCCGAGGGGAAGAGCGAACCGATGGCCAAAAAGAGTGCCGGCGCCGATCTGGCAAAGGCCGCGCGGAGTGAGTCGCGACAGAAGGAAAGGAAGGATGTCACGGTGGCGTTTCCGGCCATGGAGCCGGAGGCCGCCGGTTCATTGGCGGCAGACAGTGTCGCCTCCCCCCCGGCAATGCGCTCTCTGGACGAGGAAAACCAGCCCGTGAAACTGGCGCCCTTCGGAGTAACGGCCAAGGCTGATATCGGGTTTGCCGCCCGCGACACTCTGGCGGGAGCAAGGGTTCGAACCCAATTGAGCGGCATGGCCTCTGGTGCTCCGGTAGGAAATGAAAAGCAGAGTGACCGGACTTGGGGTCTCGCGCGAGCCGGGCGCGAGTCCAACACCGAAGCATACAGTTTCCGGAAGGACAGCGACTACCTGCGTGTGACGGACAATCCGCTCTCCACCTTCTCCGTGGATGTGGACACGGCGTCGTATGCAAATGTGCGGCGGTTCCTCACGCAGGGTCAGCGCCCCCCGGCAGATGCGGTGCGTATCGAGGAGCTGGTGAACTATTTTCCCTACAATTATGCGGGGCCGGAAGTTGCCGTGCGGCGGGTGCCCTCCGCCGATGACCGCGACTCGCGGGTTTCCGCCGTTGCCCAGGTGATGACGGACAAGGACGGAACTCCGCCCGCCGTGAATGAAGTTCCGCCGTTTGCCGCCCACCTTGAGGTAGCGGGTGCGCCGTGGGCCCCGGCGCACCGGCTGGTGCGCGTCGGTCTCAAGGGGCGTGAACTCAGCGATGCCGCTCGGCCAGTGGCCAACCTGGTCTTTCTGCTCGATGTCTCGGGCTCGATGAACGAGCCGAACAAACTGCCGCTCGTGAAACAGTCACTGCGGCTGCTGGTGGAGAAACTGCGACTGGACGACCGGGTGGCAATCGCGATCTATGCGGGTGCGTCGGGTCTGGCACTGCCCTCGACCCCGGTGGCACACAAGGCCGATATTCTGGATGCGATTGACCGTCTGCAGGCGGAGGGTTCGACCAACGGGGCCATGGGCATCCAACTGGCCTACGACGTTGCCAAGGCCAATTTCATCTCCGGTGGCGTGAACCGCGTCATCCTCGCCACCGACGGCGACTTCAATGTCGGCGTGACCAGCGAGGGCGAGCTGGTCCGGTTGATCGAGGAGAAGGCGAAGAGCGGCGTGTTTTTGACGGTGCTCGGCTATGGTATGGGCAATTTCAAGGATGCCACGCTCGAAAAGCTGGCTGACAAGGGCAACGGCAACTACGCGTACATCGACACGCTGGCCGAGGCGAAGAAGATGCTCGTTGAGCAGGCCGGCGGCACGCTGGTGACGATCGCGAAGGACGTGAAGATCCAGGTGGAGTTCAATCCCGC
>CAZBLQ010000104.1:0-14021 GCA_964492635.1 uncultured Oleiharenicola sp.
AGGACGTGCTGATGGAGGAGGCCCAGAACCGCCTCAACATCGAGGGCATCCAGAAGCGCGTTGCCGACCATTACCAGATCCGTCACTCGGACATGACGAGCAAGCGCCGGCCCAACGCCATCGCGTTTCCCCGCCAGATCGCCATGTATCTCTGCCGCCAGCTCACCCGCCACTCCCTGCAGGAGATCGGCGAGGCCTTCGGCGGTCGCGACCACGGCACCGTCATCCATGCCGTCAAGACGGTGGAGAACATGATGGAGCAGGACGACTCGGTGCGCGGCAGTGTGGATTTCCTCAAGACGCAACTGGCGAAGTAATTTTGGATTTTTGATTGGCGATTTTCGATTGGCGGAGTGGTTTAGTCTGCAGCTGCGTGCTTGAAATCGAAAATCAACAACCTGAAATCGAACATCCGATGACTCTCACTCCCGAACAAAAACAGGCCGTTACCTCCTGGATCGCCGCGGGCGACAACCTCTCGGCCGTCCAGAAGAAACTCGCCGAGCAATTCAAGATTTCGATGACCTACATGGATGTCCGTTTCCTGGTGGACGACCTTGGACTCGAGTTGAAGAATGCGGCGCCCAAGGCCGACGCCTCGGATGTTTCCAAAGCTGCGGCCAGTGGAGGCGGGACGCCCCCCCCCCGTCCGGCGAATCCCGAAAAGAAGGGCTTTCTCGACAAATTGAAGGAAACGGTCGGCGTCGGCCAGAATGACGACGAGGATGACCTGCCGGCTGAAGACCTGCCGGGATCGACCGCGCCCGTGGGCCCGGGACGGGTTACGATCGAACTCGATCGCATCTTGCAACCGGGCGCAGCCGTCAGCGGCAACGTGACTTTCAGCGACGGCGTTTCCGGCAAGTGGGCGCTCGATCAATACGGCCGGCTGATGCTCGATACTGGCCAGCCGGGCTACAAACCCAGTGCCCCGGATGTGCAGGCTTTCCAGCGCGAATTGCAGGCGCAGCTCCAGCGGCACGGGTTTTGAGCTGGATCCATTGGTAGGGGCGCTTGCCCTCAAGCGCCCGGGCCGTTGAGGGCAACGGCCCCTACCCAACGCATTGATTGTGTTGGCGGCGGGACTATCAGTCCCGCCCCCAAGCCTCCACGCCGCGGTTGACTGACCGGGCAGATCCACCGTATCCTGCCACCGCTCCGACGGACATCCGGCCCGTCGGACTTACCCCCACCAACCACGAGGTGCCTCATGGACAGAATGCGTCAATTCATCGGCTGGGCTGATGCCCACCCCAAGGTCTGGCTCGATTGTGTGCGTATCTATCTCGGGCTGGGTCTTTTTATCCGCGGAGTGTTCATCATCACCAACACCCGGGCGGACTTCATCCGGGATTTGCTCCAACGCCTGGACTATCCTTGGCTCGTGACAGTCGCCTTGCTCCACTTCATCGCACTTGCCCACCTCGTGGGTGGCCTGATGCTGACGGTCGGATTGCTGACCCGCATCGCCGCCTGGGTGCAGGTTCCCATTCTGGCCGGAGCCCTGTTTGTGCATCGCGGCGAGGGCCTGATGACTTCGGGGCAGTCCCTGGAATTCTCCGCTTTGGTGTTTTTTCTGCTCGTCACTTTCGCCCTCAGCGGCGCCGGACCTCTGTCCGTGGACAACGGCATGCCGAAGCTGAAGCCTGACCTCACGCCTTGATATCGGGTCACAACGCAGCCAGCCCAGTCAGCGCGAGCCCGGTAAAACCGGGCGCGGCGATCCAGCAGATGGCTTGCTTAGTCGCCCGCAAAGCGGGCTTCTCGCAATGACAAACATATCACCAGCCAATGCCACGCATGTTATTGCACGCCGGGCCCCAGATTTTTTTCCAGAAAGTCGACGATCCGCTTGAAGATCTCTATCCGCTTCTTCTCGTGGCCAAAATTATGCCCGACCTCGGAAAGGAACAGGCTTTCCGGTGGGCGCCCGACTTTCTCGAGCGCGGCAATCATCCGTTTGGCCTGGTCAGGTGGCACCGTGGTGTCCTCTTTCCCCTGGATTATCAGCACGGGCGCAGAAATCTTATCGGCAAAATTGACGGGCGAGATCGACGCAAGGTCGTCCTTTTCGGGGTCGCCAATCTCACTGCGCCAAAATTTGTTGGCCTCTTTATAGCCCTGTTCGCCGCTGTGTTCGTCATAGATGGCCGGCCAGTCGGTCACTCCCGCCAGGGATATGCCGCAACGGTACAGCTCTGGATTGTGTCCGAGGGCGAACAGCGCCGAGTACCCGCCATAACTTCCCCCAAAAATCGCGATGTGCTTCGGATCAGCCACTCCCGCCGCAATGGCCCAGCGGGTGGCATCCTCAATATCATCCTGAATCTCACGACCGATCTGCCGGTGGGCTTTCTTGAAAAGCTCCTCCCCATAGCCCGGCGAGCCGCGATAATTCATTTGGAGCACAGCGTAACCCCGGTTGGCGAGCAACTGCACCAACGGATGGAAACCCCACACATCCCTCACCCACGGACCACCGTGCGGCATCACCACCAGCGGCAGGTTCTTGGGCTGGTGCCCGGCAGGCACGGTCAGGTAACCATGGATCACCAGCCCGTCGCGCGCCGTGTATTTTACCGCCAGCATCGGCGCCATCTGGGCGGGCTTGAGCCAGCTCATCATTGACGCGACCTTCCGGAAGGATCGCTTCTCCCGGTCAAAAAGATAATATTCGCCTGCATTCTGGTCGGAAAACGCGAACCACAACATGCGTTTCCCGTCCAGTGACTGATTCGCCAGCAGGTTCATCGTATCCGGCAGGCTTCGGTCGACCGCGCCTTGATAGGCGGCATATTCCTTGTCGAACCACTTCACCTGGGGTGACTCCGTAAAGTAGCGAATGCCGATGAGCGCCTGTTTATTTCGGGAAAAAAGTGCACCCGCGAGGGATATGCCGCTCGCCCCATGGGGCACGTGATCTGGTACGATATCGTATTCGGGATCCGACAACAGCGGTTCCCCCAACGCACCCGTCGCCGGATCCATTGGGAAGATCGTCCAACGCTGCTCCTTGCTGAGGGCCGCAACCAGCAATCTGTTGCCCCCCGCATCGAAGCCCGCGGGTTTGATCTGATTGGCCCGGTTCTTCAAGGGCAGGATGGTCCGCCACGGTGCCCCTTCATTCTCGCGATAGATCGCGCCGGTCAATTCGCCATGCGTTAGAATTCCGAGGCGAGCAACCCCGTTGAAATCCAAACCCCAGTGCGCCACTTCCCCGGGATTCTTGACCACTCTCTTCTTCGACCCGTCACCCGTATCGACTTGCATAATATCCGGACGGTTTGCCTTTCCCACCGAGCCCTCATGCCGGTCCAGCATCAGGACGTGCTGGTCCTTGTCGTAAAACCGGTGGATTATCTCGTGCAGCCACAGCCGGCCACCCTGATATCTGATCTTTTCGTCCTCCAAGCCGCTGATCGCCACTTCATGACTGCCGTCATAGTTCACGGCGCTCACCCCGTAGATCATATCCCAGATGGCCGTGGTGAGAATCAACCGGTGGTCGCTGACCCAATCGCAAGCCACCACATCCTTCGGCACCCCGTCCGCCAATTCCGCCTCGCCTACATTCAGCCGTGTGATGTTGTTCGTGTCGAGGTCAAGCACATGTAGCTTGATCAGCCCGTGGTGTTCGCGCAGGTAGGCGAGCATTTTGCCATCAGGCGACAGTTGGGCCAGGTACGTTTCCGGCTCCCGCCCGAAATCCTCGACGGGCAGGCGTTCGACCGCCGGGCTGAGGTTCACGCCCAGCGCCAACAGACCGAGTACGAAACAATGGGGTAGCTTCATGATCTAAAATCCAGTTTGAGCGTGCCGGGATGTTCAGGCAAAGAGTTTCAAGCCGGCTGGCGGCACGGAAAAATCTTACCGTCAGAAAACAGTTTCATGACCGAAGGCAGTCTTTTTTGGAGGCGGCGTTGCCCGGCCTTGATCTCACCGCACGCCGGGCCCGAGGTTCTTTTCCAGGAAACCCACCATGCTCTTATAAATCTCAAGGCGTTGCTTCTCGTTGCCGTAGCTGTGTCCCAGATTGGAGAGAAACAGGCTCTCGGGCTTTCGGCCGGTTTTTTCGAGGGCGGCAATCATCCGTTTGGCCTGGTCCTGCGGCACGGTCCGGTCCTGCTTGCCCTGGATGATCAACACCGGCGCCGCTATCTTGTCCGCGAAATTCACCGGCGAGATTGATGCCAGGAATTCCTGGTCCGTATCAGGGTCGCCAATCTCCCGGCGCCAATACTTGTTGGCCTGCCGGTAGTCCGGATCTCCCCGGCGGTCGTCGAAGATAGCCGGCCAGTCGCTCACGCCGAACAGGGAAATGCCGCAGCGGTAGAGTTCGGGATTCTTCCCCAGGGCGAACAGGGCGGAATAGCCGCCATAGCTCGACCCCATGATGGCAATGTGTTTCGGATCGGCCACGCCGGCGGCGATGGCCCAGCGCGTGGCGTCCTCAATATCATCCTGGATCTCCCGGCCGATCTGCCGGCGGGCTTTCCGGAACAATTCGATTCCGTAACCGGGCGAGCCGCGATAATTCATCTGGAGCACGGCATAGCCGCGGTTGGCCAGCAACTGCACCAGTGGCTCAAATCCCCACACATCCCGCAGCCATGGACCACCGTGCGGCATCACCACCAGCGGAAGATCCTTCGGCTGGTGTCCGGCCGGCACGGTCAGGTAACCGTGAATCACCAGTCCGTCGCGCGCATGGTACTTTACCGCCAACATCTGTGCCATCTGCGCCGGCTTGATCCAAGTCATCCGCGGGCCCAGCAACTTGAAGGAATGTTTCTCCTGGTCCATCAGGTAATAGGAACCGGGGTCCTGGTCGGAAAACGCATACCACAGCATCCGTTTTTCATCCTCGCTGGCATCCACCAGCAGATTGACCGTGTTTGGCAGAACGTGGTCCACCGCCATCTGGCAGCCGGCATAGTCGCGGTCGAACCACTTCACGTGCGATAACTCGGTAAAATACCGGATGCCAACCAAGGCCTGCTTTTTCTGGGAAAATATCGTGCCCGCCAGCCAGATGCCATCGACCTCGCCGCCGGGCCGGTCGGGTACGATATCATATTCCGGATCGGTCAGCAGCGGCTCGCCCAGTGTGCCGGTGGCCGGATCCAGCGGGAACACCGTCCAACGCTTCTCCTTGGTCAGCGCACCGACCAACACCTTGCCACTGGCCCGGTCGAAGCCGACCGGCCGGATATGACCGCCCCGGTCCTGCAACGGCAGGATCGTCCGCCACGGGGCCTGCTCGTTCTCCCGGTAAATTGCCCCGGAATGGCCGCCACTGGCGAGGATGCCCAGGCGGGCGACCCCGTCAAAATCCAGGCCCCAGCGCGCCACCTCGCCGGGATTCTTGAGCACCATGTTTGACTGGCCGCTCATGGTGTTCACTTGCAAAATATCCGGCCGGCTTTGACCTTCCGCCCCGCCCGCGTGCCGGTTCAGCATCAGGATGGTCCCGTCCTTGTCATTGAAACTGTGGATCACCTCGGTGGCGAAAAACTTGGGGCCGCTGATATTGACCTGGTTATCCTCATATCCGCTGATGGGCACTTCCGCACTCCCGTTCCAGTTCACTGCCATCACCCCATATAACGTGTCATCCCAGACGAGCGTGGTAATCACCAGACGATGATCATTGATCCACCGAAAGTTCCCGACTTCCTTCGTGGCGTCACTGGCAATCGTGGCCTCCCCCAGATCCAGCCGGGACAGTTTGCCTTGATCGATGTCCAGGATGTGCAACGACGCGTGTTCGCGGTACTCGCGTACAAAGGCCAGCCGTTTGCCGTCGGGTGAAAGCCTTGCGCGGGCCGTCACAGGTTCGCGGGCGAAATCCTCCACCGGCAACCGCTCCACGGCGGTCGCCCGCCCCGCCAAAGCCAGGGTGATCAGACCAAGCATCCAACAACGGGGTAGTTGCATAATCAGGCCGAGGTTGAACTCCGGACGCGAAGCATGCAAAGAATTTCACCGCGGCCTGGCGACTGTTGAAAGCTCCCCGCCCGATTATCATCGAAACGCACTTCAGATTCCCTCAACGGGATCAATGCCATCAGAGGCACCACCGCGGGGGGAACTCGTACTTTCTCAGGCCTTACCCTCCAGTGTCACCATCGCAGACGATAGTTTTTCAGGAACGTCAGGACTTCGTGTGTTTGGTGTTTTGTCAGACCTGTCGCTTCGCTCGAAACGTGGTTAAATCCGACTTGATTGTTCCGCTAAGGCACGTCCTGCATCCGCTCCAGCATCTCCCGCGCGGCCGTAAAATCCGGCGCCAGCCGCACCGCCTCGGCGAAATGCCGCTTCGCCTCCGGCCAGCGCTGCAACTGGATAAGCGCATTGCCGAGGTTGTAGTGCGCCACGGCGTAATCCGGTCGCAGCCGCAGCGCTGCTTCGTAACTGCCGACCGCCTCGGTCACCCGGCCCGTTTCCGCCAGGGCGATGCCAAGATTGGCGTGTGCCTCGGCCGATTTTGGCTGCAGCCGTGCGGCTTCGCGCAATTGTACCAAGGCCTCATCCAATCGATTTCGCTGGGCCAGCATGATGCCCAGGTTGAGCCGCGCCTCGGCGTGCGCCGGCTTGAGCCGCACCGCCTCCTGGTACTGGGAAAGGGCGTCGTCCCCCCGGCCCGCCACCACCAGCGCCTGTGCGAGATTATAGTGCACGTCCGCCAGGTCGGGCATGAGCGCCAGCGCGTTTTCGTAGGCGGCGACCGCCTCCGGCAACTGCCCGAGGGCAACCAGTGCCAGGCCAAGGCTGTTGTCTGCCTCCACCAACCCGGGAGCAATGGCCAGTGCGATGTGGAGGTGCTTCACCGCCTCCTTCATGTGCCCCAGCTTCATCAAGGCTCCGCCTAATCCGGCCCGGGCCGGCGCATGATCTGGCTGAAGCCGCACCGCCTCGGTGTAACTCGCCACCGCTTCCTCCCACCGGCCCGATTTGTCCAGCGCCAGCCCGAGGTTGTAATGCGTCCGCGCCGGTTGCGGATCGAGTTGGAGGGACAGCTGAAAGTGCCGCACCGCCTCCGGCAGGTTGCCGATCCGGAAGTAAGCCGATCCGAGGCCGCACTGCGCCAGCGCGCTACCGGGTCGCTTCTGCACCGAATCGTTCCACAACTTGAACTCGCTGGCATAATCGGCATTGCGCCGCTCCGTCAGCCACCCCGCGACCAGCGCCAGGGCCAGAAACAAAACCCGTCCGCGCCGGCCCAGCCACGCCAGCCCTCCGCCCGTCACCAGCGCCAGCACCGCCGCGAGCGGCAGATACATCCGGTGCTCGACGATCACCTGGATCAGGCCTGGCACCACGCTCGTCGGCGCCAGGATGATGAAGAAACACGCGCCCAGAAACCCCGCCACCGGTTTCTTCCACAGCGCATACCCTGTGACCGCGAGCAGACTCAGGACCACGAGTGCATAGGGTGCCACGTCGGAGAAATGTGACGGCTTGAAGACTCCATAGTCAAAGACCAGTGGCCGCGGCCAGACGGAAAGCTGCAGGTAGCGCGTGATCGCCTCGAACTGGGTCAGCCAGAAGTCGCGGCATGCCGCCAGAGTCAAAACGAAGGTTCCACCGCGATTGCCACCGGTGGCCAGCACCAGCCACCCCACCGGAAGCCAAGTCGCCATCAACCCGGCGTAAAACCACCGCCGCCGCCGCCAAGCCTCGCGAAAACCTCCCGCCACAAACGTGCGGTCGTAAAGCAGGATGATCACCGGTGCGGTCACGATCACCTCCTTGCAGCCCGCGCCGAGCAGACAGGCGGCAATCGCCACGGCCCGCCACGCTTTCGGCCGGAGGGAATCGGCTGAGCGGGCAAAAGCATAGAGGGCCAGCAGGTAGCACAGCCCCATCAAAGACTCGGCCCGCTGGACCACATAGGTCACCGCCTCCGTTTGCAGCGGATGCAATGTCCAGAGCAGCGCCACCGTGAAAGCAATGAACAGGGCGTCCTGCTGTAGGAGGGGCTTTACGCCCCGATTTCCCGCTGCGTTCGTCAAACCTTCGGGGCATAAAGCCCATCCTACAGCTTCCAACAAAAGTGTCCGCCGCACCAGCCCGAACAAAGTCAGGCCCGCTAGGGTATGGATGAGCAGATTGAGCGCATGATAACTCCAGACGTCCGTGCCACTGATCGCGTAATTGACCGCCAGCGACAGGTTCAACAGCGGCCGGCCGCTGACGGTGAAACCCTCGCCCGGCGGCGGCGACAGCGGCCCCGACAGCGGCCAGAGGTGCGTGATGGATGGGTTCTCCAGAATCGACGGCCCGTCGTCGAAGATGAACGGAACGCCCATCGTGTTATGGTACGCGGCCAGCGCCGCGAGGACCAGGGTCAGGCCCGCCAGGAAAATCGGCCGGCTATTTTTCATCGGAGGCTCCTGGCGATGCCTCCGGCAGCGAACGCAACCGCTCCAACATCTCCCGCGCCGCTGTAAAATCCGGTGCCAGCCGCACCGCCTCGGCGAAATGCCGTTTCGCCTCCGGCCAGCGCCGCAACTGGATCAGTGCATTGCCGAGGTTGTAGTGCGCCACAGCGTAATCCGGCCGCAGCCGCAGCGCCGTTTCATAGTTTCCAACCGCCTCCGCCGCGCGACCCATTTCTGCCAGGACGATGCCAAGATTGGCGTGTGCCTCGGCCGATTTTGGCTGCAGCCGCGCGGCTGCGCGCAAGTGCACCAGCGCGTCGTCCAGCCGGCCCCGCTGGGCCAGCATGATGCCCAGGTTGAGCTGCGCCTGGGCATGCGCCGGCTTGAGCCGCACCGCCTCCTGATACTGGGAAAGAGCGTCGTCCCCCCGGCCCGCCGTCCCCAACACGAGTGCGAAATTGAAATGCAGGTCGGCGAGTTCGGGATTGCTCTTCAGCGCCGTTTCATAGGTGGCGATCGCTTCCGGCAACCGCCCGGCTGCGGCCAGGGCCCGCCCCAGGCTGTTGTGCGCCGCAGTCAGTTCGGGCGCGCGGGTCACGGCGAGTTGGAGATGGTCGATGGCCTCTTCCATCCGACCCTGTTTGAGCAGGGCCTCGCCCAGTTCGGCCTGCGCCGGCGCAAACGCCGGGACTCTCTGCACCGCCTGGGCGAATAACTTCGCCGCCTCCTCCGGTCGATCCAATCTGTCCAGCACCAGACCCAGATCATAATAAATCTGCCCGGCTCGCGGCTCAAGCCGGCGGGATTCCTCATAATGGTGCATGGCGGAAATCAGATCGCCGCGCTTGTAGCAGGCCGCGCCCAGACCCATGTGCGCGCGGGCATTGTCCGGCTGCACCGCGACGACCCCGGCCCAGACTGTCAAATCGTCGCAGTATTCCCGGTTGCGCTGGACCGTGACCGCACCCAGGACCGCGGCCACCAAAAGGCAGACGACGATCGAGTATCTGCCAGCCAGACTGTGCAGACTGACCACGGCCAGCACGATCACCGCCGCCAAGGGCAGATACATCCGGTGCTCGGCCATGGTCTGGGTGACCAAGGGGACAAAACTCGAGCTCGGGGCGAGAATCACAAAAAAAGCCGCTCCGATAAAACCCAGCACCGGCCACCGCCAGAGGGCGCGCAAAGTCACGAGCAATAAAGCGACGACGAGCAAGCCTTGCGGCCACACTTCCCGCAGGTCCTTCACGACCGCCGCTCCGTAGTCCACCACCAGCGGGTGCGGCCAGAAAGACAATTTCAAATAAAGCGTCAGCGCCCGGCATTGCGTCAGCAGATATTCCCACGGGCTCACCCCGAGACCGAATCCCACCGTGCCCGCGCGTTGCGCGGCGTGTCCCATGAGCCATGTCAGCAATATCCAGGTGGCGGCCAGCGCGCCGTAAAATCTTTTCCGCTGCCTCCAAGCCGCCCGGAATGTGCCCGCCACGAAGGTACGGTCATACAGGAGCACCAGCAAGGGAGCCGTGGCCACGATCTCCTTGCTCGCCATGCCCAGCAGACAGGCAAGGACGGAAAACACGGACCAAGTTAAGTAGGACCGGTCTTTGACCGGACGCGAAGGCGGGTCAGAGACCCGTCCTACCCCCGCCGACCGGATGAAACAGTAGAGGGTCAGCAGATAAAACAGGCCACCCAGCACTTCCGTCCGTTGCACCACACAGGTCACCGACTCGGTCAGCAGCGGGTGCACGGTCCACAACAGCGCGCAGGCAAAAGCCAGCGGCTCGACAGCAATATGTAGGGCCGGCGCTTGTCGCCGGGCCTCTACGGCTGGCCTGCCGACATCCGCCGTCGCCAAGCTTTGGCGAGACAAGAGCGGCAGCCCTACAGTTTTAAGCCGCCAGGTTCGCCGCAGCACGCCCCACAGCGTAAGCGTCGCGAGCAGGTGCAGGCAGAGGTTCATCACATGATAGCCGCGCACCGCCAGACCACCGAGGGCGTAGTTCACCGCCAGCGAGAGATTCACCAGCGGCCGGCCGGTCGCCCCCGCCGCGTCCGCCGGCGGGCTCAACGCCTCCCCGGGTGGCCAGAGATGCCGAATGCTCCGGTTGTCCACGATCGCCGGCGTATCATCAAAGAGAAACGGCGCCTCCAGGCTGGGCCGATAGACGGCCACGGCCGCCAGCACGAGCGCCACTCCCGCCAGGAGAGTTAACCGACGGCTATTCATTCAGCAGCCGGAGAAACTCGACCTCGTCGATCACCGGCACGCCGAGCTGGTTCGCCTTGTCGAGCTTCGAACCGGCTTCCGCCCCGGCCAGCACATAGTTCGTCTTCTTGCTGACACTGCCGGAAACCTTGCCACCGGCCGCCTCGATTTTGGCCGCCGCCTCGTCGCGCGTCATCGTGGGCAGAGTGCCGGTCAGGACAAAGGTCCTGCCGGCGAACGCGGTGCCGGACGCGATTTTTCTGGCGGGCGCCTGCGGTTTCACCCCGGCCTGCAGCAGGGCCGCCACCATCGTCCGGTTGCGCGGCTCATTGAAATAATTGACGATCGCCCTCGCCATGGTCTCGCCAATGCCCTCGATTACGCTTTTCTTTTTTTCCGCGATGAAATCCTCCATCTTCGCCTGCGCCAGCGCCTCGATGTCGCGAAAGTGCACGGCCAGATCCTTGGCCGCCGCCACGCCGACATGCGGGATGCCCAGCCCGTGGATCAGCCGCCAGAGTTCGCAACGCTTGCCGGCCTCGATCGCCGCCAGCAGGTTGTCCGTCGATTTTTCCACGCTCTTGCCCAGCGTCAGCAAATCCTCGCGACGCAGCTTGAAAAGATCCGGCAGCTCCTTCACCCAGCCCTTGTCCACCAGTTCGTCGATCATCGCGCCGCCGATGCCGTCGATGTCGAGGCAGGCCTTGGACACGAAATGCCCCAGCCGCCGGCGCACCTGCGCGGGACAGTTCACATTCGGACAGCGGGTCGCGACTTCCTCCTCGAGCTGGATCGTCTCCGTGCCGCAGACCGGACACTTCTCGGGAAACTTGTAGGAGCGGCAATTGGGTGGACGCTTCTTCAGGTTCACTTCGATCACCGCCGGGATCACTTCGCCCGCCTTCTCCACCAGCACGTAGTCGCCCACCCGGATGTCCTTGCGGGCAATCTCGTCCTTGTTGTGCAGTGTCGCGCGTGCGACCGTCGTCCCCGCCAGCAGGACCGGCTCCAGCTCCGCCACAGGCGTGAGCACGCCCGTGCGACCGACCTGCACGGTGATGGCGTTGATGCGGGTCTCGGCCCGCTCCGCCGCAAATTTATACGCGATGGCCCACCGTGGAGCCTTCGAGGTGGCGCCGGCTTCGCGCTGGAGGGCAAACGCATCGAGTTTCACCACGGCGCCGTCGGTGCCGTAAGCGAAGGAGTGCCGCAGCTGGTCCAGCTCGCGCACCGCCGCCCACACTTCGTCCACCCCGCTTGATTTCCAGTAGCGTTCGACGGTCGGCAGCCCCCACTGCTTTACCAGCTCGTGAAAGTGGTTCTGGGAATCCGCGACCGGCGGCTCGCAGAAGCCGACGCCGTAAAGCACAATTTCCAGCTTCCGTTGCGCCACTTCCTTCGGGTCCAGCTGCTTGATCGTGCCGGCGGCCAGGTTGCGCGGATTGGCGTAGGTCGCCTCGCCGGCTTCCTCGCGCGACTGGTTGATGCGCTGGAACTCAGCGAGGGTCATGAAAATCTCACCGCGAATCTCAATCACGTCCGGCACCGCGGCTTTTTTGCCTGCCTTCAACTCCAGTGGCAGCGCGCGGATGGTCTTCGCGTTGGCGGTGATGTCGTCGCCCTCCACACCGTTGCCGCGGGTGACGGCGCGGACCAGTTTGCCTTTCTCGTAGGTTACACTCACTGCCAGGCCGTCAATCTTGGGTTCCACCACGTAGGCCAGGTCCTCCCGGCCAAAGAGCTTCACCAGCCGTTGGTGAAAGGCGCGCAATTCCTCTTCCGAGTAGGTGTTGTCGAGACTCTGCATCGGCTGGCGGTGCTGGTAGGTCGAAAAAACCTCCAATCGGTCGTCACCCACGCGGGCCGTCGGCGACTCCTTCGCCGCAAACTCCGGGAACTTCGCCTCCAGGTCCGCCAGCTCGCGTTTCAGCGCGTCGTAGGCGAAGTCGGAAATCTCGGGCGTGGCCTGACGGTAATAGAGTTCGTCGTGGCCGGCCACTTCCTGGCGCAGGATTAGGATGCGTTTCTTGGCCTCGGCAGCGGTCATGGGGCGGTATTAGGCGGGGAATCGGCCCGGATTTCAATCCATGTTTGCCGGACCGCCGGTGGTGGCCCGGTTTGCTGGTGGGAGGGCTTTACTTGTCGCGCCATGGCTCGCAGAGCGACGGCTGATGCCCCGGCTTGCCGCGGGGTTCCAGCCTTCGCCAAGGCTACGGCGTGACAAGAAACCCGCCCCACCTTGACCAGCACAGGCAAAACCGAGTCACTTCCGTGGTGGCCACTGACTGGACAAAACCGCAGCATGCTGTCATCCTGCTGGGGTGATCTCCAATATTAAGATGAGTGGGCTGCGCCGGTTGCCTAAAACAGCCGGAGTGCTGCTTTGCTGCGGGGCATCCTTGCTCCTTTCGCCTGCCACCCGCGCGGCGGACAGCAGTGAGATCACCGCCGTTTCCTCCAAGGTGAGCGACGACTACGTCCGCACCAAACTCCCCAGCGGCGTGTTTGAGACGGAAACATACTCCTTCGGCGAAGGCGGCCGTTGGGGCGGCCCGATGCACGATGACACCGTCGACCGGCTCAGTTTCTTCGACGTGGCCCGCGCCATCGCCGGACCGCTGGCGAACCAGAACTACCGGCCGATCACGGATCCCGGCCGGACCAAGCTCCTGATCATGGTGTATTGGGGCACGACCGCCGGCACGAGTGACGGCGCTTCCAGCTCGATCGCCTATCAGAATTTGTCGGCCAGCCAGTCCGCGACCCTGCCGCCGTCAGCCCAGCAGGTCACGCTGGCGAACGGGCGGTCCGTCGGCACCAGCAGCGGCTCGACTGACCTGCGAAAGTCGGCCCAGCAATTCGACGACAATGCCGTGTTCATGGTCGCCACGATGAACGCCATCCGCAAAAAGGCCGACATTCAAAACGCGCGCCTGCTGGGGTACGACGACGCCCTGATGGCGGCCCGCGGCCAGGAGTCCACCGCCTTGCGCTTCCGGCAGACCGATCTGCTCGAGGAAATCGAGGAGAACCGCTACTTCGTGGTGCTGATGGCCTACGACTTCCAACTGCTCTTCAAGGAGAAGAAGCACAAGCTGCTTTGGGAAACGCGCTTCAGTATCCGCGAACATCGCAATGACTTCAGCCAGCAACTGGCCGGGATGGCGGAATCCGCCTCGAAATATTTCGGCCAGGACACTCACGGGGTCTTGCGCAAACCGCTCCCCGAAGGCCGCGTCACGCTGGGCGAGTTGAAGGTCATCGAGACGGTGCCGGACAAGGCGCCGGAGAAAGTGCCGGAGAAATGAGCCGGCGGCGCCAGCCGCGAGCAATGGACTAACAGGTAGGGACGGACCGCTGGGCCGTCCGTGCTGCTCGGCGCGCAGCTCTGCCGGCCACCAGAGCGCCCGACCTTCAAGGAA
>CAZBLQ010000105.1:0-13961 GCA_964492635.1 uncultured Oleiharenicola sp.
TCCTTGCCGTAGCTGCCCGCCTCGCGGCGGAAACACGGCGTGTAGGCGCAGCGGCAGATTGGCAGCAGGTCTTCGTCGAGAATCTCGTCCCGGAAGAAATTGGTCAGCGGCACTTCCGCCGTCGGCACCGCGTAAAGCTTGTCAGGCGTGGTTTCATACATCTGGCCTTCCTTGTCGGGCAACTGGCCCGTGGCGGTGGCGCTGGCGGCATTGACGAAGATCGGTGGGCTGACCTCGGTATAGCCGGCCTTCACGTCCTCGTCCAAAAAGAACTGGAGCAGGGCCCGCGAGAGTTTGGCCGCATCACCGATCAAGAACGGAAACCCCGCGCCTGTGACCTTGGCCCCGCGCGCAAAGTCGATCAGGTTGGCGAAGCCGGCGATTTCCCAATGTGGCAGCGCGTGGGGCGAGGCGGATTCAACCACGCCATGCGTCGCGAACACCTGGTTTTGCTCGGGCGTCCGGCCCTCGGGCACACTCGCGTGCGGAAGGTTGGGCAATGCCAGCATCGCCGCCCGGTATTTCTCCTCGGCAATTTTCAGGCTCTCCTCCCAAGCTTTGAGCTCAGCGGAAAGCTTCCTCAATTCCAGGATCTTTGCCTGGAAAGCGGGCGATCCTTTGGCCAGTGCCACCATCTCGGTGTTTGCCGTCTTTTGGAGGGAACGCCGCGTCTCGACCTCGGTCAAGGCCAGCCTCCAGGCATTGTCACTGGCCTGTGCATTAAAGAGCACCGCCTCGTCGAGATGCTTCTTGGCGATGGCCGCGCGCACGGTCTCGGGTGATTCACGGAGGAGTTTGGGATCGAGCATGGGAATGAAAGTTGAAAACGAATCACCTTCATTGAACAGGCTAAATTTGGAGGGAGTGAGCGTTTGCCTCGTGCGCAGGCACGGGGACATTCGCCCCGACTCAGGCCGGTGAACGAACCCTGAGATGCCAGCAGGCATCAACTGGGCACACCGGGACGCGAGCACGCGGCAACGGTGCTGCCCCGCCCCACCGGATCCGCCGCCGGTCTCAGACCGGAGTCATCGCCGCCCGCGCCTGCGCCCGCTGTTGGGCCACCTCGATCCGGTTGAACAGGGCGAAAACTTCCTTGGCCGACAGTAGGTGCAGATCACCGACCGGCGCCTGGATGACGTAGTTGGTCGGGCTCTTGAGCGGATAAGGTCCGTATTGGCGCGGATCGGTGGGACCGAACAGCCCGATCGTTTTCAGGCCCATGGCCGCGGACAGGTGCATCGGTCCGCTGTCGTTGGATACCACCCAGTCCGCCTTCGCCAGAAGCGCGGGCAGCGAGGTCAGGCTGGTATTGCCCGTGAGATTGAGAAACGTGCCGTCAGGAAACGACTCCCGGCACGGCAGGTAGTTGTTGCCCGCCCACACGACCTTGCGCCCGTCCTCGCGGATCAGTTGGGCGGTCAGCTGGGCGAAGCCGTTCCATTTCTTGTTGCTCTGGCCGCTGTCGGGGAAAATAAGCACGGGCCGCAAGCCTTTGCGCGGTTCCATGAAACTCAGGTTGAGCCGCTCCAGTTCGCGAAAGCGCAGCGGTCCGGTCAGGCGCGGCTCGGCGCCAACCACGGTGCAAAATTGCAGCAGGATCTCAAGCACATGGCTCTGGCTGCCGTCCGCCGGCAGCGGAACCTTCTCGCTGTAAAATATCCCTGCGCCCTCCCGCGCGTCGCTGCGGCCGGCCTTGCGTTTGCCGCGGGCCCACTTGGTCATGAGTCCGGTGCGCAGCAGGCCCTGCAGATCCAGCACGAGATCGAAATTTTTCTGCCGCACCTCGCGCATCAGGCGCAAAAATCCCCGCGCACCCTCGTTGCGGCGGAAAACATAAACCTGGTCCACCGCCGTGCACGAGCGCACGAGCGGCGAGAAAATGTCCCGCACAATCCAGGAAATGCGCCACTCCGGCCGCTGCGCCTTGATGGACGCGGCAACCTGCAGCCCGTGTACGATATCACGGAGCGCCGACGGCTTGATGATGAGCATTTCCGGCATGGTGTAGGCTAGACCGCGTGGTCCGCGCGGCGTTCCTAAGATTTGTTACGGGACACCGAAACGCAAATGCGAATCAATTGGCAGGCCGTCCGGACGAGAATTTACGCGGAATTTGCACGCGCCCTCATAGAACCTGCGACCGCAATTCCTGCAGGGCGGCCAGCACCGTCCCCGGTTCCAGCTGGTCAAGCCGCCCGCCGGGTGCCTGCACAAAACTATGACCGGGCGCGTCCAGCGGATAAGGTCCGAACCGACGGGGTGAAGTCGGGCCAAAGATGGCCAGCACCCGGTTGCCCGAGGCCGCCGAAAGATGCATGGGGCCGCTGTCATTGCCGATGAAAGTGGCCGGCTGCCTCACCAGGGCGATCATCTGGTCCATGGAACAGCCCGTCAGGTTCAGGAAACGGTCGGCTGGCACTGTCACCCCGGGTTTGCCCGGCTTGCCCGCACACCAGGCAACCCGGCTGGCCGGAATGTCCTTAAAGATCAGCGCCGTCAGCTCATCGAAGCGCGGCCACTCCTTCTCCGCTCCCCGGCTGTCGGTGAAGATCAAAAAGGTGCTGCGCGGATCCCCGCTGAAAAAGTCCTGCCATGGGTAAACCTGGCCGGGCTTGAGGACCAGGGGAAACTCCAGCCGCGGAGCAACCCCCGCCGCACTGAGAAACGGCAGCAATACTTCCAGCGCATGAGTCGGCTGATCGCCGGCTGGTGCAGCAACCCGCCGGTTGTAGAAAAATCCTGCCCCCTCGCGCGCGTCCACCCGGCCCCATTTCTCCGGAGCCAGCGCCGCCGCCGTCATCAGGCCGGAACGCAGCAAACCCTGCATGTCCCACACGGCGTCGAACTGCCGCTGTCGCAACTGCCGCAGCAGCCTCAGGAACGACCACCAGCCGTCGCGCCGGCGGAAAATTATCACCTCAGCGACAAACGGCGCCGCCTGCACCAGTCCCGCAAAGCGCTCCCGCACCACCCACGTGATCCGGCACTCGGGCCGTTCCCGGGCCAGCGTCTGCACCACCTGCAGGGCGTGCACGATGTCGCCCAGCGAGGATGGCTTGATCACAAGGAGACTTTTCATGCGCCCGCCTGCCCGGAA
The DNA here is from genome assembly GCA_964492635.1 of uncultured Oleiharenicola sp. Classification (GTDB taxonomy): domain Bacteria; phylum Verrucomicrobiota; class Verrucomicrobiia; order Opitutales; family Opitutaceae; genus Lacunisphaera. The sequence goes on from CAZBLQ010000105.1 coordinate 3,101, forward strand.
TGCTTCACTGGTTGACTGGGATTCCCAACACACCCCGCCCTGTCGGTCACCCCTCTTGATCGAGGGGACTTCGACTGCGTGGGTCTGGAATCCTCTCTGTCAAGAGGGGTGGCGCGCAGAGCCGGGGTGGGTGAACTGGCCATGGATGAGAGTGAATATGCCCGGGGCGCGGATGCAGGTGCAGAATGCGTAGGCTTGTGTCCGGCCGGCTTTTCTTCAACTCCATTTCCCTGCCATCCATGAAATTTGATCCTCAGGAAATCGCCGCCCGCCAGACCGATCTCACCGCCCGCTGGCACCAGACCCCGCCCGCGGCCGCCGGTGACGGATTTTTCCGGCTGCTGGAGGAAAACCACCTTCGCAATTTCCAGCTCTGGCACGAGGAGGATATCGCCCGGCGCGACGACCTCGGCTTCGAGGCCGTCTACCGCGCCAAGCGCAACATCGACCGCTTCAATCAGGAACGGAACAACTTTGCCGAGGAAATGGACAAGGCGGTCGTCAGCACCTTGCAGCCGCCGGAGTCCGGCTGCCCGCGCAACTCGGAAACCCCCGGCATGATGATCGACCGGATGTCCATCCTGGCGCTCAAGGAATTCCACATGCACGAGGAGACCGTGCGCCCCGAAGCCGCCGCCGCCCATCGGGAAAAGTGCGTGGAAAAACTCGCCCGTATCCGCCGCCAGCGCGCCGACCTCACCGCCTGCCTGGGTGACCTGCTCGCGGACGTTGCTGCCGGGCGCCGCACGTTCTCGGTCTATTACCAGTTCAAGATGTATAACGACCCGGCGCTGAACCCGCAGCTTTATCGCAACGCGCCGCAGTCCGGCCGCGCATGAGCCGCGCCAGCGAGCAATCCCGCCTCTGGTTGCCGGTCCACTGGCCAACCTGGCTCGGCCTCGCGGCCTTCTGGCTGGCGGACAAACTGCCGTGGTCCGTCAAGCGGTTCCTCGCCCGCGGTCTGGGCTGGTTTGCCTTTCACTTCCTCCGCATCCGCCGCCACGTCGTCTTCACCAATCTGCGGTTGTGCTTCCCCGAAAAATCCTCCAGCGAAATCCACCGGTTGGCCCGCGCCCATTACGATTCCCTTGCGCTGGGCCTGTTCGAAGTCTGTGCCGGCTGGTGGGCGCCCGCGAGCAAGCTCCCGCTTTCCCGCATCGCCGGCTTGGAGCACCTGCACGCTGCCCTGGCCCGCGGCCACGGCGCCATTGTGCTGACTGCACACTTCACTACCCTTGAAATCTGCGGCCGCTTCATGGCGGAAGCCACTTCCGTCGGCTGCCTCTACCGCGACCCCAACAATCCCGTCATCGCCCTTCTGATGCGCGGCCAGCGCGAACGGCATATGTCCGTCGCCGTCCATTTCGACGACCTGAGGGGCCTGGTCCGCGCCCTGCGGGACAACCAGGCCATCTGGTATGCGCCAGACCAGGGCAAACGCTCCAAATCCTCCGAAATCCTGCCCTTCTTTGGCGTGCCAGCTATCACCAACACCGCAACGGGTAAGATCGCCGAAATGGCCGGCGCACCCGTCGTGCCTTACTTCGCGAAACGCGAAGCCGACCACTCCTACACGCTCACCCTTCTGCCACCATTGGAGAATTTTCCGACCACCGACGCCACCGCCGACGCCATCCGCATCAACCAGCTCATTGAGGAGCATGTGCGCCGCGCCCCCGAGCAATACTTCTGGGTGCACCGGCGCTTCAAGGCTCGCGGCCCCGGCTATCCCGAGGTGTATTGAAGCAAAATCATCCGGACTAGTTGCCCACTAAACACACGAAATGAGCGCTGCAATTCGAAGAACTCCGGGCTGGATCGACTGTAGGGCGGGATCGCTGATCCCGCCTGCTTGCCGAGTGTATAGCCGAGTGGAGGCAGGATCAGAGATCCCGCCCTACAGATTTTCGATGCATCTTCGTTTGATTCGCGGGCTCTCTCCTTCGCTTCAGTCCGTCTGACCCATGGCCTATCCCGATCCGCGCCCGTTGCGCATCCTCGTGATCCGCTACCGCTTCATCGGTGACACGGTGCTGGCCATCCCTTTTCTCCGCAATCTCCGCCACGCCTTCCCTCAGGCGAAGATCGACGTACTCGCCGAACCCGTCTCCGGTGACACCCTCGCTCTCTGCCCGTATAAGGACGAGCTGCTCTTCTACGCTCCGCGTCTGAAGGGCGAAAAAAAACGCGCGGCAAAAATCCCGACCAGCCTATTGGGCGTCGCCCGGTTCCTGCGGGCCCGCCGATACGATCGCTGCTACATCCTGCGCCGCTCGTTTTCCAGTGCCATCCTGCCCTTGCTGGCCGGCATTCCCTATCGCGTGGGGTTTGCCACCGAGGGCCGCGGCTGGCTGCTCCAGCGCAGCACTCCCTACGCCGACAAGCACGAGGTTGAGTGTTTCCTCGACATTCTCCGCGCCGATGGGATTCCGGTGATTGATACTCGCAACGAAAACTGGACCGACCCCGCCACCGATCAGCGTGTCGCCGCCGCCCTTCCTCCCGGCAATCGTCCGCGTGTCTTCGTCTGCGCCAAGTCCATCGTTCTCACCAAGGACTGGGCGCCCGACCGCTTCGCCCAGCTCATTGCGTGGCTGGTCAATGAGCGCGGCTGTGAAATTCACCTCTGCGACTCACCCGGCTATGCCGGCTACTATGAGGAAATCCGCGCCGCCCTGCCCGCTCCGCTGATCCGCGACTGGATCGACTGGAGCCGGCAGCTCTCTCTTCGCGAAATAAATTCGCTCTTCCACCCGATGGACCTCGCCGTCGGCATCGATACCGGGCTGCTGCACATCGCCGCCTCCTTCCATGTGCCGGTGGTCGCCCTGTTCGGCCCGCTTGAGCCGTGGCGCTGGCACCCGTGGGATACCCGCCACACGATCCTGCGGCCCGACGACCTCACCGGGCCGCGCCCGCTGCTCCGGCTTTCCGTCGCCGAGGTGCAGACCGCGGTTGACCGCCTCTTGACCACTCCCGCTTCTGCCCGCTGACTGCATGCCCAAGATGGCCCAGCCCGACCCGTTAACTCCACTCGTCATCCGCTTCGGTGCCTTCGGGGACATGCTGCTGCTGATCCCCATGCTCAAGGCCCTGTATCATCGCTATGGTCGCCCCGGCGAACTGGTCTCCTCGGGCCGGTGGACGACCCCGTTGATGCAGCGCTTGCCGGCCTGCAGTCAGGTGCATCTGCTCACCAGCCGGCGGGCGCCCTACTGGTTCAATCGCAGCCAGTGGCAGCTCGTCGCCTGGTTGCGAACACGGCCGGCCGGTCCGGTCTATGTTTTTGAACCGGACGAAAAATCCCACTGGCTGCTGCAGCGCGGCGGCATCAAGCCGGAATGGATCTGTTCCTTGCGCGACCTGCCCCGCCAGTCGGGGGAGAACATCATGCATCATGCCTTGCGCCTCGCCCGTGAAACTCCCGCGGCCCTCCGAAGCTCGCCAGATTACGCGCCGGATCCCGCCTTCGCGCCCGATGCCCGGCCGGTACTTACCGATTCGGATATTCGCGACTGCCAGGATTGGCTTGACCGCCAAGGTCTCGCCGGATCGCCGCTCGTGCTTCTCCAGCCCGGTAACAAGAAAACGATGAAGGGCGGCAACCGGCAGCGGGGCAGCAATGTCGATTACTGGCCCGAATCGTCCTGGGCACAGGTTATCGCCAGTGTTCGCCGAGTTCTGCCGTCTTCCCGGGTGATTTTATGCGGCTCACCCGCCGAGCGCCCGCTGGCGGAAGACATCGTAGCGCAGATCCCGGACTCGCACGAAGGTGTTTCCATTGCGACCGACGACCTGCCGATTCCCCGACTCCTCGCGCTGCAAGCCCGGGCCCACAGCATGATCAGCGTGAACACCGGTCCGGCACACGGGGCGGCCACAATGGGCTGCCCGCTCGTCGTGCTCTTTTCCCGGCACCAGCACCGCTCCGCCGACTTGTATGCGCCGCAGCCCACCACGGCGCCGGTCAAAATTCTTTTTCCGGATCCGGCAATTCCGGACGCCACCCTTGCCTCCATCACCCCGGACACGGTCATCGCCGCTTGGCAGAAAATGACGGCGGTTGGGTAGGGCGCGACCGCCGGGCGCGCCGAATAGATGATCGCGGACGGCCCGGCGGTCCGTCCCTACCTCGCTACCGCGCCAGAACTCCAAACAACAGGGGACCGTTCACCCCAGTTTGTCGTTGCTGCATATTTGCGCCCCACTCACTTTCCCTCTCACTTTCACTCTCGCATGCCCCTGCTCGAAGTCACCGATCTTCGCACTTACTTTCACACCCGCAGTGGTGTTTATCGCGCGGTGGACGGCATCAGCTTCTCCCTCGAAAAAGGCGAAACGCTCGGCCTGGTCGGCGAGTCCGGCTCGGGCAAGTCCGTCACCTGCTACTCGCTGATGGGCCTTGTGCCCCAGCCGCCGGGGCGGATCGAAAGCGGCACGGCGATGTTCGACGGCATCGATCTGCTGCATTGCCCGCCAGGACAGGCGCGGACCGTCCGGGGCAAGCGCATCGCGATGATCTTTCAGGACCCGATGACCTCGCTCAACCCCTACTTGAGGATCTCGGAACAGCTCATCGAGCCCCTGCTCATCCACGAAAAGATTTCCAAGGCCGATGCCCTCACAAGCGGTCTCGCCATGCTGGAGGCCGTGGGCATCAACGACGCCGCGAAACGCATTCATGGCTACCCGCACGAATTCTCCGGCGGCATGCGCCAGCGCGTCATGATCGCCATGGCCCTCATCACCCGGCCCGAGATTCTTATCGCCGACGAACCGACCACCGCGCTCGACGTCACGGTGCAGGCGCAAATCCTTGAACTCATCAAACGGTTGCAGCAGGAATTCCACATGGCGGTCATCTTTGTCACCCACGACCTTGGCGTCGTGTCCGGACTCTGCGACCGGGTGCAGGTGATGTATGCCGGCCGGATCGTGGAAACTGCCGACACCCGCACCCTCTTCCGCTCGCCGCGCCATCCCTACACGAAGGCGCTGCAGCGCTCCATCCCCTCGCTGCAGCCGAAGGGCCGCGCGCTCTACACCATCCCCGGCATGCCACCCGACCTGTCGAAAGCGATTGCCGGCTGTGCCTTCGCTCCGCGCTGCGATTCCGCCGTCGACAAATGTCGCATCACCGACCCGCGCCTGGTTCCCGTCACCGCCGGGCAAGCCACCGCGTGCCTCCGCGTACAAGCCAAGGAGATTTAGCCCACGGAACACATGGAATACACTGAAATGAAATCTCCCGAACCTTCTGTGGGCCATCCCAGGCTCAGGAACTCTGATTTTCTACAGAAGGCCGCAAAGATCACAAAGCATACACTTTCCCTCACCTTTCTTACTTCGTGTCCTTGGTGTAAAATCAGATCTCCTTTCATCCCTCTGCTTCCTCCTGTAAAATTAATTTGTGTCTTCTCCCATCCTCCAGCTTAACGACGTCAAGACGCACTTTCCCGTCGAGTCGGGGTTTTTCACCCGGAAACAGACCGGCACGGTGAAGGCAGTGGACGGGGTGACGCTAAGCGTCAGCCGCGGCGAAGTGCTCGGACTCGTCGGCGAATCCGGCTGCGGCAAATCCACGCTCGCCCGCACCATCCTGCAGCTCGTCCCCACCACCGCCGGCACTGTCGTTCTCGAAGGCCGGAATCTCACCGCGGCCTCCGCCGCCGAAATGCTGGCCGTGCGCCGCGACCTGCAGATGATTTTTCAGGATCCGTTCGCCTCGCTGAATCCGCGCATGACCGTCTTCGCCACGCTGGCCGAACCCTTGATCGTTCACCGGACCGTGCCGCCCAACAAAGTCGCCGGGCGCGTCGCCGAGCTCATGGAGAAAGTCGGCCTGTCGCCGCGGTTCATGCAAAAGTATCCGCACGAGTTTTCCGGTGGACAGCGCCAGCGCATCGCCATCGCCCGCGCGCTCGCGCTGGAGCCCAAGGTTATCATCGCCGACGAGCCGGTGTCGGCCCTCGATGTCTCCATCCAGGCGCAGATTCTCAACCTGCTTTCTTCACTCTGCCGAGAGATGAACCTCACGCTCATCTTCATTGCGCACGATCTGTCGGTGGTGAAGCACATCTCCGACCGCGTGGCGGTGATGTATCTCGGCAAGATCGTCGAGCTCGGGCCGGCGGCCGACGTGATCGAGCGGCCGCGTCATCCCTACACCCGCGCTCTCGTCAGTGCGATTCCCACACCCGATCCCGATGTTGAACGCGCCAAGAAACGCCTGGTGCTACCCGGTGACCCGCCGTCGCCGCTCAATCCGCCTGCCGGCTGCGCGTTCCATTCCCGCTGTCCGTTTGTGCAGGATAAGTGCAAAGCCACCGTGCCGCCGCTCGTCCCCGCCGGCCCGAATCGCGAGGCCGCATGCGTGCGCCTTGACGAAATCTGATGCGTGGAGTTCGGCTCCTCACGAGTTAGTTTTGCTTCAAACTATCAACTTCATCATCCCCATGAACCTCACCCGTCGCGACTGGCTCAAGCTCACTGGTGGCGCTGCGCTGGCCTCTGCCTTGCCCCGCTCACTTGCGGCCACGGATGATGAGCACCCACTGGTTCGCGAGTTCGAGCAGCCAATGTTCGACCTGCCGGGCCGGTTCAAAGCGCCGGTAAAGATAGAGTCGATTGAAATGCTGAAGAACGGCAGTAATTTCTTCGTGCGCACACGCTCGACCGACGGTGCGGTCGGCATTACGGGCACGAAGCAGGTCGAGGATTTCCTGCCGATTTTCTCGCACCTCGTCGCGCCCCACTTCATTGGCAAAGACGCCCGCGAGCTCGAGACCCTCATCGATCAGGTTTACCGCGAGAACTACAAACTCGCGAGCATCCCTTTCTGGTGCTGCGTCGCCTACATCGAGCAAAGCCTCCTTGATCTTCTCGGAAAAATCGCGAACCAGCCCGTCGGCGCACTGCTCGGCGGCGTGATTCGCAACGAAATACCCATTTACCTGTCCGGTTCGGATCGCATCCTGTCCGCCGAGGAGGAAGTCGCCATCTACGAGCACGGTGTACCGGTTACCGGCGCAAAGGCGGTGAAATTCAAGATCGGCGGCCGGATGAGCCGCAATCTCGACACTTATCCCGGCCGCACGGAGAAGTTGCTCAAGCGCGCCCGCGAAAGGCTCGGCGGCCAGATCATCCTGCGCGCCGATGCCAACGGCTCCTATGATGCCCCCAACGGCATCCGCATCGGTCGCCTGATGGAGAGCCTCGGTTACGACTTCTTCGAGGAACCCTGCCCGTTCGAGGAATGGTCGGAGACCCAAGCCGTGGCGAAAGCTTTGAAAATCCCCGTGGCCTTTGGCGAGCAGCAATACAGCTTGTGGCAGTTCGACTGGATGCTGCGCAACGGCGTGATGAGCATCGTCCAGCCGGACATCAATTACAACGGCGGCCTCATCCGCGCCAAGCGCGTCGCCCGCATCGCGGAAAAGCTCGGCAAGACCATCGTGCCGCACAACACACAGACTGGCGCGACCTCCGTGAATATCGTCCAGTTCGCTTCCTGCACGAGGAACGCCGCGCCGTTCATGGAATATCCCTGGCGCGCACCACAGAAAACACCGGAGTGGTACAAGCCTGATTTCAAGATTACTGATGGCAAATTGCGCGTCCCCGATGCCCCCGGCATGGGCCTTGAGATCGACCCCGCTTATTTGCAGGCGGCGGCGGTGGTCGCGAAAATCACCGAACCCGCTCGCGGAGGCGGCAGCGGCTCGGGCTCAGGAGGTTGAGGACCTATGACCGCCGGAGCGGGTCGAACGTGGTCTCCGAAAGCGTTTTCCCTCTTGATTGGGCACAAACCCGTCCGGGAGGCGGGCGCCACCATTCAGCGTGGATTGTTCGCCTTGAGGCAGATCCCGGTTGGGCTGTTCAAATTAAGTGTTACAGGTTGGGTGGAGTGGTCATCGACCGTTGAACTGGATGGACATTACGGTCGCGACTGGCTTCATTTGTGGCCTCGAATCATAGAGTCCCCGCCACGATGAAGAACCTGCTCCCCGTTATCACCTTGTTGTTGCTGGGCGGATGCGCGACCCCTTCGGCGACGGCCCCTGCCCCCGCGACCGGCGCCGTGGCCACTATCAAGGGGGATCCCGCCGGCATGGCGCAGGACTACATGGGCGATGAAATCCACTGCCAGATGCAGTCGATCGATGGTGACAGCGTCGGCGCCACGTACCAGTTGAAGCCGGGGAAGCACACGCTGATCGCCAACCTCGCCAGCCAGGGGAAGGAATATGTGGGCGTGGTTCAATTGCTCATCCCGGAGGCCCGGGCCTACCGGATACGCGCGAGGAGGCAGGACGACGCCGTCACTGTCACGCTCGTGGACGAGGAAGCGGCGAAAATCATCGCCACCTCGACCGCGCCGCTCAGCGAGCACATGCAATTTTTCGTGTTCGTCGTGCAGAAGTGACATGGAAGCGCAGTCCTGCTGCGCCCGTTCGGCGGCGAAGATAATTGGCAGCACAAGTCTGCACGCCAGAGTGGAAATCCTGTTTCGGACAGCCGCCGGGCATCACCGAATTCAGTACCAAGCCGCAAGCGCATCTGCCAGGACACATGCTAAAATCTATTAATCGGAGGCTCTTGGTATTAGAACACCTGGGATCGGCTGCACCACCGTGCCCAAGGCCGATTTTGGCGGCCGATGGTATGGAAGGTGCAGTTTCAGACTGCGAAATGCCGCAAAAGAACCGTTTGGCGTTGCTCGTGACCAGCATCTGCTTGGTCGCTTCCAGCGGATTTGCCGTCGTATTTCCAGATTTCCGAGCGCCGGGCGGCATGTCAGGGCTGGCCAGAGTCTATTTTAACCAGATGGCCGCCCGCAGCAAGGAGCTCTGGCGCCGGACCTGCCAAACACTCACCATTTTCTAGAACGCTTAGCCAGGACCATGGCCATAGATTGGAGCCCGATGTCCTTTAACTATGCCTGCAGAATATTGTCGCAGCATAAAGCCGCTCCTACTCCAAAACCGGATCAGCTTGCGGCGACGGCTGCCTTCACGAGGTCGATGAACGAGCGCGCCTCCAGCGATGCGCCACCGATGAGCCCGCCGTCGATATCCTTTTGGGCGAGCAATTCGGGCGCATTGGAAGGTTTCATCGAGCCGCCGTACAGGATGCGCACCTTCTGGGCGAGCGGCTCGCCGTAAAGCTTGGTCAGCAGGTCGCGGATGTAGGCATGCACCTCCTGCGCCTGCTCCGTGGTGGCCACCTTGCCCGTGCCGATGGCCCACACGGGTTCGTAGGCAATGATGACGCTGGTAATCTGCTCCTTGGTCACACCCTGCAGACCGCCCTCGACGTGCCGTTTCACCACCGCGAGCGTGGAGCCGGCTTCGCGCTCGGCGAGGGTCTCGCCAACGCAGAGGATGGGCTTCAACTGGTTGGCCAGTGCTGCGAGCACCTTCTTGTTGATGAAGGCGTCCGTCTCGGCGAAATACGTGCGGCGTTCGCTGTGGCCGAGGATGGCGTGCGTGACGAACAGTGCGCGCAGCATCTCCGCGGAGACCTCACCGGTGTAGGCCCCGCTCTTTTCCGGATGCATGTTCTGCGAGCCGAGTTTGACCGCCTGGCCCTCCAGCAGCTTGGCCACGCTTTCCAGCGCGGTGTAGGGCGGGCACAGCACGATGTCGACGGACGCCTCGCGTCCTACGACCTCGATGATGTCCCGGGTCAGGGTGACGCCGTCAGCGGCCGTCTTGTTCATTTTCCAGTTACCAGCGATGAGTTTCTTGCGGATCATAATGTTTGTAAGGTAGGGGCCGTTATCCTTAACGGCCCGTGGATTGGTGATGATTGATTGAGGACGGTTGAGGGCAACCGCCCCTACCCGTTAGTTTTCCAGGAAAGCTACGCCCGGCAGCACTTTGCCCTCGAGGAACTCGAGGCTGGCGCCGCCGCCAGTGGAGCAATGCGTGACCTTGTCGGCCACTTTGAATTTCTTCGCAGCCGTGGCGGTGTCGCCGCCACCCACGACAGTCGTGGCGCCGTGCGCGGTGGCCTCGGCCACCGCCTCCGCCATGGCCTTCGTGGAACCGGCGAACTTCTCGAACTCAAACACCCCGGACGGGCCGTTCCAGATGATGGTCTTCGCCCGGAGGATGGACTCGCGGAAGAGCGCGATGGATTGCGGCCCGGCGTCAAGGCCCTGCCAGCCGGCGGGAATGCCTGTGGCATCGGTCGCGGGCCGGGTGTTGGCGTCGGCGGCGAACTTGTCGGCGCAGACGTAGTCCACCGGGAAGATGAGCTTCACGCCCTTGGCTTTCGCCTGATCGGAGAGTTCCTGGACGATCTTTGCGCCCTCGGGATCGTAGAGGCTGGCGCCGATCTCCATGCCGTTGACGACCTTCTTGAAGGTATAGGCCATGCCGCCGCCGATGATGATCTCATTGGCCTTGCCGAGCAGGTTTCGGATGAGCGGGATCTTGTCGGCGATTTTCGCGCCGCCGAGGATGGCCAGCAGCGGACGCTGCGGATGGTCGAGCACGGCGGCGAACGCCTTGAGTTCGGCCTCCATTAGGAAACCGGCGGCCTTCTGCGGCAGGGCCACGCCCACCATCGAGGAGTGGGCGCGGTGCGCGGTGCCGAAGGCATCGTTGACAAAGACATCGCCCAGCCGGGAGAGACTGGCGCGAAAAGCGGAGACGGCGGCGGGATCAGCCTTCTTGGAAGTGCCGTCCTCGAGCTTCACCTTGCCTTCCTCCTCGATGTGAAAGCGGAGATTCTCGAGCAGCACAACCGTGCCGGGGGTGAGTTTCGCGCAGGCAGCCTCGACCGCCGGTCCGACACAGTCGTCGAGGAAGGTGACCGGCTTGAGCAGCAGTTTCTCGAGTTCGGCCGCGACAGG
>CAZBLQ010000106.1:0-13855 GCA_964492635.1 uncultured Oleiharenicola sp.
TGCGTGGCGGTGTAGGAGTGGATGGTCGTCATGAGGCCTTCCTCGATGCCGAAGCCTTCCTTGAGCAGCACATGGACGACCGGCGCGAGGCAGTTCGTCGTGCAGGAGGCGTTGGAAATGAGGTCGTGCTTGGTGAGGTCGAGCTTGTCATCGTTCACACCGAGGACGACGGTGATGTCCTCGTTCTTCGCCGGGGCGGAGATGATGACCTTCTTGGCGCCGGCCTTGATGTGGCCGTAGGCGCTCTTCGGGTCGTCCTTTTTGCACTCGGTGAAAAGTCCGGTGGACTCGATCACGAGCTGCACGCCCAGCTTTGCCCAAGGCAGTTCGGCGGGCGTCTTGGCGCTGACGACGAGGATGTCCTTGCCGTTGACCACGAGCACGTCGTCCTCGGTCTTGTCCGGCGCGGATTTCTTGGACGACACCGTGCCGGTAAAGCGGCCCTGGGTGGAATCGTATTTGAGCAGGTAGGCCAGGTTGTCGGCGGGCACGATATCGCCGACGGCGACGACATCGAGGGTGGTGCCGAGCAGACCTTGCTCGACCAGCGCGCGGAAAACGAGGCGGCCGATGCGGCCGAAACCATTGATTGCGACTTTAACTGCCATGGTAGTGATGGGTTATGATGGTGGTGACTGGCCGGCTGAAATACCGTCAATCGCCCGAAATGAAGAGCACGCCAGATGCCTTTGCAAGCGAGATGCGTGCCATATTAAAAGGCGGCAATTAATCCGCAAAAAATGCGCACAGCACAGTAGTTATCACCGGTCCGACAGCCACAAACTGCAGCCCAGCGCCGGGATGAACAGCTCCGTCTCGACCTTCTCGCCTGGCGGTGGACGCCGGCCATGGGTGTAGAAACACTCGTGGTCGGCCATCAGTTTCCAGTCCCACTCGGCGAACCCGCCGATCGGGATGGCCGTGTCCTCCGTGTGCGGGTTGATGGCAAACATCAGACGCAGGCGCCCCTGACTGCCGTCGGCGTTGTAGATGGCCACCAGACCCGGCTGGCCGGGGCGCGTATGGCACTGGAAAAAACCCTCGCTTGGCCGCGACCACAACCGCAGCAGGCTGCCGCGCGGCGAGCGGCGGAACGCAATCCAGTCGGCAAAATACGCGTGCGTCGCCGGAAAGCGGGCGAGGCGGTGGTAATCGAGGGCGTTGAGGTCGCCGCGCAGATAGGTGTTGTTCACCCCGTATTTCGAGCGCAGAAAATCCTGCCCCTCCGCGAGCAACGGAATGCCGACCGACGCAAACAGGATCGCGGCCATCAGGTGCGTGCGCTGACGGTCGTTCTGCGTCGGATGCCAGCCGTTGAAGTCGTGATTCTCGGTAATCATGTCGAGCCACGTGCGGTCGTCGTGGGACTCGGTGTAATTGACCGTCTGCGCCGGCCAGAAGGCGAAGTGCCACGGCGATCCCTTCAGAAAATACTCCAGTTTGTCCGCCGATCCGTTGCCGTGCACGTAGTCACGCAGGAAATTCCGGTAGCCGTCGTTCCATGACGCATAACCGGTGGGCCGCAGCGCCGCAGCGATGTGTCCACGGAAGCTCCACGGCTCGGCGATGAGGATCACGTCGGGTTTCACCAGCTTCACCGCCGTCTCGATCTCGCGCAACACGTCGACCCCGATGAGCTCGGCGAGGTCGAATCGGAAGCCGTCCACCCCAAAGGTTTCAATCAGGTGCACGAGGCTGTCGATGATGAGCCGCTTCGTCATGGCCGAGCGGCAGCGCAGGTCGTTGCCGCAGCCGCTCCAGTTGCTCATGCCGCCATCGTCATCGAGTTCGAAATAGTAGAGCTTGTCGATGAACAGCAGGTGCGCGGGCTCGCCAACGTGATTGTAGACGACATCCAGGACCACGGCCATGCCCTGCCGGTGAAACGCCGCCACGAGCTCCTGCAGCTCCTTGACCTGCGAGGCCTTCACGGGGTCCGCCCCATAGGCGCTGGACGGGGCGAAATAGTTCACCGGCATGTAACCCCAGAAATATTCCCCGCGGGTGCGATTGTCGGTTTCCTGCACCGGCTGCAATTCAACGGCATTCACCCCGAGTTTTTTCAGGTAGAAATCCGGGCTCTCCACCCATTTGGTCAGGCCGGCAAAACCCAGCCGTTCCTCCGGGCTCAACGTGAGGGGCGCCTTCGCCACGAGGTCGCGCACATGGGCCTCTGCCATGATCAGATCCTGCCATAGCGGCGTGGTGAAGGTGCGGTCACCCGGCCCCACCCACGCGGGATCGAGCACGATGCCCGGCCCCTCGCGGGCCACCGTCGCTTGGGCATAGGGATCGAGCACCTTTTCACTGGGATGGAAGTTTCCAAACACATCGTGCGGGCCGCTGACCGAGTACCAATAAAACCAGCCGTGCAGGTTGCGGTCGAGGTGCGCCTCCCACACGCCCTGCCAGCCGCCGTCCTCCTCGCGCCGGTCGAGAGTGTAGCCAAAGGCCTGCGCCTGCGCATCCAGCTTGTCGCAGAGAAAAAGCCGCACATGCCGGGCGCGCGGGGCGAACAACCGGAACGTCGTCTCCCCGCGCCGCACGAGCGCGCCCAGCGGAAGCGCGCTGCGCATCTCATGGAAAAACCGGCCGAGCCGCAACCGGGTCTTGAGCGCCTGCTGGCCGTCGCGCACATGGATGACCGAGTAAGTCTGGTTAAGCAGCACCGGCTCGGTCGTGGTGAACTGGAAAAGATTGCGCCCCGTGCGGTGGCGGAAGATGGCGCGATTGAAATGTTCGTGGCCGTCCGACACGAGATTGGTCGCATCGCGCGGCAGGTCGATCCAGCGGTTGTCCCCCGTGACAAACTTGAAATGCTGCGGCGGATCCGTGAGCAGCGGCACCGCGGGTTTGCGCAGCAGCCAGACCGGCCGGCCGTTGAGTTCACCCGCCACCATGGACCACTCGAGTTTGCCCACGGCTTCCTGCCAGCCGTTGAAGTCCCCCGCGACGTAGACCGGCATCACGCTGAAATCCACCCAGCTGTGCTCTGCCGGATCGAGCACAAAGACCAGCAACCCGGCGTCATCAACGTAGTAGGCCGCCTCCTCCGCATAGAGCGACGGGGCCGCCGGACCGAAATCGGCAAAGGCAAACGCCTTGTCGCCGGGCGCCAGCAGCGGGAGCGAGTCACCCGTCCAGTCGGCATCCAACTCGATGATGCCGGAGGAGGCGGACATCAACCAGGCCCGGATGATGCGTTGGGATTGGTCGGCGTTGAAGGGGGTATGGGTGCTCAAGGGTGGACAGGGGTCGGCACCACTTCTCCCGCAGTTGCCCTGCCATCGCAAGCGCCGTGTGGGCCGGCGTGAGAGTATTGGCATTGATTGTCATGACGATAAGCCCGCATAAGGGACACCGGGGCGACTGCAACCGCAGACGGGCAAGCAAAGCACATTATCCGTAACGCGCAGTCTTTCCGAAACTGTAGGAGGGGCTTTATGCCCAGATCAGAGATCACCGAATCGCGGGCTAAACCCGCTCCTACAGCCCGGCACCTGCCACAGATTGACAAACCGCCCCGCGGCGAACTCCTTGTAGAAATGGAACGCATCCTCGTCGCCATGTCCGGCGGCGTCGACAGCAGTGTCGCCGCCCTCCTCCTCAAGTCGCAGGGCTTCGAGGTGGTCGGCGCCTACATGAAGAACTGGATTAACGAGGACAACGTCATCGGCCACTGCCCGTGGATGCAAGACATCGACGACGCCCGCGCGGTAGCCGACCGGCTCGGCATCGAGTTCCGCGTCGTCAACCTGATGCAGGATTACCGGCGGCTCGTCGTGGACTATCTGCTCGACGGCTACCAGCGCGGCCTCACGCCCAACCCCGACGTCATGTGCAACAGCCGGGTGAAGTTCGGCGTGTTCCGAGCCTATGCTGTAGCCGAGGGCTTCATCGCCCTCGCCACCGGCCACTACGCGCGAAGGGAGAGGTGGTCGTCGATTTCCACATCGACGACAAGCGGCGGTATGGAAACCGCCGCCCACCCTCAATACGCGCTCCTCGAAGGCGTCGACAAAAACAAGGACCAGTCCTACTTCCTCGCGCTGCTCTCGCAGGAGCAACTGCGTTTTGCCCGCTTCCCCATCGGTCACTTGACCAAGCCCGAGTTGCGCGCTCTGGCCGCCGATGCCAAACTCGCCAACGCGGCCAAGAAGGACAGCCAGGGCATCTGCTTCATCGGGGAGGTAAAGATGGCGGATTTTCTCAAAGCCTACGTGCCGGAGCATCCGGGCCCGATTGTTCGCGTGACCGATGGCAAAGTCATCGGCGAACATCGGGGACTTCACTACTATACCATCGGACAGCGCCGGGGCATCCGCATTCCGTCGAACACTGACGACAAAGCCTATGTCGTCACCGGCAAGCGCGCGAGTGACCACGCCCTGCTCGTCGCCTTCGACGGACCCGAAGCCCCGGGCCTATGGGTCAGCGAGTGCCAGATTCACAGTCTGAGTTTTATTGGTGAGTCCATCACGGAAAAATGCCGCATCGAATGCCGCGTTCGCTACCGCGACCCGAGAGTGAGCATCGAGTTCACGCCGGTGGAATGCGTTGACGCCAACGCGTTGGGTAGGGCGCGACCGCTGGGCGCGCCGCAAAAGTCCCTCGACGGCGGGCCCAGCGGTCCCGCCCTACCTCAGACTGCTCACATCAAATTCGATCAGCCCCAACGCGCGCTCGCGTCCGGCCAGATCATGGCGCTCTATGATGGCGAAAGACTCCTCGGCGGCGGTGTGTTCGGCTGAGCAGGAGGGTCCTACACCTGTGTTCGCCCTGTTCCGTTAGGTTGTTGTGGGCGGGGTGCCCTCACCCCGCGAGACATGCGTTGCGAAAGTTGAAACCACCGGGGTGAGGGCACCCCGCCCACATTAGCAATCAGCCCAGGCAGAGCCGCAGTTGCAGGCTTGCGGAGTCTACCTTCGCCGGTTTGCAATCAACCATGCTGCTGCGTCCGAGTTCGCTCCCCCAACCTCATTGGCAAATCTGATGCACGCGATCGAGCATCAGCACGGCAATTATCTGATTTCCGATGATCCCGCGCGGCTTGATGCGACCGCCGTCCACGCCTACCTGAGCCGTTCGTATTGGTCGGAGAATATCCCGCTGGATGTCGTGCAACGCGCTTTGCAGGGTTCGATCTGTGTCGGCGCGTATCAACTTAGCGGCGCATCCTCCTCCGCCAAGGCCTCCGCCATCGTTCATGGAGCTATGGCGGACAAGTCGGAGGACAAGCAGGTCGGTCTGGTCCGGATAATTTCCGACTGCGCCACATTCGCTTACCTTTGCGACGTGTATATCCTGGAGGAGCACCGCCGCCACGGTCTGGCCAAGGCCATGCTCGCGTTCTCTCTGCGGCACCCGCGGCTGCAAGGATTGCGCAGTTGGAGTCTGCGGACGCGTGACGCTCACCCGCTATACGCGCAGTTTGGCTTCAAGCCGATCGACAACCCAGACAGCTACATGGTCCTGAGATTCCCCAACGTTTACCGGCCGGTGGCCGATGATGAATAGCAACGGGCTCTCGGCTTCCCTTTTAGTTAACCATCCATTTGGAACTACGGAATTTTAACCACGGATGGCACGGATTGACACGGATACGGAGATCAATCCCTCAAACCCAAGCCATGGAATTGACCAATCGTGCTGGTCTTGGTTTTATCCAGATCGAATCTGTGAAATCCGTGGTTAAAAATCAGGGGATTGAGTTTGGTTGCGATAGAGTCGCACCAGGTTCAGCTTGTACCAAGCGAATCGACATCAGCTAGTCTGTGGTGAATTACGACTAAACAGTCCCGGCTTAGAATCCCTCAAAACCCTCCTCACTCTTCCCTGATGAACCGCCGTGAAATGCTTACTCTGTCCGGCCTGACGTTGGCCGCGACCGCCCTGCCCTCTTCCGCTTTGGCCCAGCCGGCCGCCGCACCTGCCGCCCGCCGGCTCAAGGTGCTCGTCACCGGCGCGCATCCCGACGATCCCGAGACCGGCGCCGGCGGCGTGATCTGCCTTTACACCGCGGCCGGACACGACGTCGCGGTGCTTTATCTCACGGCCGGCGAAGCCGGCATCGACGGTAAGTCCCATGAGGACGCCGCGCGCATCCGCCATGCCGAGGCGCTCGAGGCGTGCCGCATCATGCAGGCCCGTCCGCTGTACGCCGGGCAGATTGACGGCGCCAGCCACCTGGACCCCGCGGCCTACGACGCAATTAGGAAGATTGTCGAGGAGGAGAAACCCGATGTCATCTTCACCCACTGGCCCGTAGACACGCACCGCGACCACCGCCACTGCATGAATCTCGTCCTTGATGCCTGGTTCGCCGGCGGCCGCAGCGTGCCACTTTATTATTACGAGGTGATGTCCGGGACGCAGACGCAGGTCTTTGCGCCCACGCACTACGTGGACATCAGCAGCGTCGCCGAACAGAAGCACAAGGCCTGCTTCATGCACGTGAGCCAGAAAATCCGCGAGACGTATGCCGGCGAGCACGGTAGAATGGAAATTTTTCGCGGCATGGAAGCCGGCTGCCAATTCGCCGAGGCCTACGTCCGGCACAGCAAGGGCCCAGATGGTGGCCTGCCCTGAGCAGAAGACTTCTTCTTTACCTCCGCACTCACTGTCCATCAAATCAAGACAATCTCAGCCCGACCCTCTATTGCTTTCTTATGAAAGCGTCATCTTTATATTCTATCGTTCACGTTTTATTATTATTTACGATCTTCTTAGCAGTCGGCGTCGAGGCCTATGGCGCAGCCCAAATGTGCGCTACTCTTCCGGCGCCGCCAGACCAGCTCATTGGTGGAAGGATTTTGCCGATTGTCGAAGTACGTGGCGATGTTCCCTATGTAGAATTTGGCGGCAAAGAAGTCGCGGTCAGTTCGGATAGCATTCAACTTTATAAGAGTGAGATAATACGTTCCGACGCAAAGGTTGCGCCGAATTGGGTTTTTGCCTCGAACCAGAAATTTCAACAAACAGGTTTTCGATATGTTAGTACGCCGGGAGGACCATTTAACAAAGAACTCTTGTTTTCGGTCGATTTGGAATCGCCGGTCGCGCTCGATAAAGTCTGGATCGCACTAAGCATAACGAGTGAGAGTGGGGGTAGTGGTAGTATATTGCAGGAAATCGGGTATCTCAGTCCATACTCGTCCAAGACCGTTACGATCCATAAGCAGCTGACAGTTGAACTGGGCAAGGGAAGTTTCGTCTGGCATGTGTTCACGCATGGCCGCGAAGTTCTTCATACGCTGATGCGTAACGGAACATTTGAAGCGGAAGTTAAATTAAAGGCGGCTGAAGCGCGCAATCGGGTGAAGAATGCGGAGGCCGAGCCGTACCTGACATTTCCTCCGCGAGATCCATTCGACGCCAAGGGTCCTGTCATACTAGCGGTGGAGATCGCTAGCAGTGGAGAAATCAAACACGCTTCGGTGGTAGGCAGCAATGACCAGAAAGCCGAGCAGAGTCTGCTCGACTCAGTCAGCCATTGGTGGTTCCTTCCGAAGATTGTCGATGGGAAGAAAGTCAGTGAAAGGATGACTGTGACCGTTGACCTATCGCAGCGGGACAAATGGTCGAACGACTTTGTGCGCCCAGTGGCCAACCCTTCGAAATGAACAACCAGTTGAACCTTGGGCCGGGCGGAGCCGATCTAGCTTTGGAGTTTATGGATAACGCGGGCTCGCCCGGGCAATCTCCTCCGCCTTGAGGTATTGCTGCCGGAAACGGCCGGCGAGTTCGTTGGCGAGGTGGACTTCATCGACCTTGTTCTTGGAATTCAGCGCCTGTTTGATATGGCCGTTCATCTCGGCGTAGCTCACCGCCGACATGTCATCCATGACAGCGATGGCAGCCGCCGGCATGCCGGCCTTGATGATCTCCTTCCACGCCGCCACCAGTTCGGGATGCGTGTCGAGGCACATCACCCGGACCACAAAGGCCATCTCCCTAAAAATCCCGCCGGTCCAGGCTCCGTTGTAGATGAGCGGATTGTCCGCGGCATAGGGATTCACCTCGGGATCGGAGCGGTATTTCGCAAAATCACTGGTGTAGAAATCCCGGCGGATGGGCAGCCGGCGCAGCTCATACCGGTCGGGTCCGCCCGGTGTGCCCAGCTTGAAGTTCCAGAGTTTCTGCGCGTCCATCGTCAGCGCATATTCCATGAAGGCTAGCGCTGCCTTCGGATTCGGCGCGCCGCGCAGCACCGCCAGCGGGTCCGGGGAAAGCACGGTGCCATCCGGCGGTGAGAAATAACCGATGCGCGGGCTGGTGCCATCCAGCCCCGTCGCCGCCGCCTGGTGGGCGCCACGGCCGTAAAAATCAATGCAGATGCCGATCGCCGAATTTCCCTGGATCACGTCGATCGACGGCTTCTGCGACGTGTCGGTGAAGTAGCGCGCGTTGGCTCCGGCGCGCTGCACCAGACGCAGACCGTCGACCCAGCCCTCCGCCACGGCCTGCGCCTCCAGGCTCGCGGGAGCGCGTTCGCTCACTCGCTTCAGCCGGTCCCAAGCCCGGTAGATGTGCTGCTGGATGATGTTCTCAAACGCCTTCGCGATGGAGCTGCTTTTCGTCGGGTCGCACAGCGCAACTTCGCCCTGCAATTTGGGGTTCGCGAGATAATCCCAGTCGCGTGGTTCCTGCTCGAGGCCCAGCCGTTTGAGCGAGTCGCGGTTGTAGATCATGCCGTAGCTGCTGAGCACATCGCCCACCCACAGCCCTTGCTTGTCCCAGTAGGGCTCGCCGGTGAACGACTGCGGGATGATCTCGTCGCGAAACCATTCCGGGTGGAGTTGCAGGAGGCCGGATTCCACCAGTCGGCCGGCGTCGGCCTGGCGGATGTAATCATAGCTCCCGCCGCCGAAAAAAATGTCGATGCCGCAACTGACCTTGGAATCAAGGAACGCCCGCCGCGCCGCCATCTCCACCGTGTCACCATCCGGGGTCTTGCCGGGAACGAGCTTGGGATTGGTGAACGCCGCCTGCACCTCCATGCTCCACGACCGGCCGAGAGTGTGCGTCCAATAATTTTCAAAGGCCGACACATACTCCGATTCAAGAAACCGGGTGATCTCGCTCGTACCCCCGATTACGCGCCAGTCAATGGCAATGGTTTTGCCGGTCCGCGCCTTGTACCAATCGCGAAAGCCGCGAGTGTATTCGTAGCGGAGCGCCTCGTTGTGCGAGGTGATGATGACCAGCGTCTCGTCCGCGCTCCCGATCGCCGCCTGTTTGGGGCGCAGCAAGAACGGCAGGCCCACCACGGCCAGCAGCGCGATGATGATGAGCGCCCGTTTCATTGGTTGGGAATGGTCATCCTAAATGAAGCGAATCCATTTGTTGGAGGCGGGGTGCCCTCAACCCGCAAAGCACCTGTATCGGAAGGGCCAACTCGCGGGACTGATAGTCCCGCCTCCAACCGGTAGGGGCGCTTGCCTTCAAGCGCCCGGGCCGTTGGGGGCAACGGTCCCTACCGCATGACGGCCTCGAAAGACTCCTCGCCATGACACGCATGATTCACTCTTCCAGCACGACCACATCCTCCGGCTCGACGGTGGCGTAGAGTTCGCCCCGCGTGGTATCGTCCACGAAACGCGGGTTGCGTTCGAAAATCTTCAAACGGGTGCCGTTGCCGGTGACGAACGCGTATTGGGCCACTTCCCCGAGGTAGATGGATTCGCCGATGCGGCCCTGGACCACATTGCTTGGTTTGGCGCTGTGATGGAGTTCCCAGCACTCCGGCCGGATGGAAACGGTCACGCTCGCGCCGACTGCGTGGATGATTGCCGGATTCCCGAGAATGCCATCAAACTTGCCCACCGCCGTGTCCACCGTCACGTGTGCGCCAGCCATGCCGACAACTTTTCCCGGGAGAAAATCCGTCTCCCCGATGAAGTTGGCGACAGTCTTGCACGTGGGACGCTTGTAGACCTCGCGCGGCGTGCCCACCTGCAGGATGCGCCCGCTCTCAAGGATGGCCATGCGGTCGGCGATGGACAACGCCTCCTTCTGGTCGTGGGTGACATAGACGGTCGTGAGCTTGAATTCCTTGCACACGCGGCGGATCTCCGAGCGCATCTCCAGCCGCAGCTTGGCGTCGAGGTTGGAAAGCGGCTCGTCCAACAACAGGCAGCGGGGCCGGATGACCAGGGCGCGGGCCAGGGCGATCCGCTGCTGCTGGCCGCCGGAAAGCTGGTTGGGTTTGCTGCCGGCGTATGCCTCCATGTGAACGGAAGCCAGCGCCTCGTGCACCCGCTGTTTGGTTTCGGCTGCGGACACTTTGCGTTCTTCCAGACCGAAGGCGACGTTCTCCGCCACCGTCATGTGAGGCCACAAGGCATAGCTTTGAAACATCATGCCGATGTTGCGCTTGTGCGGTGCGAGCCGGGTCACGTCCTCGTCGCCAAAGAGTATTTGTCCCTGCTCGGGAATGTAGAAACCGGCGAGGCTGCGCAGCAGCGTGGTCTTGCCGCAGCCACTCGGGCCCAGCAGGAAGAAAAGTTCGCCCGGGTTGATGGTCAGGTCGAGGCGATCCAATGCCACGATGGGGCCGAACTGCTTGGTCAGTTGCTTAACCTGGATGGAAATCATTTTTCGTGGCGCCCAGCGTTCGCGCCCTGGTTTCGGGGAGGCACGCGCCGGGGGCGAGGCAACGGACCGCCCCGGCTCAAGTCAAAAACATAAACCCGACCGGGCGGGAGGTGGGAAGTCAGCGTCCTGATGACTGTGGCTTTGGCGTGGCTTCGTAGGTAGGGACGGACCGCCGGGCCGTCCGCGAATGTCCTGACGGTGCGCCCAGCGGTCGCGCCCTACCCGTGCATTTCAAGCCAAGAATCCAAAACCACTTCGCAAACCGGCATAACAGTTTGCCTTGGCCGGCATTTCGCGCTTTTCATTTGCGCATGCCCGCCACCAAAGGCCCGCCCGAACTCAAGCACCTGGATCATGTTCTCGTCAGCGCGTTCGCCATCAGGCGCCGCATCGCCACCTTGGGGACGCAACTGAACACCGACTACGCCGACAAGGACATGATGGTGGTCGCCATCGTCAATGGCGCGCTGATCTTTGCCGCCGATCTTTTGCGCCAGCTCCGCAGCCCCCTGCGGCTGGATTGTCTGCGTGCCTCCAGTTATCATACCGGCACTAAGGCCGTGGGTGAGCCGCGGATTGTCGACCAGATGAAACTCGACGTGTCCGGGCAGCACGTGCTGTTGGTGGATGACATCCTCGACACCGGCAAGACCCTTGCCGCCGTGGCCGGGTTGGTCAAATCGAAGGGCGCGGCCTCAGTCCGCACCTGCGTCCTGCTCGACAAGAAAGCCCGGCGGGCCGTGCCCTTCGAAGCCGATTATGTGGGCTTCGAGATCCCGGACGAATTCGTCGTCGGCTACGGCCTGGACTTCAACGAGCGCTACCGGAACCTGCCCTGCATCGGCGTCCTGAAACCGAAATATTACGCCGGCAAATAGCAAATGGCGGAGAGGGAGGGATTCGAACCCTCGGTAGGCTTACGCCTACGGCGCTTTAGCAAAGCGCTGCTTTCGACCACTCAGCCACCTCTCCGGAAGCAGGTTGACGAGCAAACAATGAGATTGTGAAAGTTCAAGGGATTATTGTCCATGCCCACCCTGCCCTCCCCACTGCTGATCGATTTCCGGAAGCTCACCGTGATGCGCGGCGAAAAGGCCGTCCTGCGCAATTTCAACCTGCAGGTGCGCTCCGGGGAACACATCGTCATCCTCGGGCCGAACGGGTCGGGCAAATCCACCCTGGTCAAGCTGATAACCTGCGAGCTGTATCCGCGCGCCGGGATCAAGGGCGGCCGCTTTCAACTGTTTGGGCGGGAACTCTGGGCCCTCGAAGATCTGCGCCGGTGCCTCGGGATAGTCGCCCTCGATCTGCTGCAGAATCTTTCGCATGAAGTGACGGCCCGGGAAGTCACGGCCCGCGACATGATCCTGTCGGGTTACTTCAACAGTCTCGGCCTTTGGCCGCACCATCAGGTAACTCCGGCGCAGGAACGCCAGGCGGGCCGGATTCTCCGTTTTCTGGAGATCGCTCATCTCGCCCGGCGGCCGCTCTCCGCTATGTCATCGGGCGAACAGCGCCGGGCGCTCATCGGCCGCGCCCTGGTTCACGATCCCCAGGTGCTGATCCTCGACGAACCCACCAACAGCCTCGATCCCGGAGCGGTGCACGAATTCCACGCCGTCCTGCGCAAGCTCATCCGCGCCGGCAAGAGTCTGGTGATGGTCACCCACCAGGTCGCGGACATCCTGCCGGAAATAGAGCGCGTCATCCTGATGAAAAACGGCCGCATCGTAGCCGACGGCCCCAAGACGAGAATTCTCACCTCCGCCGCCTTGTCCCGGCTCTTCGGCAAGAAACTGCGGCTGATTCGTAACCGGCAATCCTATGATCTGGTCGGCGCGTGAAGGCGCGAACGAGATTGAGCGACGTTGATAGATTACCGAAAGCTGAGCCGGGATGGTGCCATTTACGGTCCGCATTCTCACTTTGCAGGGCTGCCGCTTGCGGCGTGCCTGCCATCACCAATGTCGCGGCGCATCAGCCTTCGCGCAAGGCTTCGGCCCGACAAGAGCGCCGGCCCTGCAACAGGACAAACGGTCGCGTCCTACCCTCCAGCCACCATCAGCTGGCTCCGGACAGGTAGGCGGCGTCGATCCGGCTTCTAGCTTTGCATTTGGGGCAGATGGCCCAGCCGAGGTCCTCACCCAACGCGTTTTTCTCCACGAACACCCTGACCCCGTTCAATTTGATCCGCCGATGCAAACCGGTCTCGCTCGTGTACTGAGCGAGAAGAAAACCGCATTTGTTGCATTTGATATCTTTCCCCATTGGCCGCTTCTCCCATGAGAAAACAGGGTTGGTATCGGCAGCCACCCTGACGGTTCAACGCGGCAGGGCAAGGAAAACAAAAACGCCGCGGATATTTCCGCGGCGTTGAGTTCAGTTGATGAAGGCGGCCTGCAATATTTGTTCAAGCCAGCCTCAACCCGGCGGGATTGAGCCGGATTCCGTCTCAGTACCGGTAATGCTCGGGCTTGTAGGGCCCACCGACCGGAACCCCGAGATACTCGGCCTGCGCCTTCGTCAGCGTGGTGAGCTTGGCACCGATCTTTTCCAGATGCAGGCGCGCAACCTCCTCATCGAGGTGCTTGGGCAGCCGGTAGACGGCAATCTTGTAAGTGTCCCTGTTCTTCCAGAGATCGAGCTGGGCGAGCGTCTGGTTGGTGAAGCTGTTCGACATGACAAACGACGGATGGCCCGTGGCGCAACCGAGGTTCACGAGCCGACCCTCCGCGAGCAGGTAGATGCTCGGGCCGCCCGGGAACGTGTAGAGGTCGTATTGCGGCTTGATGTTCGTGCGCATTGCATCGGACGTATTGAGCCGGTCGACCTGGATCTCATTGTCGAAATGGCCGATGTTGCATACAATGGCCTGGTCCTTCATCTGCCGCATGTGATCAAGCGTGATGATGTCCTTGTTGCCGGTTGTGGTGACGTAGATGTCGGCGGTGCCAAGCGTGGACTCGATGGTGTTCACCTCGAAGCCCTCCATCGCGGCCTGCAGGGCGTTGATGGGGTCAATCTCGGTCACAACAACACGCGCGCCGAACCCTTTCAGCGAATGCGCCGAGCCCTTGCCAACATCACCGTAACCGCAGACGCAGGCGACCTTGCCGGCGATCATGACATCGGTGGCGCGCTTGAGACCGTCGGCGAGCGACTCGCGACAGCCGTAAAGATTGTCGAATTTCGACTTGGTGACGGAGTCGTTGACGTTGATGGCCGGCACGCGGAGCTTGCCCTTCTCCAGCATCTGGTA
>CAZBLQ010000107.1:0-4259 GCA_964492635.1 uncultured Oleiharenicola sp.
TTGAGTGTCTCGTCGCGCACGAGCCGGACGCTCAACTGGTCGTAGTTGAGTTCGCCCACGCTTTGGGCGAGCTGATCCAAAAAATAAGCCTGCCCGGCCACCTTTTCCGCCATTTTCGTGGCTTTGTCTGAACCCAAAATGGAACCGAGCATCGATGCGCCCAGTTCGACCGCTTTGGACGTCATCGATACGCGGTTGGTGGTACGCTGCAAACCGCGGAAGATCCCCTGCTGGCTGGCCAGTTCAAACCGGCCGCGACTTTGGTTGATGGTTTGCTCCACGGTGGCGCCCCGGCCGTCAATATGCCCGGAAACCGTGAACAAGCCCTCGACTGTCGCGGGTTTGGTCGGTTCGATCACCTTGAAGAACCTGCCTGCGTCAAACTCGGTCAGCGAAAAATCGCCCGTCAACTGGTAGGGTTGCGGGTTGTTCGTGAAATTCAATTCGCCCCGGGCGTTGAACCGGCTTTTTTCCCCGAATGCCGCCTCGAGTTTCTGCAATGAGAACTGGGTGGAGTTGATGACGACCAGCCCGGTCAGCCCGGTCATCGCCCAGTCCTTGCCTGAGGTCGCCGATTTCAGGTCGAGGAGAAGCTGGCCACTAAACCGCGACCAAGCCGGCGTACTGTCGGCGACCGCGCCTGTGGGCTGCACCGTTTCAGCCGCTGGTTGGTCAACCCTGGCCGCGGCAGGCAGAAAAACACCCAGCACCGACAAGGCATCCGCCAGTTCCACGTGCTCGCCCGTCAGCTTGCCATCCAGCGCGAAGGCCCGGCCCGCCGGAGTCAGTTCGAGGGAGAAATTCAAATCCGAGCGCTGCCCGGCTCGATCCAGCAGCAGTGGCGCCTGGACCGATATTCTTCCATTCTCATTCACGACGCCCCGAAAGCTGAGATTGGCGACCGGCAGGGTCTGGCCACCATCACGAGCCACGAGTCCATTGACGGTCAACCGTGCCTCCACCTGCCTGGTACCACCGAGCGCCAGACGAATCTCTCCGCTCGCACGCCCTTGCGAAAGCGCCTGGGTGCGGGCAAACAGCGGCTGTGAAGAGAGGGCCGGAAGATCAAGGTTGAAGGTCAGCGTCCCGTGTAGACCCGCGGCGGGCGACTGGGTGACTCCGGCTTTGGAGGTGAGCAGGACTGCCCCGGCGGCATCACGCACGGTCACCTCACCAGTTTCGCCCGAACCGGTGGACTTCCCGGAGAATTCCATGACCGGCATGGCTTCGACCGCCAGTCCGGTCAGTGCCGGCTGGCCATTCTGCGCGAGTGAGACTCCGGCCATTTTGAAAGGCGATACCGAGTGCAAGGTAAGTTTTTCACCAGAAGAGGTGAGCACAAATTCTCCCTGCTCCACCACTCCGCCCAGACTGGCACCGGGCTGGTTCAAGGGCAGATGGTCGAGCGGAACGCGGCCCATCGTCAGGCGCATGAGATCGGCGGGGCCGTTTTCGCCTGCCCTGAGCCCGGTCGAAGGGCCGGTCGTGGCGCGCCAGGCGGACAGATCGAGATGAAACGGGCGCAACGCAACAGCCTTGAGCAAGGCAACGTCAGCGGCGTTAGTCACCGTTGCATTGAAACGGCGCAGATCGATTTTCTTGCCGGCAAAGGTGAAGTCCGCATCGCCCGCCGATTTGACCGGCCCCAGCGGCAGCCAGGGAGCGAGCATCTTCGGTAGGTCCGCCTCATAGCTGCCGCTGACTGCATACGACCGATCCGGACCAAGCGGCATGGCGACCGAACCTTGCATCACCAGCGAATCCCCGACGGATGTCTGGAGCGTGAGTGCCCTGACAGTTGCGCGCAATTCCTCTGCGGACAGCAAAGCCTCTACGTCCAGGCTGACATCCGCCTTGGCCAGCAACAGCTCACCTTCTTGAACGACGGTCAGCTGATCAACGCGCAACGGCAGCACGGCGCGCAAAACCAACTGGTCCGGTTCGGCGGTGACGGTGAATTCTCCAGTGATCATTCCGCCGGAAATGTCTACCGATTGCACGAACGGGCGCACCCAAGCGAGCGGCAGACCGTGAAGCTTGAGATTCATGACCTCGCCGGTAACCGAACCACCGACACGCAGCCGGCTCTCCCTGAAATTAAACTCGGCAGCCCGGGTTGCCTGCAGCTCCAACACCGGTTGCGTACCGGCGATCCGGACATCCAGCTGACGCAAGCTGGCCACGCCATCCGCTACCGCCAGATCGAATTGAGCCTGCAGCCCGACCGCACCGATGGCCCGCCACGCCGGTTCCAGCGCCTCGAGCCCGCTGGCACCGGCCTGCAGGTTACCCTGCAAACTCACCGCGCGCGTCGAAGGCGAGAAGGCAAAGCGGCCCTCACCGCGCGCGTCGAAATCCGGCATGGCTGCGTCGAGCACAAAAGGCTCCAGCTGCGCCGTGCGCGCCTTGAGTGTCCACTGGCCGGCGTACTCCTTCTGGCCGGCAGCCAGGGTCGCGTGAGCCGTGAGCACGTTTTCCGCCACACCCCGCAGGAGCGTGTCAACGCTGACCGCGTAATTCTCACCCGCAGCGTCCTTGATCAGTTCAGCGGAGATTTTCAACTGGTTTTGCTCGGAAAAGGATTTGCCCTCGGCGTCCACCACCCCGGTCAGGGCAACCCGGCTGAAACGGCGCTGTCTTGTCTGGGTCGCCCGCAGGCTGATCTGGGCGTTCAACGCCGCCACGTGTGCATCGGCCGCAGGATTCCTGACGGTCGCGGTCAGCAGCAGCGAACCTTCCTGCCCGGGTGCAAACCGGCCACCGGTAATCTTGCAATCGCCCGGCACAGGAGGTTTGCCATTCCCACCGGGCAGTAAAACGCGGCCCTCGACGTGGCAATCCTCCAGGATCAGTTCGACCGGCAGCTCAAGTTGCGCCAGCAGGCCCGGCGCAGCGGCCGGCGCACCCGCGGCCGTGACCCCGGCCTGGGCCCGGGAAAGCCGGCTGACATCGACCAGGAGGTTGCGAACCGTGAGTTGGTGGATTTGCAGCCGGTGGTTGAACAGCACCTGCCACAGCGAATAATCCGCGTTCAACTCGTCGAACCGTATGCGGAGGCCGTTTTTTTCAACCTGAACTCCGCGGAGAGAGAGACTGGTGAATCGGGCGGAGATGCTTGCCACATCGAGTTTGAGGCCGGGTTGGCCAGCCGCCATCCGCAGCACCGCCCAGTGCTGAAACGAAGGGGTCAACGCAAGCGACAGGCCGGCGACACAAACCACCACGACAATCCCAACGGTGATGAGCAACGGGCGGACAGGCTTCATGCAGTGCGCTTAAGACAGACAGTTCATGCGGAAGTTGCCCACGGAGCGAATGAAAGGCCGCCTGGCGGCGG
Source organism: uncultured Oleiharenicola sp. (assembly GCA_964492635.1). Lineage (GTDB taxonomy): Bacteria > Verrucomicrobiota > Verrucomicrobiia > Opitutales > Opitutaceae > Lacunisphaera. The sequence goes on from CAZBLQ010000107.1 coordinate 3,338, forward strand.
CCCGGAAAGCGGCGCCTGTTACCGTACGCTATTTTTGCGGATAGGTCAGTTCCTTGGTGGGCCGCATCTCGTCGGTCAACCCCATGGCCTTGCGGGTGGTGGCGACCGCCACGTTATAGCTGTAGAAAGCCTGCAGCTGGTTCAGCCGGGCCGTGGTGAGGTCGACCTGGGAAGTCAGTACGTCCAGCTGCGTGGCGGTACCGGCGCTGTAGCGGGCATTGGCCAGACGGACGGCTTCCTCGGCTTGTTCAACAACCTTCTTGGAAGCCTCGGCCAGCTCGGTGGCCTCCTGAAATGTGGAGATCGACCGGCGCACATCGACGTCGACCGCGAGTTGCGTCTCGGCCAGCGACAGCTTCGCCTGCTCCAAAAGCGAACGGGCCTGGGCGACCCGGCCGGCGGTGGCCCGGCCGTCAAAGATGTTCCACTGCGACTGGAGACCGATGGTCCAACCCTTCAGTTGACTGGGACTGCCGGGGCCGAGAGACACATTGCCGTCCCGCACGTCGTAAGACCCAAAGGCCGAAAGATTCGGATAATAATTCGCCCGGTTCACGAACACGCCCTGTTCCGCGGCGCTTTCCAGCTTGGTGAGGCGCAGGAGATCGGGACGGTGATCGTGGGCAGACGCGAGAGCTGAACGCAGCTCGAAACTGGCCGGCGTGAACTCGAGCGTCCCGAGAAAATCGGGGATCTTGGTGACGTTGGCTTCCGTGTGGGTAACGAACCCAAGCGCCTGACGGAGTTCCTCGATGGCCAGCCGGTAGTCATTGCGTGCGGTGATGAGCGGCGTCCGGGCGTTCGCGAGGGCGACCTCTGCGCGCAACACTTCGAAATTGGAGACGGTGCCGGCCTCGAAGCGGTTCTTGACGTCCTGCAACTGGCGCTCGATGAGCTCGACGTTCTGCTCCTGCACCTTGAT
>CAZBLQ010000107.1:4359-13773 GCA_964492635.1 uncultured Oleiharenicola sp.
TTGGGAATTTGCGGGGCGCGCACCTCGAGCACGACGCCTTCCTGCTGGCGGATGCGCTCCTTGGCCTGCCGGATGGCGAAGTTGTTATCGAGGGCGAAGGCCAGCGCATAGGTCAGGTCCAGCGCCTCGGGCACGGGGAAATCCGGGTCGGGTTTGCCGTCGTTGAGCTGGGCATGGACCGCCACGGGGCGGGCGAGCAGGCTCGCAGTCACGAGGATAAGAATGAGCGGACGCATAAAGTTTGGCATGGAAGGATATCCCGGGTTACTTGGCAAGATTGGGTTCAGCGAGGGGCGCAGGAACGGTCTGGCGTTCCTTGGCGTAATCCCGCGCGATCAGCATGTAGACGGCCGGCACGACAAACAGCGTGAACAGCGTGCCGACGGACATGCCCGTGGCGATTACGATGCCCATGTTGAAGCGGCTGGCCGCGCCGGCACCGGTGGCGAGGATCAGCGGTACGACGCCGAACACCATCGCCGCCGTCGTCATCAGGATTGGGCGCAGCCGGACTCCCGCCGCGTGATCGATGGCTTCACGCTTGCTCTTGCCCTCCTCCTGCAGCCGGTTCGCAAATTGCACGATCAGGATGCCGTGCTTGCTGATCAGGCCGACCAAGGTGATAAAACCCACCTCCGTGTAGATGTTGATCGACGCCGCGCCGAGAAAAAGGAAGACGAGGGCGCCGACCAGCGTCATGGGCACGCTGCCGAGCAAAATGATGAGCGGATCGCGAAAGCTCTCGAACTGCGCCGCCAGCACCAGGAAAATGATGATGGCACCGAAGACAAAGGCCACCACGAGCGAGCTGCCTTCCTGCACATACTGCCGGGACTGGCCGCCGTAGTCGATGCTGTAGCCCTGCGGGAGCGCGGTAGCCGCCTGGGCGTTGAAGAAGTCCAGCGCCTGGCCCAGTGAAACACCCTGGCGCGGCACGGCCGAGATGGTGGCCGCGTTGAGCTGCTGGAAGTGTTTCAACGCCTGCGGCTGTACCGAGTATTTGACCGAGGCGAAGGTGGACAGCGGCACCAGTTTGCCGCCGCCGCCGCTGACGTAATAGTTGCCGAGCTGTTCGGGATTGAGGCGGAAGGCTCGCTCCACCTGCGGGATCACCTTGTAGCTGTTGCCCTGGATGTTGAAGTAATTGACGTAACCGCCGCCCAGCATCGAGCCGACGTCGGCGGCCACCTGCTGCATGTTGACCCCGAGATCCGCCGCTTTGCTGCGGTCGATGGCAATATCGCCGCGGACCTGGTCGAATTTCAGGTCGGTGTCCGCAAAGTAGAACATGCCGCTTTGATACGCGCGCTTGACGAGTTCGTCGGCCACCTGGGCGATGCGCTCCGGTGCATCGGTGGAGAGTATGACAAACTGCACTTGGGGACCGGAACCGCCGCCCGGCAGCGGCGGCCGCAGAAAGGCAAACGTTTTGAACCCGGCCACGCTGTTGAGCTTGGCCGAGACCTCTGGAAGCAGCTCCAACGTGCTGCGCTTGCGATCCGGGTCGCCCCACGGTTTGAAGACCATGCCGTTGATCGCGGTGTTGCCTCCGCTAAAGCCGACGATCTGGAAGACATTGGCGGTCTCCGGATAGGAGTTGATGATCTTGGCATTCTCCTCCGCGAAACGGGCCGTCTGGTCGACATTGGCATTCGGCGAGGATGTGGAGAGGGCGATGATGATGCCCTGGTCCTCGTCGGGCGCGAGCTCGTGCTTGGTCATCGACCAGAACGGATAGACCAGGAGAATCGATACAACCGGGATGACCAGCAGGACCGCCCACGTTTGCATGGCGCTGTCGAGGTAGCGTTCGTATTTCCTCTGCAATTTTTCAAAGGTGGTGTCGAGAAAGTGGGAGAAACCCTTTTTGCTCGTGTCATGCCGGAGCAGCTTCGAGCACATCATCGGCGAGAGCGTGAGCGCCACGATGCCGGAAATGATGACTGCGCCCACCAGCGTGAATGCGAACTCGCGGAACAGCGTACCGGTGAGACCGCCCTGAAAGCCGATCGGCGCATAGACGGCGGCGAGTGTGATGGTCATGGCGACCACGGGCCCGCCCAGCTCGCGAGCGCCTTGCAGGCTCGCCGCCATCGGGGACAAACCCTCCTCGATGTGCCGATGGATGTTTTCCACTACGACGATGGCGTCGTCGACCACAAGCCCGATTGCCAGAACCATCGCCAGCAATGTCAGGAGATTAATGGTGAACCCCATCAGCAGCATGAGAAACGCGGCGCCGACCAGTGACAGTGGCATCGCCACGAGGGGGATGACCACGGAGCGCAGTGAGCCCAGAAAGAGGAAAATCACCACAATCACGATCGCCAGCGCCTCCGCCAGCGTAGTCACAACCTCGTGGATGGCCCCATCAATATAGGCCGTCGCATCATAGGGAATGTTGGAATTCAGCCCAGCGGGCAAATGGGCCACGATATCCGGGTAGATTTTGCGGACATCCGCGATCACGGTAAGCGCGTTCGCTGTCGGCAGCACGTTGATGCCGATGAAGGTCGCGTCCCTGCCGCCATAATGCACCTCCGAATCGTAGCTCTCGGCACCCAGCACGACATCGGCCACATCCTGCAGCCGGATGATCACGTCGTCCTGCTGCCGGACGACCAGCTGCTTGAATTCGTCGGCCGTGTGCAGGTCGGTGGCGGCGTTGAGATTGATGGAAATTTCCGAGCCCTTCGTCGCGCCCACCGCCGCGAGCGAATTGTTGCCGGCCAGCGCCTGCCGCACCTGCAGCGGACTGATGCCGTAGGCCGCCAGCTTGTCGGGCTTGAGCCAGATGCGCATGGCGAAGTTGCGGCCGCCGATAATTTGCGCACTCTGCACGCCGTCGACCGACGCCAGCTTGGGTTGCACCACGCGGGTGAGGTAGTCCGTGATCTGGTTGGAATCGAGTTCCTTGCTGAAGAAGCTCAGGTACATCGACGACGTCGTCTCCCCCACCTGCACGTCGATCGTCGGGTCGAACGCATCGGCCGGCAGCTGGTTGCGCACCTTGTTCACCTTCGAGGTGATCTGGGTGAGCGCCGCGTTGGGATCGTAATTGAGCTTCAGGTGCGCGGTGATCGTGCTGACGCTCGGCACGCTGCTCGACTCCAGATAGTCGATGCCGTCGGCGCTGGCGATCTGCTTCTCCAGCGGCGAGGTGATGAAACCCTGGATGAGGTCGGCGCTGGCACCGGTGTAGATCGTGGAAACGGTGACTACCGCACTGTTGCTCACCGGATACTGCCGGACGTTGAGCAGGGTGAACGAACGCCACCCGATGAGCAGGATCAACAGGCTCACGACCGTCGCAAGCACCGGTCGTTTGATGAAAATATCCGTGAAATTCATGATGGTGGAGCCTCAGGTGTTGGGCAGGGCCGGGGCCGTGCTGTCCGCCGGCGCCACCGTGTTGTTGATCTGCACGGCGGCGCCATTGCGCAGTTTGAGCTGGCCGGATGTCACCACCTCATCGCCGGGTTTCACGCCCTTGAGCACGGCCACCTGATCACCTCGCCGGTCGCCGAGTTGCACGAATTGCTGGCGGACCGTGAGCCCCGCCCCACCACCCTTGTCTTCCACAATGTAGACCGAGTTGCCATACGGATTATAGCTGATGGCGCTCTGGGGCAGCGTGACAAACTTGTCCTGCTGCGGGAGCACGACGTCCACGCCCGCGAACATGCCCGGTTTGATCCGCTCGTCGGCATTGGCGATGCTGGCCTGCACCTGCACATTGCGATTGGAGTCGTCGACCTTGGAGTTGATGGCGTTGATCGTGCCCTCGAACACCGTGCCCGGGTAGGCATCGACCGTCACCTGCACGACTTGGCCGGCCTTCAGGTCAATCAGGTCCTGCTGCGGCAGGGAAAAATTCAGGTAGAGGGGATCCAGAGCCTGCAAGGACACAATGCCTGTCCCTCCCTTGATGAACTGGCCCACGCTGATCTGCCGGATGCCGAGGCGGCCGGCAAACGGCGCCCGGATGGTCTTCTTGGCGATCGCCGCGCGAATGATGTCCATGCCGGCCAATGTCTGCCGGGACTGTGCCTCCGCGGTATCAAATTCCGATTGAGAATTGGTATTCTGCGCCCGAAGATCCTGGGCCCGTTTGAGACTGATGCTGGAAAGGTCGGCGGCGGCCTGGGCGCTGGCCAGTTGGGCCTGCTCGGTCGAAACATCAAGTTGGACGAGCAAATCCCCCTGGTTCACCTGTGCCCCGGACACGAAGGGGATACTGGTGACCGTGCCATCGAGTTCGTTGCTCACGATCACCCCTTGGACGGCGGCAAAGCTGCCGACGGCATGATACCGGCGCTGCCAGATATCCTCCGGTGCTTTGAGGGAGGAGACCACTGTCGGGGCCGGTTTTTGCACCGACATCTTCGCGATCATCGTCGTCACGGTGTAGGTTTTCCAGCCGGCGATGGCGTCGACGACCAAAAAGATTATTCCTAGAAGCACCGCAGCCTTGATCGAGGTCACCAACTGCTTGCGGGCAAAATAGATCAGCGCACAGACGCCGCCGATGACAAGAATTTCTATGAAAACTGCCGCTATGAAATAAGTGAGGGGAGACATTGTAGGCTTTGCTATTGGATTGTATGTATTAAACGAGAGTTAGATTCAGGCGACCGGCACGAGTTGTTCGCGGGATGGATTGAGCAGCGCCGCCTGCTGCTGGATCTTGCCCAGCAGACGGACAAGGGTTTTGCGCTCGGCCTCGGTCAACGTACTCGTGACGGAACTAGTGATCTTGAAATGCCCCGGCAGAAACTCGCGAAGGAACTTCTCACCCCGGGCGGTGAGGCGCACCGACATCATGCGACGATCATCCTGGTCAGGCTCCCGTTTCACAAAGCCATCGCGTTCGAGTGTATCAACAAGTCCGGTCATGGTCGCACGAGTGACGTTCGCGGCATCAGCCAGTTCGGCCGGGGTGCGCGGGCCGGGGATGCATTCATCGGTCCCGCACATCTTCGACTTCCGGGCCTGGAGGCTGCGCCAGAGCAGCATGAGGACACAGAAACGGCCTTGGGAAATGTTGTGCGCGGAAAGATTGTGTTCGGCGACGCCAAACGCTTCGTCGGCCGTGCGCAGCAGATGCAGGAAGGCCTCGGCCGCCGACGGATCGAGTTCGGGAAATTCCTTCGCCGCCTCCAGCAGGCATTCGTAGCGCGGCAGATCTTTGAGCAACAGGTGAGGCATGGAATTCGGGGCGTTAAATATCGTGAGGGGGCTGACGGTTAGCCCCCTAATGAGATTTGCAAGCCGTCATTTGCGCCCGGGCGCAACAGAAGGCATTTTTACCAGAAAACACAGCCGGTCTAATGGATCGGCTGCCGGACATTAAGATTGCGTGATGGCTACAGTGCGCGGGCCGCGGCGACCACGGCTTCGGCGGTGATGCCGAGCTCCTTGAATACGACTTGAGCCGGCGCGCTCAGGCCAAAACGGTCGATCCCAACCACCTTGCCGTCGAGCCCGACATACTTGCTCCAGAGGGCGGAAACGCCCGCCTCGATGGCCACTCGTTTGCGGCACGACGGCGGCAGGATCGCGTCGCGATACTCGACCGGCTGCTGCTCGAAGCGCAAAAACGACGGCATCGAGACGACACGGGTGCCGGGCCCAAGAATCTTGGCCGCAGCGATGGCCAGTTGGAGTTCGCTACCGGTCGCAAGGAGGATGTGAGTCAGCGGTGCCGTTTCCTGCACGGCGACATAACCACCCTTGAGCACCCCGGCGCGGCGCATGCTGGCGGGGATGTCGTTGAGCATGGGCACGGCCTGCCGCGTGAGCGCAATCAGTGTCGGGCCGTCTGTGCGCGCTAGCGCGGCGGCAAAAGCGCCGGCAGTTTCCTCTGCGTCCGCCGGCCGGATCACATCAAAATTGGGGATGAGCCGCAGCGCGGAAATGGTTTCGACCGGCTGATGGGTCGGACCGTCCTCGCCCACCCCGACGGAATCATGCGTGTAGATGTAGATGACGGGGAGTTTCGCCAGCGCCGCCAGGCGCATCGAGGGACGCGAGTAATCAGCGAATACGAGAAAGGTGGCGCAGGAAGGGCGGAAGATCCCGTCGTAGGCCAGACCGTTGCACATTGCCGCCATCGCATGCTCGCGAATCCCGAAGCGGATGTTGCGGCCGCCACGGTTGGTTTTGTCGAAGTCCTTGTCGGCATTAATATAATTGTAGGTCGAACCGTGCAAGTCGGCGCTGCCCGAGACGAGCAGCGGCAACTCGGCCGCCACCGACTGGAGCACCTCGCGGCCGGAACCACGGGTGCCAGGGTGCTTGGCGTCGGCCGGAAAGAGAGGGATTTTTTCGAGCAGGTGCGCGGCACTCGGCTGTTTTGCGGCGGAGTCAAGGAGCGCGGCCTTGTCCGGGTTGGCTTCGCGCCACGCCATGAAGAACTTCTTCCATTTGTTGTAGCTGCGTTTGAGCCGCTTCTTGTGGTCGGCGAAATACGCACGCACGGCGTCGCTCACGTAGAAATGCTGGTCCGCGGGCAGTCCGAGGCCCTTGCGCGCGGCCTCGGCGAACTTTGCCCCACCCTCACCATGGCCCTTGGCCGTGCCCTGCACCTCGGGGATTCCCCGGGCAATGATGGTGTGCGCGATGATGAGCTGCGGTTTGCCGCTTTTTGCCTTCTTCGCCTTGTTGAACGCCTTCAGGAACGCGGCCATGTCGTGTCCATCCGCAACGGTTTGCACGTCCCACTCGATCGCCTTGAAACGTGCCGCGGTATTCTCACTCTGCGTCTTGTCCGCCATCGCGTCCAAGGTGACATAGTTGGAATCGTAGATCAGGATCAGATTATCCAGTCCTTGATGGCCGGCAAAGGCGACCGCCTCCATGGCGACGCCTTCCTGCATACAGCCATCGCCAGCGAGGCAGACGATGTGCTGGTCGAAAATGGTATGCTCGGCCGTGTTGAAACGCGCCGCGGCCATTTTCGCCGAGACGGCCATGCCGACGGCATTGGCGACGCCCTGGCCGAGCGGGCCGGTCGTGGCCTCGACTCCCGGCGTCTCGTGAAACTCGGGGTGGCCGGGCGTCTTCGAGTGGAGCTGGCGGAAGCCCTGAATGTCTTCCATCGAAAGCTCGTAGCCAGACAGGTGCAGCCAGGCATAGAGGAACATCGAGCCATGGCCGGCGGAGAGCACGAACCGGTCGCGGTTCAGCCAGCGCGGTTCGTCGGGATTGTGGAGGAGCGCGTGACCGTAAAGCACGGCGCCGATTTCGGCGCAACCGAGCGGCAGTCCGAGATGTCCGATGCCGGCCTTATGCACGGCGTCGATGGCAAGGCCGCGGGCCTGGTTGGCAGCGAGGGCGAGAATGTCAGTCTGGAGTTTCATGGTAAAGGGAGACAATCAGTGAATGCCGATTTACGCCGTAGAACCAACGGGGTGCAAAGCTCAATTTTGTGCACAAAAAAAGCGATTCGCCCGGTTTTCGCGGAGTGAGAAACCGGGACGAACTCCGGGCCGTGAGCACACGGCAACGGAGTCCGCGGCAACGGTGCAAAAGCGCCAAAGGAAAAGGCGGGATCAGCGATCCCGCCCAAAAAGAAACAACTGGCGGAAGGCTCAGGCCTTGGCGGGCGCCTCGTAACGCTTCTCCTTGACGGCCATCGCGGCCTTGCCGGTGCGATCGCGGAGATAATAGAGGCGGGCTTTGCCGGGTTTGGAATCCTTCTCGACTTCGATTTTTTCCAGATTGGGCGAATTCACCGGGAACACCCGCTCGACACCCTCGCCGTAGCTGATGCGGCGGACGGTGAAGGTCTCGTGAATGCCGCTGCCCTTGTGGGCGATGACAATGCCGGCGAAAATCTGGACACGCTCCTTGTCACCTTCGCGCACCTTGGTGTGCACACGGACACCGTCGCCGACTTTGAATGGCGCAACATTATGTTTCACCTGAGCGGCGGTGATTTCTTTGATAATAGGATTCATGGCTGGTTATTTTAGTAAATCGGGACGGACCTGCTGGGTTTTTTCCACCTGTCGTGCGTGCCGCCACTTCTCGATTTCGCCGTGGTTGCCCGAGAGGAGCACTTCCGGCACGGACATGCCGCGGTAAACGGCGGGACGCGTGTATTGAGGAAAGTCGAGCAACTTGCTGGTGAAACTTTCCGTCGTCAACGACTTTTCTTCACCAAGCACTCCGGGGATAAAACGAGCCATTGCATCGATCAAAACCGCCGCCGCAAGTGTGCCGTTGGTAAGCACATAATCTCCGATGCTGATCTCCTGATCGATGATTCTTTCGCGGATACGCTGGTCGATGCCCTCGTAATGCCCGCTGAGCAAAACCAGATGATGCTGCCGGGAAAGTTCCAAGGCCAAGGCAGGAGACAGTGGCGTGCCATCGGGCGTCAGATAAATCCGCCGGCAGCCGGGAGTTTGCAGTTGCTCGATGGCATCGAATACCGGCTCGCACTTCAACACCATGCCCGCACCGCCACCGAATGGCCGGTCATCGGTCGTGTTGTGCTTGTCCGTGGTCCAGTCGCGCAGGTTGTGAATCTTGATTTCTAGCAATCTCGCTTCCTGGGCGCGACCGAGCATGCTCTCGGACAAAAACCCGTCGAGCATGGCCGGGAACAGGGTCAGGACATCGATACGCATGGGACCTATTTCACCACGAAGAGCACGAAGCGCACGAAGATTTTATAAATGCAAAAGCCCCGGCTTGCACCGAGGCTGTCAGGATGAGGTTGGACCCTTCGTGTGCTTCGTGACCTTCGTGGTTAAACCATTCAGGCCGTGGCGGGGGCAGCAGCCGGCGCGGCGCGGCGCGCACGCTTGATCATCGCGTGCATTGTCGAAGTCGGCTTGGCCCCCTTTGAGACCCAATAATCCACCCGGTCAAGCTTGATGGTCAGTGGGTTGCCCTTGGCGCGGGGATTATAGGAGCCAAGTTGTTCGACAGCGTCGCCATCGCGGCGGGAGCGCTCTTCGGCCACCACAACGCGATAATGCGGTTCGTTTTTGGTGCCAACACGGGAAAGACGGATTTTAAGTGCCATTTGATACGGGTGTGAAGCTTTGCGGAGAGGGTTGTTCGGATGGGAAAAGAGGCAATAGGGTCGGAACTACTTTGCACTTGTCAAGCCCCCAGTGCCACCGCTGCATTCGACCCTTTTCCACAACAAATTTATGCTTAAAGCCGGCATCGTCGGTCTGCCCAACGTGGGTAAATCCACTCTCTTCAATGCTCTCACCCGTTCCCGCAAGGCCGAGGCGGCCAACTACCCTTTCTGCACCATCGATCCAAACATCGGGGTTGTGGTCGTGCCGGACGAACGCGCCTACGTTCTCCAGAAGATCGCCAAAACCAATGTCGTCGTGCCGGCCGCCATCGAGTTCGTCGACATCGCCGGCCTCGTCGCCGGCGCCAGCAAGG
>CAZBLQ010000108.1:0-13673 GCA_964492635.1 uncultured Oleiharenicola sp.
CGCGCGAAGTGCCGACCTGATACATGTCCATGCCCTCGCCCTCGTCGTGGTGATAGTGGTCGTGCCCCTTGTTATACCAGCGGTCGACGATGGGATAGGCCACGCGTTTGCACCAGACATCGAGTCCGCTGGTGACAAGGACCTCCTTGCCGGATCCGGGTTCGGCGGGCGCGGCGAGCGCCGGACCGTACGTGCGGTGGGCCACCTTGTCGTTTTCCCAAGCGAAATCGTCGAGGCGCTCGGGCACGTAACGCGCGAACACTTTCGCGGGAAACACCGGCGCGACCGCCTCGATTTTCTCGATGGTGAAGGTGGCGGATTTTTCACCCGCGGCGAAGTCATGCTGGAAAATGAGTTCACCGTAGGCCACGCCAACGCCGAGCGGATCCTTTGCTTCCGGGGCAATATTGGTGACCTGATAGGGCAGACTGTGGCCGGCGGCGTCCTTGACCGCAATATGCTGGAGCAGGGCTCCGGGAAGCGCCCGGGCGACATCGGCCCACGGGATGGTGATCGTCTCGGAGAGCCGGGCGGCGTCCAGATCGTGGGCGACGGTCACGGACACGTGGTCGGCAGCGACGGCCGCCTGGGCCGACGCGCATAGAAGGGCAACCAAGCAGCGCAGGATATTCATGGCAGTAAATTTTACCGGGCCAGCCAGCCGCCATCGACCGCGATGGTGTAACCGTTCACGTAGTCCGACGCGGCCGAGGCGAGGAAAACAACCGCGCCCTTGAGGTCGTCGGGCGTGCCCCAGCGTCCGGCCGGGATGCGGGCGAGAATCGAGGCGCTGCGGTCGGCGTCGGCGCGGAGCGGAGCGGTGTTGTCGGTCGCCATGTAGCCGGGGGCGATGGCGTTGATGTTGAGGCCGCGGCCGCCAAGTTCACTGGCCATGAGACGCGTGAGGCCCTGCACCGCGCTCTTCGAGGCGGTGTACGACGGCACCCGGATGCCGCCCTGGAACGACAGCATCGAGGCGATGTTGATGATCTTGCCGGGGGCCTGGCGGGCGAGGCACTCGCGCACAAATGCCTGGCTGAGAAAAAACACGGCGTCGATGTTGATCCCCATCACGTCGTCCCAGTCCTTCTCGGAGAATTTCTCGAAATCCTCGCGCCGGATGATGCCCGCGCAATTGACGAGGATGTCGAGACGCCCGAAGCGTTTCTTGCCGTCGGCGATCACCGCGGGAATCGCCGCGCGGTCCGCAAGATTAGCCGCGACCGTGAGGCATTGGCGCCCGAGTGCCTCGATTTGTTGCCGCGTGTCGTCCGCCGGCAGGACGTCGACGGCGACAATGTCGGCGCCGGCTTCCGCCAGGGCGAGGGACATGCCCTGGCCAAGACCGCGCGCGGCGCCGGTGACGACGGCAACCTTTCCGTTCAGTTTAAACTGCTCAAGAATCGGATTCATGATGGAGGAAAATGTTCGCCGGGCCGGCGGCCGGCATTCGAGGGTTTAGCGCAGGGTGGGAATGGGGGCCGGATCCATGTCGGTGAATTCCTGGTTTTCCCCGCCCATGCCCCAGACGAAAGTGTAATTGCTGGTGCCGGCGCCGCAGTGGATGGACCAGGGCGGCGACAAAACCGCCTCAAGGTTGCGGACGACAAGGTTGCGGGTCGCCTGGGGTTCACCCATGATGTGAAACACGATCTGCTCAGCCGGCAGGTCGAAATAGAGATAGACCTCGGACCGGCGGAGGTGCGTGTGCGGCGGCATGCTGTTCCAAACGCTGCCGGACTCGAGCCGGGTGAAACCCATCACAAGCTGGCAGGTGGGAAAAGCGCCCGGATGAATGATTTTGTAGAGCGTACGTTCGTTGGAGCCTTCCCGGGTGCCAAGCCGGTCGCCTTTCGCCTGTTTGAGGCCGATATGCCGGACCGGGTAGGCGGTGTGCGCCGGATAGGAAAGCAGGTAGTAGCGCGCAGGTTTCTTCGCCGACCGCGAGGCGAAGGTGACCGCTTTCACGCCGCGGCCCAGATAGAGGGTGTCGAGTGTCTCCATCCCGAATTCCGTCCCGTCGGCCCGGATCGTTCCGGGGCCGCCCAGATTGATCACCCCGGCTTCGCGGCGCTCGAGAAAAAATACACTGCGCAAACCGGGCGGGGTCGGCAGGACAATTTCCGTGCCGAGCGGGCTGATGCCACCCAGGACGGTGCGATCCGTCTCCCAGTACCGGAAATTTGCCTCGCCCGGCCGGAACAGACCGTCGACCAGAAACTCCTGACGCAGATCATCGGGAGAAAGCGTTGAAGCCAGACGTGAATAAACACTGCCGTGAATCTTCATGAAGTGTGGTTATAGGGCGGGCCGGGCAGCGACTCCAGCCGTTTGCCGATTGACGGTAAGATTCCCCGTGGAACCACGTCGGGGATGGAGGCCCGCACGCCCAGCAAACGGCCGGGACAGAATCCCGGGAAAAGGGAGCCAGCGAACCTGCGGCCAAAGCCAACTGGTCGTTGCCAGCGGATAGGGGGTGCTTTCCATGGCGAGGGGCATTGGTGGACTATTGCAGTGACACAATAATTTCACTAATGAACTTGCAATCCATATTTGAACTTTGTACCTCCCTTGGCAACTAGAAACCAAAACATGCCCCGGCCAACTCACTCCTTGGTCACTTCACCAAAACGCCCGGCCCGGTCCGGCCCGGTCGCGCCCGTGCCGGCGGCAGTCCCGGCGCCGATTGTGGCCGCGTCGAGCCAGGAACGCTATGTCATCCCCAACCTGCGCAACGCCTGCCGCATTCTCAAGCTGCTCGGCAGCGATACCGAGGGCCTCAAGGCGGCGGAGATTGGCCGCCGGCTGAACGTTCCGGTCACCACGACCCTGCGGATCATGACCACCCTGTATCTCGAGGGACTGGTCCGCAAGAATGGCGCGCACTACGAGCTGGGCCCCGTCCTGATCCAGTTGGGCCACGCTTCCCTGGCGGGCACGGAGATCCGCACCGCCGCCCTGCCGGTGCTGGAAAAACTCACGGGACGGACGGACGAGACCTCCCATCTCGCCATCCCTTGCGACAATCGTTCACTCATCGTAGCCGTGCAGGACAGCCCGCATCCGTTGCGCGCCGCTTCCCGCCCCGGCTTTCTGGCCGAGCTGCACTGTTCCTCCACCGGGAAAATCTTCCTGGCCTTCCTGCACCAGAACCGGCTGGCCGAAATGTATGCGACCACCCGCCCGACCAAGCGCACGGTGCATACCCTCACCACTCTCGATGAAATCCGCCGTGAAACCGTGCTGACCCGCCGGAACGGTTACACGCTCGACGACGAGGAATTCAATCTTGGCGTCCGCTGTCTCGCCGTCCCGGTTCATGGGTCGGAGGGCACCGTGGTCGCAGCCATCGGCATCACCGCCGCCACCGTTCGCTTCACCCGGGAGCGCATCCCCGAAATGGCAGCCGCCGTGAAGTCCGCCGCCACTGAACTCTCCCGCCTGCTCGGCTATACCGAAACGCTGCGTTGATCAGCCTGTGTTTCATGGAGACAACCCGGTGAGCTTTTCTCCCCCATCTGTGACAACCCGCCCGGCCGGCAGTGAAATCTCCGGCTGCATTTGCCTGCCTCCCTCCTGACGCGCCCAGCCTGGCACCCACTTTCATGGCCAAAACCGACATCCTCCAACGCATCAAGTCCGAGAAAGTCATCGCGCTTATCCGCGCCGACAGCTCGGCCAGCCTGCTCGATTGCGCCCGCGCCCTCTCGGCCGGCGGGCTTAATTGCATCGAGCTCACCATGACCACCCCCGGGGCAATTGAACTTTGCGCCAAGGTCTCCCGGGAGCTGCCGGGGGTGCTGCTCGGTCTCGGCACGGTGCTCGACGCCGACACCGCCCGCGCCGGCATCGCCGCCGGAGCGAAGTTCATCGTGACTCCCTGCCTGCGGCCCGCGGTCATCGCCGTGTGCCGGGAGGCCGGCGTTCCCATCCTTTCCGGCGCGCTCACGCCCACCGAGGCCTACAACGCCCACGAACTCGGCGCCGACATCATCAAGGTGTTCCCCGCCGAATTTTTCGGCCCGGCCTACATCAAGTCGCTCAAGGCGCCGTTTCCGAAGATCGAGTTCATGCCCACCGGAGGCGTCACGCCTGAAACCGTCGGCGAATTCCTGAAGGCCGGCGCGTTCGCCACGGCGGCGGGCAGCGCGCTCGTCGCCGCCGCCGCATTGAAGGCCGGCGACTGGGCCGCCATCACCGCCCGCGCCAGACTGTTCGTTGCCGCGGCGAGCGCAGCCAAATAATCCCCTGCCCCGTTTTATCCATCATGAGCCTCAAGATAAAATCCGCCAAGGAATGCACGTTCGACCAGATCTCGCTCGGCGAGGTCATGCTCCGCCTCGATCCCGGCGAGGGGCGCATCCGCACCGCCCGTGAATTCAAAGTCTGGGAGGGCGGCGGCGAATACAACACCTCCCGCGGCCTCCGCAAATGCTTCGGCTGTAGAACCGCGGTCTGCACCGCCTTCGTCGACAACGAGGTCGGTCACCTCGTCGAGGATTTCATCATGCAGGGTGGCGTCGCCACGGATTTCATCAAATGGCGCGAGGACGACGGCATCGGCCGCACCGTGCGCAACGGCCTGAATTTCACCGAGCGGGGCTTTGGCGTGCGCGGCGCCGTCGGCAACCCTGATCGCGGCAACACGGCCGCCTCGCAGCTCAAGCCCGGCGATTTCGACTGGGACCACATTTTCGGCAAACTCGGCGTGCGCTGGTTCCACACCGGGGGTATTTTCGCCGCGCTCTCCGCCACCACCGCCGAACTCACCGTCGAGGCCGTCAAGGCCGCCAACAAGCACGGCACCATCGTCAGTTACGATCTCAACTATCGTCCGTCGCTCTGGAAGACCATCGGCGGGCTCAAGAAGGCGCAGGAGGTCAACCGGGAGATCGCCAAATACGTGGACGTGATGATCGGGAACGAGGAGGATTTCACCGCCTCCCTCGGCTTCGAGGTCAAGGGTGCCGATCACAACATCAGCAAAATCGAGATCGACGCGTTCAAGCAGATGATCGAGACCGCCGTGAAGGAGTTCAAAAACTTCAAGGTGGCCGCGACCACGCTCCGCCGCGTCATTACGGCCACGAAAAACGACTGGAGCGCGATCCTCTGGCACGATGGCAAGTTCTACGAGAGCCGCAAATACCCGGAGCTCGAGATCCTCGACCGCGTCGGCGGCGGCGACAGCTTCGCGAGCGGCGTGCAATTCGGCTTCATGCAGTTCAACGACCCGCAGAAAGCCGTCGAATACGGCGCCGCCCACGGCGCGCTGGCGTCGACCACTCCGGGCGACACCTCGATGGCCACGCGCAAGGAAGTGGAAAAACAAATCTCCGGCGGAGGCGCCCGGGTCGTCAGGTAATGGTAGCGCGAGTCGTCACTGACGCGCCGCGCCGACACGCTGGATCAAGGATAATCCGCCCCACCCTCCGCCCAGCGCTTCGCCCCGCACCCGAGCTTAGCGGATTGGAATTGGGATTGAAATTTCCCCGGCACCCGCGCGCACTACCGGCTCCGATGTCCGACGAAACTGCGTTTCCCCGCGGCTGCGAGATTCTCCTGCTCGAAGACGATGCCCCTTTCCGCAAGCGTCTTGCCGCGTATCTGCGGCACCACGGCGCCGAGGTGACCGAAGCCAGCCGCCTCGCCGAGGCCCGCCGCCTGCTGCGCGAGATGCGGTTTGAATTCGCGCTGGTCGACCTGCATCTGCCCGACGGCCGGGTGCTGGAGCTGCTGCGCGAGGGCGCGTTTTCGGAAAACACCGGAGTGGTGGTGATGACGGCCTTCGGGGGCGTGAAGGAGGCGGTCGAGGCGATGCGCCTCGGGGCGGGCGACTACCTGAGCAAGCCCTTCGAACCCGATGAACTGCCGCTCGCCTGGCAGCGTTGCCGCAGCCTGCGGCGCATCGCCCGGCGCGAGGAGCACCTGTCGGCGGAAACCATCCGTGAGGCCGACCGGCTTTTTTTCGGCCAGAGCCTCGCCCCGGTGCGGACGCAACTCGACACGATTCTCGCGACCGAGCGCCGCCTTGAGCGCCAGCTGCCGGCCGTGCTCATCGAGGGGGAAACCGGCACGGGAAAAAGCGTTCTCGCGCGCTGGCTGCATCGCGAAGGGCCGCGGGCCGGCCAGGCGTTCGTCACGATCAACTGCGCCGCGTTGCCCGAGACCCTCGCGGAATCCGAGCTGTTCGGACACGAACGCGGGGCGTTCACGGACGCGAAAGGCGCCCGCCTCGGCCTCTTCGAAGCCGCTGATGGTGGCACGCTCTTCCTTGACGAGATTGGGGCGCTCGCCCCGGCCACACAGGCCAAGGTACTCACGGCGCTCGATGGCGGCACAATCCGCCGGCTGGGCGGCACCCGGGAAATTTCCGTGGACGTCCGGCTCATCACGGCCAGCAACCGGCCACTCGAAGAACTCGTGCAGGCGGGCGCATTTCGCGAGGATCTCTACCACCGGTTGAATCTCCTGCGCATCACTTTGCCGCCGCTGCGCGAACGCGGCACCGACATCCTGCCCCTCGCCCGCCAGCTGCTGGCCCGGATTGCCGCCCGCCACCGGCTGAAAGGACTGACGATCTCGCCCGCCGGTGAAGCGAGGCTGCTCGCCCAACCCTGGCGGGGCAATGTGCGCGAGCTCGCCCACGAGATTGAACGCGCCTTGATCTTTGGCACCGGAGCGCCGCTTGATTTTGCCGCACTGGGCGGGCTCGCGACTGCGCCGGCCGCCGGCTGGCGCAATCCCGCCTGGCAAATGCCCAAGAGCGGTTTCTCGCTCGACGCCACGGTAGACGAACTGATCGCTGAGGCGTTGCGCGACACGGGCAACAATGTTTCCGCCGCTGCCCGCCAGCTAGGCGTCACCCGCGACTTTGTCCGTTACCGCTTGTCCGGCGGGAAATCCGGCTCTTGAAAAACCGGGAGGGAATGGGGCATAGGCACCCACTGCCATTCAACCGCGCGCTTGAATGCTGGGTGCAATCACCCAAAACCGCGGTTGCTAAAACCAGGCGTATTTCTGGTTTCCTTATAATCTTCTTGGAGCCAGAGTTTTAACCTGCGGTCAGGTTCTTGGCACGCCGCACGCACTGGAATGGTGCACCTAAAGGAATCCCGCTGCGTTACCCCGCTCGCATGAAAGCAATCCTCCAGTCCGTTCTCGTTTCGCCAACCCCGTGTTCAGCTGGCCGCCCGCGCCCTCTTCGTCGGCTGCTGAAAACTGCCGGTGTGTTGGTGTGCTGCGGTCCAGCGCTGGTCATTCCATCCACCGCACGCGCGACTGAAACCAATGACATTGTCGCGGTCTCTGCACGGGTGAGCGACGACTACCAACGCACCAAACTCCCGAGCGGATCGTTCCAGCCGGAAACATACACATTTGGACCCGGCGGCCATTGGGGCGGAGCCATGCACGACGACACCATCGACAAATTGAAATTCATCGACGTGGCGCGAACCATCGCCGTTCCCTTGACGGGCCAAAACTACCTGCCAGCCAAAGACCCAAACAAGACCAACCTGCTGATCATGGTTTACTGGGGCACGACCGCCGGCACGAGTGGTGCCGGGGACTCGGTTGCCGCTCAGAATCTGAGTTTGGCCAACCAGCATCTGTCGAATGCCGGGGCCAGCATGAAGGCGCTGATGAACAGTGGCGGAAGCCCGTCCGGCACCGATAGAGTGATAGCGTTGACCGAACGGCAGGTGGCACTGGCTGAATTGGATGCCGCATTAACCATCACGGATGCGGAGAACCACCAGCGCGAACAAGCCAATCTGTTGAACGCCCGGATGCTGGGCTACAACGCGACGGGCATGATTGGAACAGATTATGGCCGGTGGCTTGAATTCACCGCGTTTCGTTCCCGCGAGCGCGACTTGATCGACGAGATTGAGGACAACCGCTATTTCGTGGTTTTGATGGCCTATGATTTTCAACTGCTGTGGAAACAGAAGAAGCACAAACTGCTTTGGGAAACCCGCTTCAGCATCCGGGAACATCGCAATGATTTCGGCAAAGTGCTGCCCGAGATGGCGCAGTACGCCGCGAAGTATTTCGGCCAGGACAGTCACGGGCTGTTGCGCAAGCCGCTCCCCGAGGGCCATGTCACCCTGGGCAAGCTGGAGGTCGGCGAGGTGGTGCCGGACAAATAAGTCACCCGACGCGAAAAACCGCTGCTCAATTATTTTCACCAACGATGCCAACCCCGACAACACGATGAAGGCTTTGCGCCAATTCCAAAAAACCGCTCGCCTGCTGGTCTGCTGCGGCGCATCCCTGGTCACGCAGCCTGCGGTTCGCGCGGCTGCAGATGGGGAGATCACCGCCGTGTCTTCAAGGGTGAGCGCCGACTATGTCCGCACGAGGCTTGCCGATGGATCATTTCAACCGGAAGCCTTTGCTTTTGGCGAGGGCGGTCACTTGAGCGGCATCGCTCACGATGACACGATCGACAAACTGAACTTCAAAGATGTGGCCCGGACCATCGCCGGTCCGCTCGCCGGGCAAAAATATCAGCCAGCCAAGGATCCAAGCCAGACGAAGTTGTTGATCATGGTCTACTGGGGCACGACCACTGGCTCATCCGACGATCCCAATTTTCCTCCGGCGCGGACATTGGAAGAAAAGCTGATGTTTAAATCGCAGCGCGACCAGGACGACGTGCGCAACGCCCGGCTGCTGGGCTACGACTCGGAAGGATTGATTGGAACGGACTATGGCCGGCGACTGCTGATCAGCGGCGCACTCCGTCGCAAGGCGGACGATTTGCTCGATGAAATCGGTGACAACCGTTATTTTGTGGTATTAATGGCCTATGATTTCCAACTGCTGTGGAAAGAGAAGCAGCACAAGCTGCTTTGGGAAACCCGCTTCAGCGTCCGGGAACACCGCAATGATTTCGGCGAAGTGCTGCCGGAGATGGCGCAATTTGCCTCAAAGTATTTCGGCCAGGACAGTCACGGGCTGTTGCGCAAGCCGCTCCCCGAAGGCCACGTTACCTTGGGCAAACTGGAGGTCGGCGAGGTGGTGCCGGAGAAATAATCCACGGAATGGGAAAAACATCCTGCTGAAATAAAATATCCCCTGGCGATGACAACCCTGGACAATACCATGAAAACTTTGCCCCGGCTCCAAAAGTCCGCCGGTCTGCTGCTCTGCTGCGGCGCGATATTGATCATGCAGCCCGTCGTCCACGCGGCAGCGGGTGGTGACATCACCGCCGTGTCGTCCCGGGTGAGCGACGATTACATTCGCACGAAACTCGCCGACGGCTCTTTCCAAGTTGAGGCTTATACTTTTGGCCAAGGAGGCTTTTGGGCGGGCAACCAGCCCGACGACACGATCGATAAATTGAGTTTTACCGACGTGGCCCGGACCATCGCCCGGCCCCTGGCCGGCCAGAACTATCGGCCGGCCACGGATCCAAGCCGGACCAGGCTGCTGATCATGGTCTACTGGGGCACGACCACCGGTGCCGGCGACCCGCAAAACTCGTTCGCCTATCAAAATCTGCAGGCCGCCAATGCCAATGCGATGGCCCTGCAAGGTGTCCCCATGATCGGGCCGGAGCAGCGAATCGCCGTTCAGGGTGCGTTGGATTCTGCGCTGCTGGTTGCGGCAATGAGTGACCGGATGCGCGACAAGCTCAACTGGCAGAACGCCCGGATGCTGGGTTACGACTCGGAGGGTGTGATTGGAACCGACTATGGCCGGTGGCTTTTGCGGACCGCCCTCCGCCACAAGACGGCTGATTTGGTCGAGGAAATCGAGGACAACCGCTACTTTGTGGTGCTGATGGCCTATGACTTCCAACTGTTGTGGAAGGAGAAGAAGCACAAGCTGCTTTGGGAAACCCGCTTCAGCATCCGGGAACACCGGAATGATTTCGGCCAGGTGCTGCCGGACATGGCGCAGTATGCCTCGCGGTATTTCGGCCAGGACACCCACGGGCTGCTGCGCAGGCCGCTGCCCGAAGGCCACGTCACCCTGGGCAAGCTGGAGGTCGGCGAGGTGGTGCCGGAGAAGTGAGCTGCCGTACAAACCGCGAATCTACTGAAATATTTCCCCGAGCAATGATAACCCCGAATCACCCGATGAAAGCTTCGCTCAGTTTCACAAAAACCGCCTGGCTGCTGTTGTGGGGCGGTGCACCATTGGCAATCCTGCCCGTTGTCCATGCCGCCGACGGGGCGATGACCGCCGTGTCATCCATCGTAAGCGACGCTTACTTCCGCCACAAACTCCCCAACGGCACGTTTGAGCCAGAAACGTATGCCTTCGGTGAAGGCGGTCTTTGGCGGGGACCCATGCGTGATGGCTCGATTGACCTGCTGAATTTCAAGGACGTGGCCCGGACCATCGCCGGCCCGCTGGCGGACCAGTATTACCTGCCCGCGAAAGATCCAAACCAGACCAAGCTTCTGATCCTGGTTTATTGGGGCACGACCCATGGCAGTTTTGAGCACTACACCCATTGGGATGAACTCGAAGGCAGTGCATTCGACTTGATTGATGCCCGGACCGCACCGCTGCTGGGTTTCGATTCCGAGTTGGCCGCCAACCAAGGACTCGAATTCACTGCGCTGCGCTATCGCCGACAGGAGCTGCTCGACGAAATCGAACACAACCGCTATTTTGTGGTGTTGATGGCCTATGATTTCCAACTGCTGTGGAAGCAAAAAAAACACAAGCTGCTTTGGGAAACCCGCTTCAGTGTCGGGGAACACCGCAATGATTTCGGCCAGCAGCTGGCGGGGATGGCGCAAGATGCCTCCCAGTACTTCGGCCAGGACACTCACGGGTTGCTGCGCAAACCAGTTCCAAGAGGCCACGTCACCCTCGGCGACCTGAAGGTCATCGAGGTCGTACCGGAGAAATAAACCTCGGGGGCCAATCATGAACCGATACTATATTCCTTTCCTGTTCTTTGTTGCGGCGACCTGGACCGCCGCCCGCGCCGACCTGCGGTCATTTCTCTATCCGCCGGAACCGGACGTGATCGCGAATACCGATGTATTGGACCGGAGCATTCCACCCCCGACTCCCGAAAACCCAGTGTATTATATCGCAGTATCGAAAGGCTACCGGCAATTCGGATACGATCAGGCGGGCGAGAAGATCCCGGACTCAACGGGGGTGTTGGGTATGGTGACGAAAATCCTGGACAGCCAGGGCTACAAAGTGGCCACCGCCGAACACGCCCCGAGTATCATGATTCTCTATTCGTGGGGTGATTTTTATATTAATCCCAACCCCGGGGTGCGGATAACCTATGCGCGGGAAATGCTCGAATTTCTCGGCGCTTACAAAGTGGGTGTCCGGACGGATTCCCGCGGCCAGGTGTTTCCCGAGCTGAGTCCGGGCCTTACCTCGATCAATCCGGATAGCTCGACGGTCGTCGGGTTTCTGCCTCACGGGATGTATGTCATCACCTTTTGGGCCTTCGACTTTAACTTGGCGCTGAAGGGTGAGGCCCGGCTCCTCTGGAAAACCAACATCAGCTCTTCCACTCGCGGATTTTACCTGCCGGAAGTCTTGCCGACCATGCTCACGGTGGCGGCGCCCCTGATCGGCCGGGAAACAAGCCGCCCGATCCGGATCGACGTGGGGAAAGACTACAAGCCGAGGGTGGAATTGGGCCCGTTACGCGTCATCGAAGAGGATGTGAAGTTCAAGAAGGGCAAATATGCCGCCCCGCCGGCGCCCACCGAAGGCGCGGCACGACTTGAGTCCGGCTCAATCCAAAATCTGCCAAGAGAGGAACACGACCTCATCACCGGGAAGCCGGGCGACCCGA
Organism: uncultured Oleiharenicola sp.; assembly: GCA_964492635.1. Lineage (GTDB taxonomy): Bacteria > Verrucomicrobiota > Verrucomicrobiia > Opitutales > Opitutaceae > Lacunisphaera. Next base: position 11,801 of record CAZBLQ010000108.1, read on the forward strand.
AGCCCAGAACCCGGCCTATCCTGCCACCTGACCTCACCCAGCGCATCACCTCCTATGAGCAGGAAAAGGCCGCGCTCCAGGCCATCCTCACGGCCAAGATCAAAGACCAGGCCCCCGGCCCCGACACACGCCGCGCCATTGAATCGTTTAACGAGGAAAACGCCCGGCGGATCAGGGCGCTCGGCCGGATGGGCGCAAGCATACGCGGTGAACTCGCGCAACTGCGCGCCGCGAATTCAGCGAGCTCATCGCCAAACCCCGACGAGTCGCTCGATATCCTGCTTCGCCAATTCGCCACCGACGTCCGGCAATTGGAACACCCGCCGGCCGACACCCCTTGACCGCCCTGACGTGACGCCACCGGCCCAACCTCCCGCCCCCGTCGCATGAAGCAGGGATTCAAGCGCCCAGTGCTGCTGGTGTTGCTCACCGGCACGCTGCTCGTGGGCATCTTCGCCGTGATGGTCGTGGGTTTTCGTGCCACCCTGCGCGAGGAAATCCGCCAGACGATCATCAACCGCCATGCCGCCGTCCTGCGACCCGTGGCCTTGCGGCAACTGGCGCAACGCGAAACCGCTCCCGGCGATCCGGCCAGCCTCCTGGCGGCCGTGCTCGAGAGTGTCCAGCAGGAGGACATGCTGGCGGTGGCTATCTTCGATGCCCAGGGCCACACTCTGCGATTCGCGCCTGACTCGTTGCTTTTTGCCGAGCTGCCCTTGGATGACTATCTTCGCCTGCTCAAGGCCGAACCGATCAGCCGCTTCCATCCGGATTTCCCGCTTGACCGCTATTTCGCCGGCATCGGCCCCGCCCCGGTGGAACACCCCACGCCGGTGCTGGAGGTGCTGCTGCCCCTGCACGGCCGCGACGCCGAAAAAATCCTGGGCTTTGCCCAGTACTACATCGACGCCCGCCCGCTTGCCGGAGAGCTGGCCGCCATCGACCGGCGCATCAACCGCCAGACCGCCGCCACGCTGGGCATTGGCGCCGCCCTGATCGCGGCGGTCGTGACGGTGGCCTACCAAGGTCTGCGCCGGGCGCACGACCGGCTGGTCCGGGCCAATTTTGAACTAACCCTCGCCGTCAAGGCCTCCGCGCTCGGCCAGATCACCTCGCACCTGATTCACGGCCTGCAAGGTTCCGTGGCCGGCTTGCGGGCCGTTGTCGCCGGGCGCGACCGGACGGCGGAGCCCGCTTCCGACTGGGAAACCGCCGCCGGCTATACGGACCGGATGCAGGCGATAATTCATGAAGCTGTCGCCCTGCTGGGCGACTCGGCCTCATCCCAGACCCACGAACTCACCGGACCCGAACTCGCCGGTATCATTCGTGAGCGCAACGCGGCCGCCGTCGCGCAAAAGGGCGTCGCCTTCAGTATCAGAGGCAGTTTCGACCACGGCCTCGACAGCCATCGCGGCGGGCTGCTCTGTCTGATCACCAGCAATCTCGTGCAAAACGCCATCGATGCGACCGACGCCGGCCGGAGCGTTGCGGTAGTGTTCGGCAACAACGGAGGAAGCGCGACCGTTTCCGTATCCGACGAAGGCCACGGCATTGACGAGGAGTTGCGTGCCCACCTGTTCGAGCCGGGTCACTCCGGACGGACGGGCGGCTCCGGCCTCGGTCTTGCCATCAGCCAGCTGCTCGCACGTCAGATTGGTGCCACCCTTGTCCTCGTTTCCACCGGAAAGGATGGTACGACGTTCCGCGTCACCCTGCCGCTCGCAGCCAGCTGACTGCACCGAGGCCGCATGTTTCCGCTCACGTAGGCAGCGAACACCTGCGACCCGGCGTGCTTCCGGATCCCCGGTATTGGCACCTGTTATACCAGAGTCCCTAATGATTTGGACTATTGAATTCCATTCGATGGGTA
>CAZBLQ010000109.1:0-13511 GCA_964492635.1 uncultured Oleiharenicola sp.
GCTTGAAGAGCACGGTCTCGTCGACGCGGTTGAGAAACTCCGGCCGGAACGACTGCCGCAAGTCGGCCATGACCGCCTCGCGCACGCTCTCGGGAATCTCGGTGCCTGTCACGCCCTCGAGCAAATGGCGGCTGCCGATGTTCGAGGTCATGATGATGACGGTGTTCTTGAAATCCACGGTGCGGCCCTGGCTGTCGGTGATCCGGCCGTCGTCGAGCACCTGCAGCAGGACGTTGAACACATCCGGATGCGCCTTCTCGATCTCGTCGAAGAGCAGGACGGAATACGGCTTGCGCCGCACGGCCTCGCTGAGCTGGCCGCCCTCGTCGTAGCCGACGTAGCCCGGGGGTGCGCCGATCATGCGCGAAACGGAGTGCTTCTCCATGTATTCGGACATGTCGAGCCGGATGAGGTTGGTCTCGGAGTCGAAGAGTTGCTCGGCGAGCGTCTTGGCGAGTTCGGTTTTGCCGACGCCCGTCGGGCCGAGGAACAGGAAACTGCCGATGGGCCGGCGCGGATCCTTGATGCCGGCGCGGGCGCGCAGGATGGCCTCGCTGACGAGACGCACGCCCTCGTCCTGGCCGATGACGCGCTTGTGCAGTTCGTCCTCGAGCTTCAAAAGCTTCTCCTTGTCGCCCTCCATCAGCTTGGTGACGGGAATGTGCGTCCATTTTGAAATGATTTCCGCGATCTCCTCGGACGAAACCTCCTCCTTCACCAGCGTGGTCTTGGTGGTGCCGGTTTTCTCGGCCTTTGCGAGTTCTTTTTCGAGCTGCGGGATGCGGCCGTGCTTGAGCTCGGCAATCTTGTTCAGGTCGTAGGCGCGCTCGGCCTTGGCCATCTCGAGGCGCGCGGCCTCGAGTTCCTGGCGCACCTTCTGCACGCGGCCCAGCGATTCCTTCTCCTTCAGCCAGGTGGTGCGGAGTGCCGTCGCCTGCTCCCGGGCATTGGCCAGCTCCTTGCGCAATTCGGCGAGCCGGCGCTTGGAGGCGTCGTCCTTCTCCTTCTGCAGTGCCGTCTCCTCGATTTCGAGCTGCATGACGCGGCGCTGGAGTTCGTCCAGTTCCGTCGGCAGGCTGTCAATCTCGGTGCGGATCATCGCGCACGCCTCGTCGACGAGGTCGATCGCCTTGTCCGGCAGGAAACGGTCGGAAATATAGCGGTGCGAAAGCACGGCGGCGGACACCAGCGCGTTGTCCTGGATGCGCACGCCATGGTGCAGTTCGTAACGTTCGCGCAGGCCGCGCAAAATGGAAATCGCGTCCTCGACCGTGGGTTCCTCGACGACGACCGGCTGGAAGCGGCGTTCAAGGGCCGGGTCCTTTTCGATGTATTTGCGGTATTCGTCGAGCGTGGTGGCCCCGATGCAATGCAACTCGCCGCGGGCGAGCATCGGTTTGAGCAGGTTGCCCGCGTCCATCGCGCCCTCGGTCTTGCCGGCGCCGACGATGTTGTGGAGCTCGTCGATGAAAAGGATGATGCGGCCGTCGGCTTGTTTGACCTCGTTGAGCACGGCCTTGAGCCGCTCCTCGAACTCGCCACGATATTTCGCGCCGGCGACGAGCGCACCCAGGTCGAGGGCGAAGATGATCTTGTCCTTCAACCCCTCGGGCACGTCGCCGCGCAGAATCCGCTGCGCCAGACCCTCGACGATGGCGGTCTTGCCGACCCCCGGTTCGCCGATGAGCACGGGGTTGTTCTTGGTCTTGCGGGAAAGGATGCGGATGGCGCGCCGGATCTCGGCGTCGCGACCGATCACCGGGTCGAGCTTGCCCTTGCGCGCCTGCGCCACGAGGTCGATGCCGTATTTCTCCAGCGCGTTGTAGGTCGTCTCGGGATTGTCGGAAGTGACGCGCTGGTTGCCGCGCATCAACTTGAGCTCATTGAGCACCTTGGTGCGGTCGAGGTCGAAGCTCTCGAAATATTTTTTCAACGCGGCCGGCTTGCCCACCTTGATGAGCGCGAGAAAAAGATGCTCGACGCTCACATACTCGTCCTTGAGCTGGGCGGCCTGCTCCTCGGCCTCGGCCAGCACTTCATTGAGCGCCTGGGTGACATAGATTTTTGAGACGTCCACCGCCCCGGAAACCTTGGGCGTGCGCTCCAGCTCCCGGTTGGCCGCGAGCTGCATGGCACTGACCGTCAGGCCCAGCTTTTCGATTAGCGCCGGCACGATGCCGCCCTCCTGCGCGAGCAGCGCGACGAGCAGGTGCCACGTCTCCACCTCGTTGTGGGAACGGCGGTGCGCCTCGTTTTGCGCCTCCTGCACGGCCTGGCGCGACATGACGGTCATTTTTTGCGGATCCATATCTTTAAGACCCATCTCTTGCATAGGGCGTTCCAATCAACCGCCGGCCGGTTTGACTCGGATAACGACTGCGGCCGCCGGCCCGTTGGGTCAATTTGTGCCCGGCCTGTCCCACTCCGGCGTCAAAGTGCCCGTCCGTGCTTCAGCCCCGCTTCCGTTTGGGCCGGTTTCTGCGGTCCAGCAGGACAACTATGGGCTCGTGTCGTGCCGCCTCGCCCGGGTCAAATTCCGCGTAGGCCGCGATGATGACCACGTCGCCCGGCTGCACGAGCCGGGCCGCCGCCCCGTTGACCATGACTTCACCGCGCTTGCGTCCGCCGATGACGTAGGTCGCGAAGCGTTCGCCATTGTTGCAATTATAGATTTCCACCCGCTCGTGCAGCAGCAGGCCGGCGGCGCGGCGCAGTTCGGGGGCGAGGGCGATGGAGCCTTCGTAGTGGAGATCGGCGGCCGTGACGGTCGCGCGGTGCAGTTTGGATTTCAGAAGGGTCAGGCGCATCGCGCGAATTATTTCTGGCCGGCCTCGCGATTGAGCTGTTCCGCGTGCCGGAGGCCAAACAGCACGAGTTCGGGCACGATCTCATCAAACAGTTTCTCACTCTCAAACATTCGGGAAAAACCCCCCGTGGCCACGATCACCGGCTTTGATCCCGGAAATGCCTCGCGGATCAGTTCGCTCGAAAGCTGGCGGATCGCGCCCACCTGGCCGTGATACAAACCCGACTGGATGCTCTCCACCGAACTGCGGCCGAGTGCGACCTCCGGCCGAGCGATTTCCACCGACGGCAGGCGCGCTGTGCGGCTCGAGAGCGTCTCGGCCGAGATCCCGAGACCGGGCATGATCGCCCCGCCAAGATAATCACCGTTCGCCGTCACCACATCGAAGGTCGTGGCGGTGCCGCAATCGATCACGACGCAATCGCGCTCGGGGTGGCGCTGGGTGGCCGCGATGGCGTTGGCAATGCGGTCGGCGCCCACCTCGTGCGGGTTGCGGTAGCGCACGCGCAAGCCGGTCTTCGCCCCGGCCTGCAGGATGAACGGTTCGGCCTCGAAATACTTGATGCACGCCGCGCGCAGCGGATAAGCCACCACCGGCACCACCGAGCAGATGGCCACCCGCCGGACGGCACCGGGCTCGATCCGGTTTTCCCGCAAGACTGAGCGCAAGAACACGCCGAATTCGTCGGAGGACCCGACGGGATGCGTGGATTTGCGGAACTGGCAGCGCAGCGCGTCGCCTTCGAATACGCCGCCATGGATCTGGGTGTTGCCGACATCTAGACAGAGGAGCATGGGAGTAATTGGCTGGGAGTGACTGCGGTGCTGAGAAACTGCCCGAGCGATTCTGCGAGCGCATCACGCGTCGCGCAATGCACGACCACGGCGCCGTCGGGTCGGTAAATGTCGGCGGGGAACGACCCGGCCGCCCGGGCGGCCAGGTCATTGTGAACCACGAAATCGGCCCCGGACCGGGCGAAAAGCCCCTGTACCGCCGCCTGTGCCGCGCCGGCGCTGGCGCCGCAGGTGAGCTTGAACGCGACCACCACCAGCCGGGGATTGGCCGAGCGGGCGCGCAAACCGTCCACAAGTTTTGGCTGGAGAAAAAGGCGCAGCTGGGGCGGTGAGGCAGAATCGAGTTTGGTCAGGCCGGCGGGCTGCACCACGCCATTCGCGGACATCACTTCCACGCCGAAGTCGCTCACCGCCGCGGCATGGATCACCGCGTCAAACCTCTCGCCCCCCAGCAGCCGCGCGAGCACGTCATCAAGCTCGGCGAACGACCCGAACAGCTCCTCGCGACACGGGGCGCCGGCATGGACAGCACTGTGCGCCCGCAGCAGCACGACCTCGTGTCCGTGCCGCGCAAGATGCGCAGCGATGCCCGCACCCGTGGCGCCAGTGCTGGTATTGGTCAGCACTCGCACCCCATCGATTGGTTCGGCTGTGCCACCGCTGGTCACCAGGACCCGCAGCCGCCGCGCCGGTTTCGCCAGTGCCGCCTCCACCGCGGCGACAATCTCCGCCGGCTCGGCCAGCCGCCCCTCGCCTACTTCGCCGCATGCGGTGCGGCCCACGCCAGTCGGCAAAAAGCGCACGCCCCAGGATTTCAGTTTCTCCACCGCCGTCACCGTGGCCGGATGCGACCACATCGCCGGATTCATGGCGGGAGCAATAAGCCAGGGTTTGGTGCGATCATGCGCCAGAAAGAGCGATCCCGGCAAATCGTCCGCCAGGCCGGCCGCCAGCCGGTTGATCGTGTTGGCCGTCGCCGGACAGACGATCACCACGTCCGCCCAACGCGTGAGGTTGATATGCTCCATCGCCAAGCCGGGTGCGAAGAGATCGCTCAACACCGGCGCGCCGGTCAGGCCCTCCAGCGTGGCCGGGCCGATGAATTTCAACGCCGCCGCCGTCGCCACCGGGCGCACGCGATGACCGCGCTGCACGAGGCGCGAGACTGCATCGCACGCCTTGTAGCCGGAGATCGAGCCGGTGAAGATGAACAGGATGTTAGCGCCACTTGAGCTGCCATCGGTCCTTTGTAGGGCTGCTGCTTGCGGCAGCCCCGGCGGGGCGCAAGCGCCGGCCCTGCATTCCGAGTCAGAGTGAGAACTGTGACTAGCGCCGGACATTGTCGATCAACCTCACATCTTCGAGGCGCACGGCACCGAGCCGCACGCCGTCGCGTTCCACCACATAATCCACCTCGAAACCCACCACGCGCAATTTCGTTGCCGCGTCGGCGGCAGTGGACTCAGAGCGCAAAATCGCCGGAAACCGGGCCGCACGGGCGCGCGCCGCAGGCGACAGCCGCCGGTTGCGCGAACTCAACGCCAGCCCATCGCCCTCGCGCACCGTCTCGCACGGGATTATTTCAACGGGAAGAAACAGCGCCTCCGCCATGCCGCGCACGAGCTGGAGCTGCTGCCAGTCTTTCTCGCCAAAATACGCGCGGTGCGGCTGCACGAGATTGAGCAGCTTCAACACCACCGTCAGCACGCCCTCGAAATGCCCGGGGCGATGGGCGCCCTCCAGTTCACTGCTCAGTCGATTCTCCGTGACGCGATAGCGGTATTGGTCGGCATATAGCTCCTCCGCCGCCGGGACGATTACGTCGTCGGCCAGTCCGCCGGTCAGGGCCAGGTCGGCCTCGAGTGTCCGCGGATACTTCCTGAGATCATCCGGGTCGTTGAACTGCGCCGGGTTGACGAAAATGCTCAGCACCACGCGTTCGTTCTCCGCCCGCGCCCGCGCCAGCAGCGCCCGGTGCCCCTCGTGCAACGCGCCCATCGTCGGCACGAAGCCCACCCGGTGCCCGGTGTAATTTTCGCCGGCCCGCACGGCGCGCCATTCGCCCAGCTGGTGGTGTACCTTCATGCCAGCACCTCTTCACGGGCGGGAAAGCGGGCCGCCGCCACGTCGCGCGCATAAGCGTTCAGCGCCTTCAGCACCTCGCCGTGGCCGTCAAGATAACGCCGCGCAAAACGCGGGCGGAACCGGGCATCCAGCCCGAGCAGATCGGTCAGCACCAGCACCTGGCCCGCAGTGCCGCCGCCGGCCCCGATCCCGATCGTGGGGATTTTTAGCGCCATCGTGATTTCTCCCGCCAGCGCGGCAGGCACACATTCCAGGACGAGGGAAAATACGCCGAGTTCTTCGAGCCGGCTGGCCTCGGCCCGCAGTCGCACCGCCTCGTCGATGGAGCGGCCTTGCAGGTGATAGCCGCCAAGCTGATTGACGGATTGCGGCGTGAGACCGAGGTGCCCCATGACGGGAATGCCACTGCCGACCAGGTGCGCGATCACGTCCTCATGGCCGGCCACGCCCTCGATCTTCACGGCGGTGGCGCCCGCCTGCAGCAACACCCCGGCGGCGCGCGTCGCCTCGTCGCATCCGCGCCGGTGGGCCAGAAAAGGCAGGTCCGCAATCACCACTTTGTCCGGCGCGCCGCGACGCACGGCGGCCGTGTGCAGGCCCATCATTTCCAGCGTGGCATGCACCGTGGACGGCAAGCCGTGGACCACCATCGCCAGGCTGTCGCCGACGAGAATGGCATCGGCCTCCGATTCGGCCACGATCCGCGCCATGAGCGCGTCGTAGGCCGTGACGAGGGTGATGGGCCGCCGTTCCCGGCGCGCCCGGGCAAAATCAAGAATGCTCTTCACGCCGCCTCCGCAGTTGTCCGGCAACGGATAACCTGCAGGCAGCAGTGGGGGGACTGGAGAGTGCTTGTCGCATGACGATCAGGCCTGGATGTCCGAGGACGATGGGTTGAACTGTGACTGAATCCGGTCGCGCACGAGTTCGCGCCAGACAGGCAGACAGTTGGCAGGCAATCCCGTCTGGCAAATAAAATCTTCCCGGCCCGTCGGCCCGCGCCACGATCGGGCATGGTATGACAACACCTCCCATGGCTTCAGTTGACTAGTGCCGGCATGCGGCTACTCAGAGGAGACCCATGGCTGACTTTCCCCTTGAAGACAAACCGGCGCAACGCGCCCTGCTCGTCGGCCTGCAAACACCCGACATGGCCCCGGGCGAGGGCGAAGAACTGCTGGGCGAGTTGAAGGAACTGGTCGACAACCTCGGCCTCATCATCACCCGCACCAACTTCATCAACCTCCGCCAGCCCCAGGCCAAGTTTCTGACCGGCAGCGGCAAGGCCGCCGAACTCATCGCCCTCGCCAAGGCCGATGGCGCCGATGTGATCGTGATCGACGGGGAACTTTCGCCCAGCCAGCAGCGCAACTGGGAGGAGGAGTCCGGCCTCGCCGTCATCGACCGGCAGGAAGTCATCCTGGAAATTTTCGCCGACCGGGCCCAGACCCGCGAGGCCGTGTTGCAGGTGGCGCTGGCCCGCATGGAGTACTCCCTCCCCCGCCTAACCCGGGCCTGGACCCACCTGTCGCGCCAGCGCGGCAAGGGCTCGATGGGTGGCGAGGGCGAGACCCAGTTGGAGCAGGACCGCCGGGTGGTGCGCGACCGGATCGCCCACCTCAAGGCCGAGCTGGCCTCGGTCATCTCCCAGCGCGCCACCCAGCGTCGCAAACGCATGCGCAAACCCGTGCCCGGCGCCGCCATCGTCGGCTACACCAACGCCGGCAAATCCTCCCTGCTCAACAAGCTCACCGGGGCGCACGTGCTCGCCGTCGACAAGCTCTTCGCCACCCTCGACCCGACCACCCGCCAGTTCGCCCTGCCCGACGGCCGCACCCTGCTGGTCACCGACACGGTCGGCTTCATCCGCCGGTTGCCGCACCGGCTCGTCGAAGCCTTCAAGGCCACCCTGGAGGAGGTTGTCCTTTCTGATTTTCTCATCCATGTGCTCGACGTTACCAATCCCAACGTCGAGCAGCACCACGCCACCACGCTCGAGGTGCTGGGCGAACTCGGGGCCGCCGGCAAGCCGACGCTCACCGTCTTTAACAAAATCGACGCGGCCGACGCGAAAACCCTCGCCCGCATGCGGGCGCAGCATCCGGAGGCTTTGTTCATCAGTGCGCATACCGGCGCCGGCCTCGACGTTTTGCTCCGCCACTGCGAAGGCCTCGCCATCGACGATTACGAGTCGGCGGAGCTGCTCATCCCGCACAGCCGCTACGACCTGGTCGGCAGGCTGCACTCGCTCGGTCAGGTGCGAAAACAGGAATCCGTGGATGCCGGCGTCAGGCTCTCCGGCCGCTTTCCCCTGAAGTCGGCCGCGCTTTACTCGCCGTTTCTCTTCAAGGCGCCGGCCGGCACTCAACGGAAGAGACGATAAAACAAATTGCCGTAGAGTTCGCGCAACGCGGTCTCGGTCTCCTGCCAGGCGTCCGCTTTTGGCACGAAATCGATCACGGAAATCCCGTGCCGCCTGTCGGAACGAAAATCCACTGGGAAAATGATGCAATCCACGCCAGCCCGTTTGAGCTGGTAGGCGGCGCGTGGCATATGCCAGCCCGTGGTGACGAGTACAACGCGATGCCAGCCCTGCCGGTGCATCATTTCCGCCACGGCTCGGGCCTCATCAGCCGTGTTGCTGACTTCCGCTGTAACCAGGATTTTGTCTGCCGTGATTCCGCGTCCTATCGCCAGTTGCCGGAGATCGTCGCCTTCCGAAGTCTCCCGTCCTTCCCAAGGAAGCCGGGCACCGGTGAAAACAAGCCAGCGGGCCTTCCCGGCTTGGATTAGCGCCACGCCGGCCTCGAATCGCTCCACACTTTCGGACCAGTTGACCGTCAACCCGGGCTCTGTTTTCGGGCCGAGAATTCCCCCGAGCACCACCACCGCGTCAGCCGTTTCCACCTGCGCCACCGGTACCGCCGGATAACGCGATTCCAGCCAGCCGATCAGTCGGTTGCCGACGAAGGGCGTGCTGGCAGCATAAAGTATCGCCAGTGCGGCGACGATGGGCCAGCGCTTCCTTTGCCACAGGGCGAACAGCAGCAACAAAGCAACCACACCCAGCGGCAGCACGAACACAGGCAGCAGTTTGTTCAGGTATAGCATGCTTGTACGTCACCTGGGCATCCGGATTTTCAGTTTCCCTTTGATCAGCGCCTGCTTTTTCTGCCGCGTCAACTGCTTCAACTGGTACTCGCGACGCAGCGCCCGCGTCAGGCTCATCGGCCCCTCCCGCCAGACCTCTCGAACCGGCAACCGGGGCTTCGTGTACTTGGCACCCCGCCGGGCATTGTGCAGTGCGAGCCTTTTTGCGACGTCCCGCGCCGTGCCGATGTAGAACGTCCCGTCGGCACACCGGAGGATATAGACGAAGGCTCGCTTGGCGGGCATGGGTGGGTGAGCCCCGCGTCGCTGAATCGCATGACCAGACAACGGGATCGGGCCCGACGGTCATTTGGAATGATCCGGCGCCAACTGACAAGCCCTCTGCGAATCAATTGCAATGGTGCTCGCCCTAATTTTGCAACCACCCTAGCTGTCGGGGCGTCTATCCCTCATCATGAACCGTCTTTTATTGATCATCCTTGCTGTGCTGATTTTAGGGTCGGCCGGATTCGGGCTCGCCCAGCTGGATGAGATGAAAAAATTGAGGCAAAATCTCGCCGCGCTGGACCAGGAACGATCCGCATTGCAAAAACGCATCTGGGATTTGCAGAAGCTGAACGGCGAGTTGGAAAACCGTCTCAAGCGGTCATCCCGGGACAGCGTAGCGGCCACGGCCGGGGGTGACACCGCCGGTGATTTTCTCCTGGGCAATGGGCCTGGCGCCGCCGGACCGCGCGCCGGCGGTCGCAATGATCCCGGCCGCTTTGGCGCCATGCTGGCCAATCCCGAGGTCCAGAAACTCATGGCCATCCAGCAAAAGTCCGCCTTGGACGGCCATTACGCCTCGCTCTTCAAACAACTGCAGTTGAACCCGGCTGACCTGGACAAATTCAAAAACCTGCTGGTCGAGAAACAGTCCGCCGTCATGGATGTGATTTCCGCCGCCCGGGCCGAAGGCCTGACCGGGCCGGGCAGCCGCGAGCAGATCCAGCAGCTGGTGCAGAACGCGCAGGCGGAGGTGGACAACAACATCCGCTCCACCCTGGGCGACACAGCCTATGCCCAATATCAGAGCTACGAAGCCACCGCACCGCAGCGGACCGTGGTCAGCCAGCTCGACCAGCGGCTCAGCTATTCGAGCACGCCACTCACCGATGCACAGTCGGCGCAACTCGTGCAAATTCTGGCCCAGTCCGCGCCCCAAGGCAGCAATCCCGGCTCCAACCCGGGCGGAGGAGGACTGGGCCGGTTGTTTGCCGGTGTCGCCGGCGGCGGGGCCGCGGCCGTTTTTGGCGGGGGCGGCGCTCCGATCACCAACGATGCAATCACACAGGCGCAGAATGTGCTGGCGCCGCAGCAAGTCGCCGCCCTGCAATCACTGCAGCAGGAACAACAGGCCAGCGCCCAGCTCAGGCAGCAAATGCGGGCCAGCTTCGGGGGTTCCGCGACCGGCACGACCACCCCAGCGGCCGGCACGGCTGCAACGCCACGCACTTCCGGTCCGGGCGGTGGCTGATCCCCGCACGCATGACCGGCTTTTCCCAATTTCTGGCGGGGGCCTGCCGGCGCTTGAAAACCGCCCCGACCTTTCCGATGGCCGGCCTTCACCCGCGTCAAGCAACCTTGTAACTAATCCTTTGTCTGTCTAATCGCCCGGCTTGCCAAACCGAACACAAACGGCTTTTTTTGACCGGTGAGCGGGTGCCGCAGTCCTTATTCATCTTTAACTCCGGGTTCGTCCGAACCCAGCGCATGAAACAACGCCATTTCCCCGTCCGAGTTTTGCTCGTCCTTGCCCTTGGCGCCACGGGGCTTGCCCAGCAGCCTGCCGCCGCGCCGGCCGGGCCCGCCAGCACCGGCACGCCGGCACTGCCCGCCGCGACTCCAGCCTCGTCTGTCCCCACTTCGCCCCCGCCCGCCGGGGCCGATGATCTGATCGGACCCATCAACATGCCGGGCGACAGCCTTGACGCCGTTCTAGGACTACTCGAACGCTGGACCGGCAAAACCTTGCTGCGCGCCCAAAATCTTCCGGCCGCCACCATCACCCTCGTGCTCAAGGACCGGGTCACCAAGCCGGAGGCCATCCAGGCGATTGAAACCCTGCTCAATCTCTATGGCATCGCGATCACACCGCTGGGCAACCGCTTCCTCAAGATCACACCGCTCAACGCCGCCAAGTCCGAGGCGCCGGAGTTCATTGAGGGCTCCACCCTGGGACTGACTCCGAGCGGCCGCACTGCCCAGAAGCTTTATACGCTCCAGTTCCTGCGCGTCAGCGAGTTCATGCCGCAAATCGCCGGGTTGCTCAACCCGGCTGCCGGCAGCCCGCCTGTCGTGTTCGACAAGGCCAACTCCGCCCTTATCACCGATTCCGTCAGCAATCTCCAGCGCGTCGAGACCCTCGTCGCCCGTCTCGACCAGCCCAACCTCGCCGGCCTGGCTTCCAGGTTCTTCCCGCTCCACGCCGCCAAGGCCAGTGATGTCGTCAACAAACTCCACACCATCCTCTCAGGCCAGCTCCAGAACCAGTTGGGCTCAACCACCACCTACAATGCCGACGACCGCACCAACCAGATCGTGCTGATCGCCGACCAACGCCAGTTTCCCTTCTTCGCCGACCTCATCGAGAAACTGGACGTCAAGTCGGACACCAACACCCGCAACGAGGTCATCCAGCTCAAGCACGCCGCCGCCAAGGACGTCGCCGACATCATCAGCAAGCTGGTCACCGGCCAGAACAATGCCGCGAAGACCGCCGGGCAGGAGAACATCACCCGCGGACCGCAGAATGCCACCACCGCCACCGTGCAGCAGCCGGGTCAGCCGCCCACGACGGTTTCCCTGCCTGGTTTCAACGCGTCGGCGCTTGGGCTTGAGCCCGGAGCCAACCAGTTCAGCGCCCTGCTGACCATTCTGCCCGATGAGCGCAGCAATGCCCTGGTGGTCTCCGGCAATGTGGACGACATCCGGCTTATCCGTGAACTGGTCGGCAAGATCGACGTCCTCCTCGCCCAGGTGCGCATCGAGGTCATCATCGCCGAGGTCACGCTCAGCAATACCGACACCAGTGGGATCAGCGCCCTCAACCTCACGGTTGGCCCGAACACGACCACCGGCAAAATCGGCATTACCAATTTCGACACCGGCACGGGCGCCAATGGCATCGCCGGCTGGAACATTACCGGCGGCGTGGTCAACCCCCTCGCCTTTAAGGCCGCGCTCGGCGACACCGGCTCGAGGCATAACGTGAAGATCCTCTCGGCGCCGATCATCGTCACGACTCACAACAAGGAGGGCAAGGTGGCTGTCACCCAGCAGCAGCCCGTCATCACCAGCAGCCAGTCCACGCCCCTCGCCTCCGGCACGACCACCGCCGTTTACAGCAGCAACTCCCAAGTCACCTACAAGGACATCGGCATCACGCTCACCGTCACCCCCCTCATCGGTGACGATGGCAGCATCCAGCTCACCATTGACCAAGTGGTGGACGATGTCATCTCGAACGTGACTATCGATGGCAACCAGCAGCCGATCATCGGCCACCGCGAAGCCAAGTCGTCCGTCAATGTCGATGACGGCGAGATGATCGTGCTCGGCGGACTGCAGCGCAACACGCATACCCGCGACCGGACCAAGCTCGGCTTCTTGTTCGAGATTCCCATTATCAGCCAGTTGCTCGGCGGCCGCACTAATGACGTCGAACGCACCGAGCTGCTGCTCTTCGTCCGTCCCCATGTGTTGCGCCCGGCGGAAGGCACAGCCGACACCACCAAGAAGATCGACGAACTCTCGAACAAGGACCAGATCAAGCAGTTCCTTGCCGACCCCACGAAGCCGTCCAAGGAAAGCGTGCTCGAGAAAATCAAATAAGCCGCGCCGCGTCATCATGTCCGCGTCTGCCCCGCAACTTTTGCCCGACGCCTTTGCGTCGCGTCTCACCGACGAGCAGCGCCGTGCGCTTGCCGAGGCGCCGCGGGCGCGCCGTCTCACCCTGCTGGCCGAGGCCCTCCGCCTCGCCGAGCCGGCCGCCCGCGCGGAATTCTCCCGCGTCACCGGCCTGCCCGTCGCCACCGACCTCCGCATCGATCCCGCCGCCCTGCCCATCCTGCCGGCGCGACTCGTCCGCGATTTCCACATCGCCCCGCTCCTGATCGCCGGCACCGCGGAGAACCAGCTCAACCTTGCCACGCCGTGGCCGGCCGACGAGGTCATGACCGACTGGATCGCCACCTTCACCTCGCGTCGGGTCCGTTGGCACCTGGCTCCCGCCGAGCGCATCGGCCAGCTGATCCTCGACCACTACGGCGTCGGTGCGGGCAGTCTCGACGAGGACGAAACCCCCGAAATGGCCGCGAGCGTCCTGGCCGCCGCCACCGAGGTCGAGGCCGACGAGGACGCCGCCGTCGTCCGCTTTGTCAGCGACGTCATCACCCAGGCCATCGAGGACGGCTCCACCGACATTCACTTTGAGCCGCAGGAAGGCCAGTTGGGCATCCGTTATCGCGTCGACGGTCTTCTTCTTCCCGTGCCGGTGCCCGAGAATCTCCTGCGTTACCAGGACGCCATCATCTCGCGCCTCAAGATCATGGCGCGCCTCAACATCTCGGAAAAGCGCCTGCCGCAGGATGGCCGCATCAACTTCAAGGTCGCGGGCAGTTCGCTCGACATCCGCGTCTCCACCATCCCGACCATCTACGCCGAGAGCGTCAGC
>CAZBLQ010000110.1:0-13492 GCA_964492635.1 uncultured Oleiharenicola sp.
ACGGCCAGATGCACTGTATCAGCCTGATCCTGCAGGGCCTGCGCGACGGCTGGATTCCCGACGACCAGAAGAACAAGTATTTCGATATCCTGCGCCGCCTGTTTTATTATTTCTTCCAGACCTACCTCGACCAGGAACAGGGGTTTCTCGACGTCCGCGACGACGAGCGCACGGCCTACGCCTCGCACACGACGCGCATGGCCAACTTCGACGCCGCGCGCTATCTCTGCCAGTGGTCCCGCCTGGCCAAGACCGTCAACATGCCGGATTCGGTCAAGGTCGATGCCCCGCGCACCAGCGGCCGGTTTGTCATCTTCGACAAGAGCAACCGCAAGGAGCAGGGCCTGTTCCTCTACCGCGACGCCGAATCCGGCCTGCATGTGCAGCTGCCGCTCGTCAGTTCCGGCACCGACTGCACGGCGGACAACCTGCCCTTCCCGCATTGTTCCGGCGTCTTCGACTGGCCGAACAACCTCTACCTGCCGGTCATGGTGCCCGAGCTCACCTTTGGGGACAATGTCACTCTTCCTGCGTTCTACGGGCAAAAATGTGTCACCGGCCTGGGCTTGAAGAATTCCTTCTATTTCCGTTACGAGCAGCCCGAGCTGATCAACACCAAGGAGGAATTGGTCCGCGGCATCGGCAGTGTGAAAGTCCAGTGGACTTTCACCGGCAGCAAGATCGCGGCCGAGTTCGCCTATACGGTCAAGAACCAGGTGCAGCTCGACAAGTTCCGCTTTGCCCTCGTGATTGGTGCGCCGCACTCGCGGTATCGCCTCGGCACTTCACCGGCGCTCGGGCCGCTGGGCCACCGTTGCACGGTGTTGAAGGATGATTTCCAGGCCAACTGGGCGGAAACCGAGGTGGTCACCGCCGACCCCACGTACCGCACCAATTTCGGCAAGCTGCATTATGTGCAAATGTTCGTGCGCGACCATCCGCTGATCATGCGGCCCGGCCAGGTCTACCGCCTCGCGGTCAGTTTCGATCCCGATCTGACCCTGGTGGAGGCCTGAGGCGGCAATCCCCGCGGATTGCGGGGCTTGTCATGGATCATTCCTCAACGGTATCGGTCAAGGCGCACTGGCGGGCCGGCCATGCTGCCAGCAACGTTAAATCTCGCCGCGCTTTCGCTTTTGCCTCGTGAGTCGCCCGGCACAAGCCTACCCAGTCTGCTGTCATTTTTGTCATGCCACCCACCCAGACACCGCGCGCCAAGCAGCGCGCCTCGAAGATCACGGCCAAGACCGGCAAATCCATCGCGCAAACCGTGGCGGGCAGCGGCCGGATCGTCTATGCCAACCGCGAGCTGAGCTGGCTGGCGTTCAACCGGCGGGTGCTGGAGCAGGCGCAGAGTGAAACCAACCCCCTGCTCGAGCGCGCCAAGTTTCTGGCCATCGTCAGTTCCAACCTCGACGAATTCTTTGAAATTCGCATCGCCGGCCTGCTGCAACAGAAGGACTCGGCGGTCGGTGAACCGAGCATCGACGGCCTCCCCCTCAGCGAACAGCTCAAGCGCGCCTTCGCCGAGATAAAAAACCTCGTGAGCGACCAGTATCGCTGCTGGCACGAACTGCTGGTGCCTGCCCTGGCGAAGGAAAAAATCACCTTCAAGACCGTCGCCCAACTCACGGCGGCGGAACGTGCCTGGGTGCAGGACTACTATACGAAGCAGGTGCATCCCGTGCTGACCCCGCTGGCCATCGACCAATCCCATCCCTTTCCCGAGATCGGCAACAAGACGCTCAACGTCATTGTCTCCCTCGACAACCCCGACTCGCCCAAGCGGGACAGCCTTACCGCGATCCTGCCCGTGCCACGCATCCTGCCGCGGCTGGTGCAGGTGATGCCAGACCGGTCGTCCGGGGCGCAGACCTTTATTTTCCTGAGCGAGATCATCAAGCTCTGCGCCGCCGCCCTGTTCCCGGGTTACCAAATCAACAGCGCCCACGCTTTCCGCGTCACCCGCAACAGCGACCTCTACATTGATGATGAGGAGGCGGACAACCTCCTCAAACGCATCGAGGAGGAACTGCGCAATCTGCGCCGTGGTGCCGCCGTGCGCCTCGAAATCGAAGCCGATGTGGCCGAACCCGCTTACACCCTGCTGTGCGAACATCTGCAAATGTCCCCGGAATACGTGTTCAAGCTGGCGGGCCCGCTCAACCTTGTGCGCATGATGAGCCTGGCGGACCTGGTGGACCGGCCCGACCTGAAATATCCATCCTTCACCCCCGTCGAACTGCCGAGCCTGCGCGTCGCCTCCAGCCTGTTCAACGCGATGCGGGAGCGCGACATTCTGCTGCATCATCCTTACGAGTCGTTCACGCCCGTCGTCGATTTTGTGCAGCAGGCGGCCCGCGATCCCGCCGTGCTCGCCATCAAGCAAACCCTCTATCGCACCAGCGGCGACTCGCCCATCATCGGTGCGCTCATCGAGGCTTCCCGCAATGGCAAGCAGGTGACCGCCCTCGTGGAGCTGATGGCCCGCTTCGACGAAGCCAACAACATCAAATGGGCCAAGGAACTTGAGGAGGCGGGCGTGCACGTGGTTTTCGGCCTTGTCGGCCACAAGACCCATTGCAAATGCAGCATGATCGTCCGGCAGGACGCCGACGGCCTGCGGCGTTACGCCCACCTCGGCACCGGCAACTACAACCCGAAAACCGCGCGGCTGTATACCGACCTCAGCCTCTTTACCTGCAATCCGGATATCACCGACGAGGTCGCCCTGCTCTTCAACTCGCTGACCGGCTTTGCCCGTTCCCCCGAGTTCAAGCACCTGCTGGTCGCGCCGTTCAACCTGCACTCCCGCATCCAGGAGCTGATCGCGACTGAGGCCGCCAATGCAGCCGCCGGCAAACCCGCGCGCATCGTCGCCAAGATGAACAAGCTCGTGGACAAGGTTACCATCGACAACCTCTACGCCGCCTCCCAGGCCGGCGTGCAGATCGACCTCGTGGTGCGCGCCACCTGCTGCCTCCTGCCCGGCGTCAAGGGTCTGAGCGACAATATCCGCATCCGCAACATCGTCGGCCGCTACCTGGAGCACGCCCGCGTCTACTACTTCGAGAACGGCGGCGCCCCGCTGCTCTATTGCGGCAGCTCGGACTGGATGACCCGCAATTTTTTCCGCCGCGTCGAGGCGCTTTACCCGGTTTATCAAACCGACCTCCGTGACCGTCTCATCAAGGACATCCTGCCGGCCGAGTTCCGGGACAACGTGGACGCCCGCGAACTGCAGCCGAACAGCGCCTACATTCCGCCCGTCCGCAAAGACGGTGAACCATCCTTTTCCGCCCAGAAATATTTCATGACCGCGGCGCAGAAACGCGCCGCCGAGCAGATCGAAGTCGTGAGCTGAACTACCGGGGTCAGACAGGTCCGCTTGAAACTGGTCCGGGCGTCAGGGCAAGGCGCCACCCCCGAAGCTTGCTGACCGGCCTCGTGACCTCGTCGAAACGGTTTGCCCGCGCTCAATATCAAAACGAGACTGGCAGGATTGAACTGGGTTCCGGGGTTCTCCGTCCTGTAATCAGTTCCTGTTCAGCTTCCAGCCAGATAGCGTCTGACTGGTTATCGGGTTTCCCCTCGTTCACCCATAGTTCGTAAGCCCGGGCGGCAATGGCTTCATGGAGCAAGCTTCTGGAGGTGGAATGGATCGGACCGTTATGATGGTGGTTTTTCATGGGAGAAGGAAAGCCGGATGCGTTTGTCACTACGCTCAATGATGAGTCGCCGCAAAAATCCCGGAATATACCGTGGGATCAGCCTCAGCGCCTGCGCGCCGTATTGCTTCGGAGAATTTCTGGGTGTGCAGATTGTTCCGGTGGGGATGCACGGTCGCTGTTCGTCCGGCGACCGACAATATTCCCGACTGCTAGTTTTTTGTGCTGCGCAATCCGCCGAACAAATAGATGATGACGCATATCAGCAGGATCAGGCCAACCCCGCCGCCGCCGATGGCAGGTCCGCCAAAATAAAAGCCGCCGCCCCCGAACAGAAGAATTAGAATGATGATGAGAAGTAGTGGATTCATGGCTGAACGGTAGCATGTCGCGGCATTCGCTCATATGGGGCCTTAACCCCCAATCGTCTCCGCCTGGTCATTGCACGGGATCTGGAATCAGACGAAGCGGAGATTCAGTTCTCATTCTGGAAAACGCGATTTGCCCGCCGGCCCGGGGCACGGCCAATGACTGTGAGCTGAAACTTTTGCCCGCCGTCACCGTCATTTTGTGTTCTGCTTCAAGGTATTGTTTGCCGTTAATCCATCCCAACCCGTCCACCTCCGATCAATCATGCCATGCCGCATGTAATTGCCGTCGAACCGCACTCCGCCAGGGGTTTGAGTTGCTTAACCGCACCAATATTTATCTCCTCATTCCTCCATTATGTCTAAATCGAAGAGTTCCGGCGGATTGATCCTGGTGATCATCCTCGTGGTTGCGGCAGGTGCCTGCGGCTGGTATTTCTGGCAGCAACGGGCGGAAAAGCCGGCCGAATACGCGACTACCACCATCGCCCGCGGCGACCTCACGCAGACCGTCACCGCCACGGGCGCTCTGCAGGCGGTGTTGACGGTCGACATCAGCAGCCAGATTTCCGGCAACATTGCAAAGCTCTACGTCGACTGGAATTCACCCGTTAAACAGGGCCAGGTGCTCGCCGAGCTCGATCCATCAAGCTACCAGATCGCACTCCAGCAGGCGGACGGGCAGCTCGCCAACGCCAAGGCCAACTACGCGCTGATGAAGGCCAACGCCGATCGTTCACAGGAACTCTTCCAGAAGAAGCTCCTCTCCCAGAGTGATCTCGACACCGTGGTGGCGCAGCTGGCCCAGGCGGACGCCCAGGTTAAAATCCAGAGCGCCAATTACGAAACCGCGAAGGTCAACCTCTCCCGGTGCACCATCTACTCGCCGATCGATGGCAGCGTGATCTCGCGCAGCGTGGACGTCGGCAACACCGTGGCCGCCAGTCTCAGCGCCCCCGTCCTTTTCCAGATCGCCCAGGATCTTACGAGCATGCAGATCGATGCGGCGGTTTCCGAAGCCGATATCGGCAGCGTTCAGGAAAAGCAGGTTGTGACTTTCACCGTCGATGCCTATCCCAACCGCCAGTTCCGGGGCATTGTTTCCCAGATCCGCAATTCGCCGAAGACTTCGCAAAATGTCGTGATCTACGACACGATGATCAGTGTGCGCAACGCCGACTTGAAGCTCAAGCCAGGCATGACGGGCAACGTCTCCATCATCGTCGCCACGCGCACCGGCACCCTCAAGGTCGCCAACAGCGCCCTGCGTGTCCGTGTCCCCGAGAACCTCCTGCCGCCGCCCAAACCCGCGGCCGATGGCAAGCCCGTGGCTGTGGCCAAGCCGTTGACCGAGGAGGAACGCCGCCAAAAAGTACAAGAGCTGATGCGCGATGCCGGTTTTGTCAGGGGCAGCGGGCCTCCCTCGCCCGAGGTCAT
Organism: uncultured Oleiharenicola sp.; assembly: GCA_964492635.1. GTDB lineage: Bacteria > Verrucomicrobiota > Verrucomicrobiia > Opitutales > Opitutaceae > Lacunisphaera. The sequence continues at coordinate 5,474 of CAZBLQ010000110.1, forward strand.
CGCAAAGATGCAGCAGCTCGCCAAGGAACGCGGCATCGAGCTGCCCACCGGCCGCTGGGGCGGAGGCGATCGCTCCAATGACAACACCCCGGTCACCCGCACGCTTTATCTCCTGGCCGGCCACGACCCTGCAACCGCGCACCCCGAGCCCGTCACGGTGAAGCTCGGCATCACCGACGGCGCCGCCACCGAGGTACTCGATGGTCTGAAGGAAGGCGATCTGGTGATCACCTCGGTAGTTCTTTCTGGCGCCAAGCCGGGTGGCGCGGCGACCGCTAATCCGTTCAGCGGCGGCCAACAGGGCCCCCGCCGGGGTTTCTGACGTCGCCCCGACTCGCTGACTCCATGGCTGCCGTCGTTCATCTCGAGGAGATTCACAAAATCTACGATTCCGGTGAAGTGCAGGTGCATGCCGTCCGTGGCGTCTCGCTGGAGTTGCACAAGTGCGAGTTCATGGCCGTCATGGGAGCGAGCGGCTCCGGCAAATCCACGCTGATGAACACCCTTGGTTGCCTCGACCGCCCCACCCGCGGCCGCTACCTGCTCGACGGCGTCGATGTCTCGAACCTCGACCGCAACGAACTCGCGGACCTGCGCAACGAGAAACTCGGCTTCGTCTTCCAGGGTTTCAATCTGCTCGCTCGCACCACGGCACTCGAGAACGTCGAGTTGCCCATGCTCTACGGCCGGCGGCGCATCAGCTCGCACGAGATGGAGGAGCGCGCGCTGCGTTGCCTCGACATCGTCGGCCTCTCCGACCGCGCCGATCATTTTCCCAGCCAGCTCTCCGGCGGCCAGCAGCAACGCGTCGCCATCGCCCGCGCCCTCGTCAACAACCCGCAGGTCCTCCTCGCCGACGAGCCCACGGGCAATCTCGACAGCAAGACCGCGGTTGAGGTCATGGGCGTGTTTCAAAAATTGAACGCCGAGGGCATCACCATTGTCATGGTCACGCACGAGCTCGACATTGCGCGCTTCTGCAAACGCAACCTCATCATGCGTGACGGCCGCGTCGTCAGCGACATCGCCGTGCCCGACCGCCTCGTCGCCGGGGACGAGATGCGGCGCCTCAAGGAGGCCGAAGCCGCCGCCAAGCTCACTGACTGAGCGATCGCCGCCTAATTCCCATGCGCGTTGCCTCCACCTTTACCGTTTCATTCCGCGCCCTGCGGCGCAACACCATGCGCTCCATCCTCACGGCGCTCGGCATTATCATCGGTGTCGGCGCCGTCATCGCCATGGTCAGCATCGGCAACGGGGCGAAGTCCATGGTCGAGGCTCAGATTGCGGCGCTCGGGGAAAATGTCCTGCTCATTTTCTCCGGCAGTTTCAACCAGGGCGGGGCGCGCAGCGGGGCGTTCGGCGCCGGGACGCTTACCGTTGACGATGCCGAGGCCATCCAGCGCGAGGTGGGCACTGTTCTCGCCGTCAGTCCCGAGGTTCGCACCGGCGCCCAGGTCCTCGCGAACGGGCTCAACTGGTCCACCCAGATCCTGGGCGAAAGCGCCGATTATCTCTCGATCCGCCTGTGGCCGCTGTCCGACGGCAGCATGTTTTCCGAGGCTGACACGCGAAGCGTCGGCAAGGTTTGCATCATCGGCCAGACCATCGTCACCCAGCTTTTCCCGGAGGGTTCGCCCGTCGGCCAGACGCTCCGGATCCGCAACCAGCCGTTCAAGGTCGTCGGCGTGCTCTCGGCCAAGGGCCTTTCTGTCCAGGGCGCGGACCAGGACGACCTCGTCATTGTGCCGTACACCAGCGCCATGAAACGGGTCACCAAGCAGACCATGCTGCGCTCAATCAACGTTCAGGCCTCCAGCCCCGACACCATCGTCAGGGCGCAAAACGACATCATCGCGCTTCTCCGCCAGCGCCATCGCACGACGGAGCAGACCGACGACTTTACAGTGCGCAACCAGCAGGAAATCGCGCAGGCCGCCAACGCCACGGCGGACACCATGACCGTGCTGCTTGGAGCCATCGCCGGGGTGTCGCTCGTGGTCGGCGGCATCGGCATCATGAACATCATGCTCGTGTCGGTTACCGAGCGCACGCGCGAGATCGGCATCCGGCTCGCCGTCGGGGCGCATGGCAGCGAGATCCAGCTGCAATTCCTGACCGAAGCCGTGGTCCTCAGCGCGTTTGGTGGCACTCTCGGCATCTTGCTTGGCATCGGCACCTCGGAGCTCCTCTCCAGCATCAACCACTGGCCCACCCTGGTCTCTCCCACCGCGGTGATCGTGGCCTTTCTGTTCAGTGCGGCGGTCGGCATGATCTTTGGTTTCTATCCCGCAAGGAAAGCCTCGCTGCTCGATCCGATCGACGCACTGCGCTACGAGTGAGGAGATTTTTGGTTTTGGATTCTCGAATTTAGCATGAAGGAATCATTTCAGAAAATGCCTTGTCCTGGCCAGGCTCTCTTGCGGACCATGGTGATCCAGCGGGCTACGTGCCGGCGTCGAGCGTTGCCATCGGATGCCCCATTCCAAAATCGCGAATCTAAAATCGAAAATTCCATCCCGTCCCACTTGTGGGAATCATGACTCCCGCTGCCGGCCGGTTTGCAGGGAGCCGGCCATCACCTCAATTTCTCCGATTAACTTTATCCGTCTGCTTTCGTGCAGGTTAACCAAACCTGATCAGAGTTGGCACGGCACTAGCAATGAGGGATGCAACAACATAATCCAGTCATGAAAAACTCCTCCAAGTCATCTTCCCTGATCCTCGCCGCCGGTCTAGCCGGTGTGGCTATCTTCAGTCTCGCGAATTCGTCCTTCATCGCCGCATTGCCGGGTGATGCCATCATGGCCTTCACCATTTCTGCCGCCGCCATCGGAGTCGCGATTTTCGATTACTCGCGCCACGTCCAGCCGACGACCGTGCCGTGCCGCGTCATGCGTCCCGTGATGCCGTCCGCCACGCGCTCTTCATCCGGCTGCGACAGCAGGTCAACCCGCAACGATCGCCTCGCCGCCTGAGTCATCTTGAACGGGGCGCCCCACCCCCGCTAATTATCTCAGCAACGTGGGTGCATAACGAGCGCTGCCACGCCGACGCTCTTGACACTTCTCCCCGGTCACTTGTCACTTATTCCAATGGCAGCCAACGATCCCGCGCCCCATCGTATCCTCGTAGCGGACGACCAGCCCGATGTGCTTGAAGCCCTGCGCCTGCTGCTGAAAGCCGAGGGCTATCAGATTGAAACGGCCAAGTCGCCCGCGACTGTCCTGAAGGCGATTGAGGCGCGCGATTTCTCGCTCGCCATCATCGACCTCAACTACGCCCGCGACACCACCTCCGGGCAGGAGGGCCTGGACCTCCTGTCGAAGCTGCAGGCCGCTGATTCCACCCTGCCCGTCGTGGTGATGACCGCCTGGGCCAGTGTCGATATCGCCGTCGAGGCCATGCGCCGCGGGGCGAAGGACTTTATCACCAAGCCGTGGGAGAACCCGCGCCTGATCTCCATTGTCAAAAACCAGATCGAGCTGGCCGGCGCCGTGCGCGCCTACCGGCGGCTCGAGCAGGAAAACCAGATCCTTCGCGGCAAAGGCGGCCCGAATCTCATCGCCCAGTCGCCGGCAATGCGCCCGGTCCTCGAAATCATTTCGCGCGTCGGTCCGTCCGATGCCAACATCCTCATCACCGGGGAAAACGGCACCGGCAAGGGCGTCGTGGCCCAGGCGCTGCACGCCGTGTCCGTGCGGGCCGGCAAGGCCTTCATCTCCGTCAACATGGGCGGACTGCCCGAGGGCGTGTTTGAAAGCGAACTTTTCGGCCACGTCCGCGGGGCGTTCACCGATGCCAAATCCGACCGGGCCGGCCGCTTCGAACTCGCCGACGGCGGCACCCTGTTCATGGATGAAATCGGCAATATTCCCATGAGCCAGCAGGCGAAAATTCTGCGCACGCTTGAAACCGGAGAGTTTGACCGCGTGGGTTCCTCCCGGACCTACCGGGCCAATGTCCGCCTGATCTCGGCCACCAACTCCGACCTGCCGGCCGAGGTGGCCGCCGGCAAATTCCGCCAGGACCTGCTCTTCCGCCTCAACACGATTCACATTCATCTGCCGCCGCTCCGCGAACGCCGCGAAGACATCGCCCTGCTCGCCCAGCATTTCCTCAAACAGCATGTCGAGCGCTACCGCAAACCGATCACGGGCTTTGACGAGAGCGCCATCGAGGCCATGCGCGGTTACGCGTGGCCGGGCAACGTCCGCGAACTCGACCATTCGGTGGAGCGCGGCGTGCTCATGGCCCAGTCCAAGCTGCTGCGCGCGCCCGACCTCGGCCTCAACGCCGGTCAGGCCGCCCCGCGTCTGGAGGACATGAGCCTCGAGGAAGTGGAGTCGTTTCTCATCAAGAAGACGCTCGCCCGCTGCGACGGCAACGCCCGCAAGGCCGCCGAGGAGCTCGGCCTCAGCCGCAGCGCGTTCTACCGCCGGTTGGAGAGATACGGGCTCTGATTATTTTGCCGCAAAAAAAGCACAAGAGCCACAAGCCTTAGACCACGGATTGCACGGATGGGCAGTGATCAAGACGAAACCAGACTTAAACCTTTTAACCGCTAATCCACGCTAATTGACGCCAATCACAAAACACAGGAACCAAAAATCTGGGCTTCTCTCATTAGCGACAATTAGTGTCTATTAGCGGTTAACTTTCGTTCTGTATGTTCCGAGTTTTCTGTGGTTTCAAAGCATCCGTGTTAATCAGCGAAATCCGTGGTTAAGAACTCAGCAACTTGGGGTTGGTTGTATTGGGGCCACTAAACACCTCGGCGCGACTACCAGTCTGATCATGCCCCCTCCCAAGAAAAGCCGGACCGCCCACGAACAGCGCATTTTCTATTACGCGCTGCTCTCCGGCCTGCCCGCGCTCATCGTTGCCGGCACGCTCCTGTGGACCGGCGATTTCACGCCCAAGGTGCTGTGGACGCTCTCCCTGGTCATGATCTTGTTCTGGCTCGGTTTCGCCCTCGCCTTGCGCGAGCAGGTGGTCCGGCCGCTCCAGACCATGGCCAATCTGCTCACCGCGCTGCGCGAGGGGGATTTCTCCGTGCGCGCCCGCGGCGCCAATCGCGACGAGCCCCTCGGCGACGTGCTGGCCGAAATAAACATGCTGAGCAATGTGCTGCAGGAGCAGCGCCTGGGCGCGCTCGAGGCCACCGCCCTCCTCCGCACCGTGATGGAGGAGATCGACGTCGCCATCTTTGCCTTCGACGCGAACGAGACCCTGCGCCTCGTCAACCGCGCCGCCCAGGAACTCATCGCGCAACCGGCCGAGCGGATTCTCGGCCGCCACGCGAAGGACCTCGATCTCGCCGACTGCCTGACCGGCGAGGACACCCGCGTGCTGACCCGCACTTTCGCCGGCGGCGCCGGACGCTGGGGCATGCGCCGGACTAGTTTTCGCGAAGGAGGCCTGCCGCACAATCTCGTGGTCATCGCCGACCTCAGCCAGCCGCTGCGCGAGGAGGAGCTGAAAGCCTGGCAACGGTTGGTGCGCGTCATCGGCCACGAGCTGAACAACTCCCTCGCCCCCATCAAATCCATCGCGGGCAGTCTGACCACCATGATCCGGCGTCCGCAACGGCCCGCCGACTGGGAGGACGACATGCGGGGCGGCCTGGAGATCATTGAGACCCGCGCCGAAGGTCTGAACAAATTCATGCAGTCCTACGCGCGGCTCGCTAAACTGCCCGCCCCGAGCAAACATCCCTGCGAAATCGGGCCATTGCTCCGCCGCGTCGTGTCACTGGAGACCCGCACCAGCGTGCAAGTCGTCGACGGGCCGAACCTCACCGTGCTCATCGATGCCGCGCAGATCGAACAGGTCATCATCAATCTCGTTAAGAACGCGGTGGAAGCGCTGCCGGAAACCGGCCAGTCCGCCCCGCCCACGTGCTGCGTGCGCGTGGGTTGGCGAAAAATGCCGGGACAGATCGAAATCTCCGTCGAGGACGACGGCCCCGGCATCGCGAATGTGCAGAATCTTTTCGTGCCGTTCTTCACCACCAAGCCGTCGGGGTCCGGCATCGGTCTCGTACTGTGCCGGCAGATTGCGGAGAATCACGGCGGCGCGCTCACGCTGGAAAACCGGCAAGATACGCATGGTTGCATCGCCCGGTTGAGGCTGCCCGCTTGATGGAGGCGCCTTGGATTTGTGGTGGACGTTCGAAACGGGCTGAGCTTTCGCCTAGACAAAATAACCCGCAAAAAACTCAACCGGGCAAACTCACGTATTGAATTTCAGCAGTCTATCGCGTTCGATTCGCTGCATGACCGCAAAAGCAAAAACTCAACCCAGTTGCGGTAAATAACACTGATCGGCGGAAGAAACTATGGACCCCGTGATCGCGAAAAGAGAAAGCGCTGGCTTGCAGGTGAGCCAGTGGAAGGGCTCACGTTCCTATATAATTCCCTTGTAGAGGCGACGCTGCCTGACGGTGAGAAGAAAAGAGGAGCAATTGTGGGCGCATCCGTCGATGGCCAGCAGCCAGTTTATACCGTGGAGGCATACGATGGATCTGGTGACTACGAATGTCCTGAGAAATCAATCCGTGTGGTTCCTCCGGAAGTGCCGATCCAGCCACCACAACCAGCGCGCTCCGCGCGTGGCTGACCTGAATCCATCGGCGGAAAAAGATGCTCCCAAAAGAAAAGTTGAAGGTCGCCTTCTTGGTCCTGGGTTTCTCGGTCGGTTTTTTCGGAGCCTTTGTGATGCTTGCACCGCACCCCAAGGACGAAGGAAGAAAGCCTACGAGAAAGGATTGTTTGCCGATGCTGCAGCTGCCGGTGCGCTTGAAAGTTACGGCCCTTGGATGCTCGGGATCAGCGGCCTTGCGTTTTTCGGCTCATACTTACTCCGCGACAAATGAAGGAACGGTCAACAAAACCTGAGGGCAACCGACTGAGCTGAATCAATCAGCGATGGTACATGGTGGTCGCCGATTCCGCAGTTGGGTTGTTGCGGTGTAGGAAAGACTTCCGGCGTGCTCTCGCCCGAGGCGGTAGAGCCAATCTCGCGCTCGGCCGCAGCATCCCAGTTTTGGGACGGACACTTCCCGGCTTCGCTCTAAATAGAGTTTTTCCCGGAAACAGAAAACTTGGCTTATCGCTTACAGCCATTTACTTACAGCTATTGATCCACTTGGCATGAACACTGCAATTACGTGCGCAACTTACTCTCGCATGGACATTGCCCGCCCCAACGCCGCCAAGGAAAAACGCAAGAAGCGCATAATTTACGGAGTGGTCGCCGCCGTCGTTCTCATCGGCATAACCGTTGGTCTCTCCCGCCTGAAGCCCGCCGCCCCCACCGTCCCGAAGGATCTGGTTTGGATGGATCCGGTGAAGCGCGGTCCGATGGTCCGTCAGGTGCGCGGCCTCGGCACGCTGGTCCCCGAGGAAATCCGCTGGGTCGCCGCCCGCACCCAGGGTCGCGTCGACAAGATAATTCTCCGCCCCGGCGCCCCGGTGCAGCCGGACAGCATCATTCTCGAGCTCGCCAATCCAGATGTGGTCTCCGGCGCCGCCAATGCCGACTCCCAACTCCACGCCGCGGAGGCCCAGTTGGCCAATCTCCGGGTGCAACTCGAGAGCCAGTTGCTCCAGGCCGAGTCCACCGCCGCGGCGGCGAAATCCGATTTCGAAACGGCCCGTCTGCAGGCGGAGGTGAACGAGGAACTTTTCAAGGACGGCTTGGTTGCCCCCATCCAGCTCAAGCTCTCCAAAGTGACCGCCGAACAGGCCGCCCACCGGAACGAGATCGAGCAAAAGCGCTACGCCTTTTCCCAGGATTCCATCAAACCCCAGCTCGCGGTGCAGGATGCCGAGGTTGAACGTCTCCGTTCGCTGGCCAAACTGCGCCATGACGAACTTGATGCCCTCACGGTCCGCGCGGGCATGGTCGGGGTGCTCTCCGCCCTGCCCGTCGAGGTCGGCGCCCAGATGCAGCCCGGCCAGAACCTCGCCCGCGTGGCCGATCCGACCAAGCTCAAGGCCGAGGTCCGCATCGCGG
>CAZBLQ010000111.1:0-13455 GCA_964492635.1 uncultured Oleiharenicola sp.
AGTGGTGGCTGCGTTATCCGCGGGTCGAGGAGGCCAAGGCGGCGGTGCGCGACGGCCACATCAAGTTTTACCCGGAACGCTGGTCAAAGGTTTACCTGCACTGGCTGGAAAACATCCAGGACTGGTGCATCAGCCGGCAGCTCTGGTGGGGCCACCGTATTCCCGTCTGGTATGCCAAGGGGCTTGACAAGGAGACGCTCACCCCGGCCGACCTGCGTGACCCCGCCAAAGTGCATGTGTCGCTGGAAGGTCCGGCCGACAAGGATAAGTGGGTGCAGGAAAGCGACGTGCTCGACACCTGGGCCTCGTCCTGGCTCTGGCCGTTCGCCACCATGGGCTGGCCGGACCAGACGGAGATGGCAAAGGCCGGTTTCGATTATTTTTATCCGACCACGACCCTCGTCACCGCTCCTGATATCATTTTCTTCTGGGTGGCGCGCATGATCATGGCCGGACTGGAGTTCATCCGGCCGGGGGAGCCGTTGGAGCGGCGCATCCCGTTCAAGAACGTGTATTTCACCGGCATCATCCGCGATGCCCAGGGCCGCAAGATGTCGAAGTCGCTGGGCAATTCGCCCGACCCGCTCAGTCTGATCGAAAAATACGGGGCGGACGGCCTCCGGTTTGGCATCGTCTCCCTCGCGCCGCAGGGGCAGGACATCCGGTTTCAGGAAGAGCGCATCGAGGGCGGCAAAAATTTCTGCAACAAACTCTGGAATGCCTGTCGCTTCCGCCAGATGAGCGGTCCGATGGCGGATAATTCCTCCCAAGCCATCATCCTGTCGCGGCTGGAGCCGGCGAAATTCGATGCCGATGACCACGCTATTCTGGACCGTCTGCTCACCACGACGCGAGAGGTGAACCGCCTGTTCAACGAATTCGAGTTCAGTGCGGTGGTGCAGGCGCTCTACGGATTTTTCTGGAATGATTTCTGCGACTGGTATGTGGAGGTCTCCAAGGCCAAGCTGCTGGACGAGTCAACCAAAGCGAACTGCCTGGCCATCCAGGATCTGGTACTGCGCCAGACGCTGTTGCTCCTGCACCCGTTCACGCCGTTCATCACGGAGGAGCTGTGGCATCTCCTCGGTTACGGGGCGGAGAATGCTTTCCTGATCAGCGATGTGCGGCTGGAGAACACGTCCCAAATCGCGATGCGCGGCCTGGTCGTCGATACCAAGGCGGCTGCCGTGGTGGAGCACCTGAAGGTCATGACCTCGCAACTCCGCGCCTTCAAGTCCGAGCAGGGCGAAGCGGCCCGGAAGGACTCGATTTTTACGGTCGAGGCAGCCAATGCCCACTGGACGGTCATCGAGACCAATCTGGCAAAGCTCAAGCGCATGCTTGGGGCCGCGGAGATCACCCGCGGTGCAGCCACCCCGTCGGCTCCGGTGCTCGTCACCGCCTATGGTTCATGGAGTCTGATCCGCCTCGTCAAGGAGGGTGATACCGGGGCGGAAAAGGTCCGGCTTAAAAAAGAGCTCGAAACAATCGCCAAACATATTGGCGGCTCGGAGGCACGGCTCGCCAACGAGGCTTTTGTCAGCAAGGCCCCGCCTGCCGTGCTCGAGGGCGCGCGCAAGCAGCTCGCCGACCTGAAGACCAAACAGGTTGAGATCGAACGGCTGCTGGCCGCCCTCGGCTGAGCTTTTCCCCCAGATGAAAACCTTTCTTGTTCTCGTTCTTCCCCTGCTTTTGGCGGGCTGTGTGAATCAGCCCCGGAGCACGACGGAATATCATCCCGCTGCCCCGCTGGACGGCCAGCCGATGCCGTTTTCCGAGGCGGTCCGGGCGGGAGACATGCTCTATCTGGCCGGACAGATCGGCAACATGCCGGGCAAACGCCAGCTCGTGCCGGGTGGAATCGGCCCGGAGGCAACACAGGCGATGGAAAATATCCGCGCCGTCCTTGCGCGACGCGGCGCCTCGCTCGACCAGGTGGTCAAGTGCACGGTCTTCCTCGCCGACATCAAGGACTGGCCGGCCTTCAACGAGGTTTACGTGCAGTATTTCAAACAGAACCTGCCGGCGCGCAGCGCGCTCGCAGCCAGCGGGCTGGCCCTCGGTGCGCGCGTCGAGGTCGAGTGCATCGCCTGCGTGCCGGTCGTCGGCAAATAAATCCATGAAGAGAATTTTGGCATTCGGTTTCTTTGCGCTTCTGCTGACCGGCCTCTGGGCCGCGGACTATCCGGCGCCGGTTGAGGGGGATTTTGTGCTCAGGAATTTTGCATTCGGCTCCGGCGAGAAGCTACCGGAGCTGCGCATCCATTACCGCGCGTTGGGCACGCCGCGGCGTGATGCCGGCGGCTTGGTGCGCAACGCGGTGCTCATCACGCACGGCACCACGGGCAGCGGCGCGCAGTTCATCCGGCCGGAGTTTGCCGGCGAACTGTTTGGTCCGGGCCAGCCGTTGGACGCCACCAAGTATTTCATCGTGCTGCCCGATGGCATCGGCCACGGCAAATCGAGCAAGCCGAGCGACGGCCTGCATGCGAAGTTTCCGCACTACGGTTATCTCGACATGGTCGAGGCGCAGTACCGGCTGCTGGCCGAGGGCCTGGGCGTGAACCACGCGCGGTTGGTCATGGGCACCTCCATGGGCGGCATGCACACATGGGTGTGGGGCGAGCAACATCCTGAGTTCATGGATGCGCTGATGCCACTGGCGAGCCTGCCGGTGCAGATCTCAGGGCGGAATCGCGCCTGGCGCCGCGTCGTGATCGATGCCATCCGGCAGGACCCGGAGTGGCAGGGCGGGGACTACCAGATGCAGCCGCAGTCGCTGCGTGCCGCCGTGCAGATGCTTTATTTCATGAGCAGCAATCCGGTGTTGCGCCAGGCCGAGGCGCCGACGCTCGCCAAGACTGACGAAGTACTCGATGCCTTTGTTGCGAATTATTTGAAAACCGGCGACGCAAACGATGTACTCTACGCGATCGAAGCCTCGCATGATTACGACCCGAACCCAGGCTTGGAGAAGATCAAGGCGCCGCTGCTGGCCATCAATTCGGCCGACGACCTGATCAACCCGCCCGAACTCGGCCTTCTGGAGCGCGAAATCAAGCGCGTCGTGCACGGCCGGGCCGTCGTGTTGCCGCTGAGCGACCAGACCCGCGGGCACGGCAGTCACACGATTGCGAAACTGTGGGAAGCCGAACTCGTGCGCCTGCTGGCCGAGACGGAAAAATAATCGACTGGCGCAAACGCGGACGGCGTTCTTAATTCTATCCCGATGAAGATATTTGTAGCCGGCTCCAAGGGAATGGTGGGCTCGGCTCTCGTGCGCCGCCTGAGCCGGGAAAGCGGGTCCGTGATCCTCGGCCGGACGCGCGCGGAGCTGGACCTGACCAGCCAGGCAGACGTGAAGGCTTTTTTTGCGCGGGAAAAGCCTGACGTGGCGATCATCGCCGCGGCGAAGGTTGGAGGCATTCACGCCAACAGCACCTATCCCGGCGAATTCATCTATGACAACCTGGCTGTCGCCACCAATTGTGTCCACGGCGCCTACCAGGCAGGAGTGAAGCGGCTGTTGTTTCTGGGCAGCTCGTGCATCTATCCGAAGCAGGCTCCGCAACCGATGCCGGAAGCCTGTCTGCTTTCGGGTCCGCTCGAGCCGACCAACGAAGCCTATGCCGTGGCCAAGATCGCCGGCCTCAAGCTCTGCGAATATTACCGCAAGCAGTACGGGGTGCTCTACCACTCGGCCATGCCGACCAATCTCTACGGTCCGGGTGACAACTACCACCTGCAGAATTCGCATGTGCTGCCGGCGCTGATCCGCAAGTTCCACGAGGCCCGGGAGGCGGGACGTCCCGAGGTGGTGGCCTGGGGCACGGGTTCTCCGAAGCGCGAGTTCCTGCATGTGGACGATTTGGCCGACGCCTGTGCGTTTTTGCTCAAGCTGGGCGACCCGCCCGATTTGATCAATGTTGGTTCGGGCACAGATGTGACGATTCGGGAACTGACGGAGCTGGTTGCCCAGGTCACCGGCTTCAAAGGGCGGATCACCTGGGATTCATCCAAGCCGGACGGTACCCCGCGAAAACTTCTGGATGTGTCGCGCCTGACGGCGCTGGGCTGGAAGGCGCGAATCGGACTGCGCGAAGGCATGGAGAAAACGTACCAGAGCTACCTGGCGGAGAAAGCCGCCGGTACCCTGCGTGGCTGAACGGCGGACGGAGGGGTGTGCACGTTTCATTGACGACTTGAACCCGACCGGACACAACTCTTCCGCACCTCCGCGCACACAACTCCCACCCCCACCCATCATGTCCACCACAGAAACTCCCCCGGCTGCGCCTGCAGCCGCGACAAGCGAGGATCGCACGGTCGCGATACTCAGTTATATCACCATCATCGGGTTTATCATCGCGATCGTCATGCATGGCAGCAAGAAAACCGCGATCGGGGCATACCACCTTCGCCAGGCCCTGGGGCTTTTCATCACCGGGCTGGTGATCTGGTTTCCGTGCCTCATCATCTCATTTATTCCCTTTGTTAATTTCCTGATGATCCTGGTCTGGCCGCTGGTTGGCATCTCCTTGTTTGTGCTGTGGATCATGGGTTTGATCGCCGCGGTCAATGGCCAGCAGAAGCCCATGCCGGTCGTCGGCGTACACTACCAGAAGTGGTTCGCCAACGCCTTTACCTGAGGCTGGCCGGAGTTTGTGTCATCGCTTCCCAGCCACGGACCGGGTCCGTGGCTTTTTCATCCTTGCGTTAGGTACGTCAGTTTGCGGCCATTCACCCTCACATGATCGCACCCGAAACTTTTTCGCACCTCGAGAACATCAAGAAGCGCGCCGGCTACTTGTGGAGGTTTCTTTGACGTCGAACAAAAGCAGCGCGAGATAGAGGCGATGGAGGCGCAGATGGGCGCCCCGGAATTCTGGAACAACAACGAGCGCGCCCAGAAGCACATCGCCAAACTCAACGGCCTGAAGCGGGCCATTGCCGGACTGCTGGCCTTCAATAAAAGAATCGATGAGGCCGGGCTAATGGTCGAGTTGATCGAGTCCGCTTCGCCCGCGGAGGCGGAGGCTTCCGGCCGGGAACTCAACGCGGCAGTATCCGCCATGGTCGAGGATCTGGACAAGCTTGAGATCGCGTCGTTTCTCACCGGCCAGTTCGACCGCAACAACGCCATCTTCAGCATCCAGGCGGGTGCGGGCGGCACCGAGTCCAACGACTGGGCCGACATTCTTTTCCGCATGTATTCCCGCTGGGCTGAACGGCGCGGTTTCGCCGTGGAATTGATGGATGTGCAGCCCGGCGACCAGGCGGGCATCTCCAAGGCCACGATTCTGATCAAGGGTGAGAATGCCTACGGCTACGCCAAGGCCGAGCGCGGGGTGCACCGGCTCGTGCGCATCAGCCCGTTTGATTCCAACAAGCGCCGTCACACCTCCTTTTGCGCCGTGGATGTCATTGCGGAGATCACCGAGGAGATTGTCATCGATATTCCGGAGGACGAGATCCGCACCGACGTCTACCGCTCCTCGGGCAAGGGCGGCCAGGGCGTCAACACCACCGACTCCGCCGTGCGCCTCACCCACATTCCGTCGGGCATCGTGGTGGTGTGCCAGAACGAGCGCTCCCAGATCAAGAACAAGGCCGCCGCCATGAATGTCCTCAAAGCCCGCCTCTATGAGAAGCGCCTGGATGACAAACGCAGCGAGATGGAAAAATTCTACGGGGAGAAAGGTGAGATTGGTTTTGGCAGCCAGATCCGCAGCTATGTGCTGCAGCCTTATCAGATGGTGAAGGATTTGCGGACCGGCGTCAGCACCAGCGACACCCAGGGGGTGCTCGATGGCGATCTGGACCGGTTTATCTCCGGCTGGCTGCGTGCCGGCTGCCCGCGTCACCGCAACAAGGACATCCAGATGGATGACTAATCTGAACGTCGGAAATCAGCGGCGCATACTGTTCGTTTGCCCTTTCTGATTTCTGTCCTCTGATATCTGACTCCTGTCATGCCCGACCTTGCCTACGATGCGCTCCGCTCTGCCTTCAGCGCCCAGTCGCTGTTCGAGGACAAGACGTGGCAGCTTTCCCCGCAGGCGTGGCCGCTGACCCCCGAGCAGGTGGCGCAGTTGGAGCAGATCGGCGCGGCATGTCTCGAATTTCATCAGGTGCTGGAGACCCTTTACCTGCGCTCCGTGGCCGGCAAAAACCTCCTGCGCAACAAGCCGCTGCTGGCGCCGTGGGTGGCCGACTACTTCGATCGCGGCAAACCGGCGGAACTTGTCCGTCACGCCCGCGACGCCAAAAACCGCGGCGCCTTTCCGCCGGTGCTCCGGCCGGATCTGCTGCTCACCGACAGGGGCTTCGCGCTGACCGAGCTGGATTCGGTGCCCGGCGGCATCGGCCTGACGGCTTTTCTGAACAAACTTTATGGCGGCGACACCGACCATGCGATACTGGGCCACGGCGGCGCCATGGTGGAGAATTTCTACCAGTCGCTCGCGACGCTGCGACCCGAGGCGCGCAATCCGCTGATTGCGATTCTGGTCAGCGACGAAGCGGCAACCTACCGGCCGGAAATGCAATGGCTGGCTGAACAGCTCCAGCGGCTCGGTCGCCGCGTGTTCTGCCTGCGGCCGGAGGATGTTTTCCCGCTGGGGGGCGAACTGTTCTTTGATGTGGACGGCACTCCCGAGAAGATCGACATCATCTACCGTTTCTTCGAACTCTTCGACTGGGCCAATATCCGCATCACGGCCGAGATACTCGAGGCGTGGCAGAGCGGGGCCGTGACCATTGCGCCGCCCATGCGCCACTTTCAGGAGGAGAAACTCGCCCTGGCGCTGTTCCACCACCACTTGCTGCCGGAGTTTTGGGCGGAGTCACTGAGCGGCCGCAGCCTCAAGCTGCTGCGGCAGTTGATTCCGCAGTCGTGGGTGCTGGATCCGATGCCCCTGCCGCCGGGAGCGGTGCTCGACGCCCCGCAGATCGGCGGCCGGATGCTCAACGACTGGCGCGACCTCGTCGCCGCGTCGCAAAAGGAGCGTGATCTCATCATCAAGATCAGCGGATTCCATGAAACGGCGTGGGGCGCCCGCAGCGTCGTGCTCGGCAGCGATTGCTCGCGGGAGGAGTGGCAGGAGGGCGTCGAGCATGCACTCCGGCTGGCGCCGACCAACCTGCACCTCCTGCAGGAATACCGGAAACCCCGGCTCGTGCAGCATCCGGTGTACCGGACCGCGGCCGGTGGTCCGGCCGCCGTGGCGGTGCCGGAATCGGGCCGGCTGCGGCTGTGCCCTTATTACTTTGTGGTGGGCGGACAGGCCAGGCTGTCGGGCGCGCTGGCGACTTTCTGTCCGCCGGATAAAAAGATTATCCATGGCATGCAGGATGCGGCCTTGCTCCCGTGTGGCGTTTTCTCCTTAACCTAGGGTGTGCGTAATTCCGCCGCGTTAACTCGATTTTGTTTTCCAGCGAAGATATGGCGCGCGATTTTTGGCGTCGTTTTGCTCGCGGGTTTGGGCCGCCTGACGGTCTGCGCCCAGTCTGCCCCGCCGCTTGATCTGGTCCAGCTTCGCGCCAAGGCGGAGCAGGCCGACCCCGATGCGCAGAACACCCTCGGCAATGCCTACTCCAACGCCTTGGGGGTAAAGCAGGACTATGCCGCGGCTCTGATGTGGTACCGGCGGGCGGCCGAAAACGGGTTTGCGCCGGCGCAATTCAACCTCGGATTGGTCTACGAACTGGGCCGCGGGGTGAAGGCAGACGAGTTTCAGGCTTTCAAGTATTACATGATGGCGGCCGAGCAGGGCTTTGGCCCTGCCCAGTTCAATGTCGGCAACATGTATTCAGCCGGCCACGGCATTGGCCAGGATTTGTTCGAGGCCAACCTCTGGTACAAGCAGGCGGCGGAAAAGGGCATCACCGAGGCGCAGTTCAATCTCGGCCTGGCCTACGAAACCGGCCGGGGCGTCAAGAAAGACGAGGTGCAGGCGGCGCGCTGGTACAAGCAGGCGGCGGATCGTGGTTTTGCCCGGGCCCAGTACAATCTCGGACTGCTGCTCGAGGACGGACGCGGAATCGCAAAAAATGAAGCCGCCGCCGCCGCCCTGTACCGGGCCGCCGCCGAGCAGGGCTTTGCCTCGGCCCAAAACAATTACGGCCTGATGATCTCGGAAGGTCGGGGCGGGTTGACCAAGGATCCGGTGCAGGCGTTTGTCTGGCTCAGCCTGGCGGCGCAGAACGGCGCCAACCCCGCCGCCCGCGATTTTGTCGCCAAAGGCCTGACCCCCGAGCAACTCGCCACTGCGCAGCAGTTGCTTAATGAACGTAAGATCGTCCAAACAGCTCCGGTGCCGCCGGCCCCGCTTCGCAACGAGACAGTGGCCGCTGCCACTGAGCCCGTGACCGTGCCGGCCGCTGTCGTGGATGATGCCAGGGGTGCGGCGCGTTTGGCCGAGCTGACGGATGCGCTGGCAAAGGCCCGGCAGGCCAACGCGCAATACGCCGAGGCCAATCAGCGGCTCGAACTGGAGAAGGCCCGCCTCGAACACGAATCGGGCCAGGGAGGCGAATCCGGCAAATTGATCGAACAATTGCGCGAACAAAACCGCCGGCTCTCCGCCCAGGTGCAATCCCTCGCCACCGAGAAGGAGACCGCTGAAAGTGAAACAGCCGTGCTGGCGGCCCAGATCAAGGATGCCCGGCAGGAACAGGAGCGATCGAAGCAGTCCGGCACGTCGGCGGCCACTGCCACCACATCTGCCGCCGATCTGGCCAGATACCAAAGCCAGGTCGCCGCCCTGACCACCCGGCTTGACGAAACTACTCACGCCTTGGCGCAGGCGCAGCAGGCCAATGTACAGCTTACGGACACCAATGCGCGGTTGCAGAAAGACAAGGAAAACCACGCAGCCGAAGCCGCGGCGGTTCCGGTCCTTCCGGCGGCCGGCGCCAAATACCCGGCGCAGCAATCGGACAAGGATGCCATTCTCGCCAACCTGCAGCATGACAACGCCCGGTTGAACGACGAGGTGAAGCGTTCAACCCGCGAACTGCTTTCCCTCAACCAACAGTTGCGCAGTCTTCGCAATCAACCCGCCAAGCCCGTTGCCTCCGGGACCGGCGACAACACGGCCACTGCGGAAATACGCACGGAAAACGAGCGGGTGGACGCCAACAACAACCGGCTGCAGAGCCAGCGTGATGCCGCTGTCCGAGACGCGGAAAACCTCACCGCCCAGTTGCACGACGCGCGCGACGAAATTGCCCGGCTCAATGAGCAGGTCCAGAAATTACAATCCACCCGGCAGTCGGCCGATACCGCCAACGATCAGCTCGGGCAGCTGACGGCCAAGGCCGGGCAGGCGGAGCAGGAGGCCGGCCGGTTGCAGATAGAGAACAACCGTCTCGCAGCTCGCCTAGCCGAGCTGGAGAAACAGTCCACCCCGGCGGCTGACCAGTCGCTGGCGCCCAAACTGGCCGAAGCCCAGCAGGCTTTGGCCCAGCAGCAGCAGCAGGTCCAGGCCTTGCAGGCCGAGAAGGGCGATCTCGAGAAATGGTCCCAGTCGCTGGAAAAATCCCTGAACGAAAAGTCGGCTGCCACCCAATCCTCGGGCGCGGAAACGACGGATTTGCGCCAGAAACTGGCTGACGCCCAAAAGAAACTCGACGACACCACCGCAGCTCTCGCGACGCAGGGGCAACTTCAGCAAAGGCTCACCTTGGAGAATCGCGCACTGACCGACCGAGCCGGCCGGGCGGAGGAAGCCCTGGCCGCCCAGACCGCCCGCAAGACCGACACCGTCGAACTGGACCGATTGAAACAGCAGCTTGATGAGGCTCATGAACAAGCCGCCCGGCTGGCCCGGGATAATCAGGCGCTGACTGACAAAGTTGCGGATGAGCACGGCCAGTCGGTGCAGGCCGAGGCCAGGGTGACTGCCTTGGAGCGCGACTTGGGCGAGGCCCGGCAAAAGAAAACCACCGGCACGGCAGGGCTGGACGATTTGAAAAAGCAACTTGGCGAAACCAATCAGGCGCTGGAAAAGAGCAGTGCCGCGGCGGCCGGGTTGACTGACACGAACAACCGGATGGAAAAAGAGCTGGAGGCAGCAAAGCAGGGTGCCCAGGAGGCCGGCGCATTGCGTGATGAAGTGGCGAAGCTGCGTCAGGAGGCAGCAGGGGTGGCTTCCCTGCGTGAAGAGCACCAGGCCCTGGCCGCCCGTGCGGCAACGGAGCACGAGAATCTTGCCCAGGCCCAGGCCCGGCAGGCGGCCTTGGAACATGACCTGAGTGAAGCCCGGCAACAGGCCTCGGGCGGCGCCGCCGTTCTCGAAGATTTGAAAAAACAGCTTGGCGAAGCCAACCAGGCACTGGAAAAGAGCGGCGCGACAGTGGCGGAGCTTACGGGCACCAATGCACGCCTTGAACAGGAATTGACCGCGTCGAAGCAGGGGACCAAGGACGCTGGTGTGCTTCACGACGAACTGGCGAAGTTGCGCCATGATGCGGCAGAAACGGCCTCATTGCGTGAAGAAAACGGACGGCTGCGCCAGTCGGCCGACGAGGCTTCCGCCTTGCGGGCAAAGAATGAGCAATTGGCCCGCGATAACGAGCAAGTGACCTCGTTCATGACCAGCAACCGGCGCGACCTCGACCAGGCGCAGGCGCGGCTGGCCGACCTGGAAAAACAGCTGGAGGAAGCCCGGACCATTCGCACGCACGGCGGGGATGATACCAAGAAATTGCAGGGTGAACTGGCCGAAGCCGGCCAGACCATCGAAAAACTCAACGCCACGGTGGCCGAACTGACCGGCACGAACGACCGGCTGGAAAAAGACCTGGACAGCGCCCGGAAGTCCACCGCCGCCGCGCTCGCCGCGCAATCACAGGCCGTTACCGCGGCCCAGCCCGATGCCTACAAGATGGAAATCAGCACGCTGCAGGCGCGGGTGAAGGAACTCGAAGGCCAGAACGAGGACGAGCGCAACAGCACCGCCAAGGAAGTCGCTGGGCTTGCCTCGCAGTTGCAGCGTACGCGCGAGACCAACAAGTCCCTCACCGAGGCCAACCGCGCCCTCATGAGCGCGAAGCAGTCCGAGCAGCCCACCGTCGACAAGGATCAGTTCGACCAACTGCAGGCCACGGTGCACGACCTGACGGCGGCCGCGGACGAAGTTCGCCGGCAAAATCAAAAACTCAATGATGACAACCAGCGTCTGGCCACCGAAGAGGAGACGTTAAAACAACAACTGGCGGACGCTCGCAAAGTCGCCACCGTGCTGCCCGGGCTGGCGGACGAGAAAGCGGCATTGCAGGAGCGGCTCGAAGCGGTCGGCACGCAGTTGGTGAAAGCCCAGCAGGAGGTTGATACCTTGCAAAAGGAAAATGCCGACGCCACCTCGCAGGCCATCGCCAGCAAGCAGGCGGCGGAAAAAGCGCAGACGGATCTTGCCGCTCTGCAAGGCCGGGCGACCGAGGCGGAGAAGGCCAGCGAGGCGCACAACGCCTCCGTGGCCGAGCTGACTGATGCCAACACCAAGCTCGAGGCGGAGCGCGACGATTTTCGCAAGCAGCTGACTGCTCTCCGGGCGGAGAATATCCGGCTGAACCAGACGGCCAGCAGCCTCGGGCAGTTGAAGGCGGATTCAGACCGCAGTGCCCAGCAAAACATCGAGGCGCTCACCGCCCAGCTTACGCAATCCCGCCGCGACCTGCAGAGTGCCCGCGACGCCAACTCCCGCCTGGTGGAAAGCAACGTGGCCCAGGAGCGCGAACGCGCCGCGAACCTCACCCAGCTTCGCCAGGAAAACAGTGCGCTGACTGCGCGGCTGGTGCAGGCGCAGAGCACTTTGGATCAGATCGCGTCCGCCGCCCGGCTCGGCACGCCGGCCGCAACCATCGCGTCCGGCGGCACGGTGCCGGTACGGCCGGTGCCCGTGGTTTCAACCAGCGAGCCGCAAGTCCGCTACCACACAGTGGGCGAAGGCGATTCGCTCTCGCGCATCAGCATGCGCTATTACGGCACGCCGAACCGCTGGCAGGAGATCTTCCAGGCCAACCGGGACGTGCTGCAAGGTTCAAGCGCCTTACGGATCGGCATGCAACTGCGGATCCCGTAGGGCACGTTCTCAGTCGAGGCGGGACTATCATCCTTCGCCAAGGCTACGGATGACAGGTCATACCATCGTCCCTTGATTAATAGACTTTGGCGCGACAGCGCCGGTAGGGACGGACCGCCGGGCCGTCCGCGATTGTCCAGACGGCGCGCCCTACCCATCGAATGGAATTCAATAGTCCAAATCATTAGGGACTCTGGTATAAAATATGCCCGCGGGACTGATAGTCCCGCCTCCAATCCGAGGAGATCAAAAAAAGGGCACGCCTTGCAGCGTGCCCCGGTTATTGGGCATGGCCCCGTCAATCAGGCGACCGCCACCTCGCCGGTGATCGCTGGAGCGGCAGACTGCTTGGCCAAGTGGTTGAAAAACTGGTCGCGGCGGTCACGGGCGGTCTTGACGTCCTTGGTGCCGAGGGAACGACGGATGCGCTCCTTGGTGAACGGGGTCGGATAGACCGTGTAGTGAAGAAACCACGTTCCGTTGTTATTCCAGAGGTGGTGGTTGGGGTTCGCTTCGCTGATGCGAAGGGAGGCGAGGGTGATGAGGTTGGACATGATGCGTGAGCGGTTGAGTTTTAATTAATCGTTCGCGCATCAGGGTTTTCCTGAAAACGAAAAGCCGCCTGAGGACATCAGGCGGCTTTTCGCTTTTTCGGAGGAGTTTTTTGTTCGAGGGTTTGACCCCTCGCACATCCGGGTGACTTGCGCCACTCGAAACCACCGTGATCACTCCTAGACCCGGTTGGCAGAACCGGCTGTTGCCAGCCGATCCTTTCCTGATGCAAGGCTCAGCGTGTGAATCGTCGGGCGTTAGGCCAGACAATTTTTTGACCGCGGCCCACTCGGAAAGGTTGGAGTCAAGCAAAGCGCTGAATTTTGCCCATTTACGACAAGTCCTCGGTTGAAAATATTTTATTCACCGGGGGTCCGAAACTCCGAAGCCGCTTCTGCTTTCTGTTGGAGACGGGACTAGCAGTCCCATAGGTTGCCGGTTGCGATGCTGGTGTCTGGTGGGGTTGGTAACCCCGCCACCTTTTCTTAAATGCCCGGGGATTTATCAGAGAAGAGTCGGCGCAGGCCAGCCGCGCTGGCGGGGGTGACACCACGCTCGGTGATGAGTCCGGTGATGAGGCGGGCGGGCGTAACGTCAAAGGCGGGATTGGCGGCGGGACTGCCTTGGGGCGTGACAGCAATGGTGGCAACACGGCCGTCGTCAAGCCGGCCGGTGAGCCGCGTGACCTCGGTAGTGGCACGTTCCTCGATGGGAATCTCGCGCAAGCCGTCGCGAATGGTCCAGTCGATGGACGGCGAGGGCAGGGCGACGTAGAATGGCACGGCATTGTCATGTGCGGCGAGCGCCTTCAGGTAGG
>CAZBLQ010000112.1:0-12901 GCA_964492635.1 uncultured Oleiharenicola sp.
TCATTAGGGACTCTGGTATCAGACCGGTACTTTCTTCAGATTCCAGATGTCACGGGCGTATTCGTTGATGGTGCGGTCGCTGGAGAATTTGCCCATGCGGGCGGTGTTGAGGATGGCCATCTTCGCCCAGCGGCGCCGGTCGCGATACGCGGCGTCCACCCGGGCCTGGGCGTCGCTGTAGGCCCGGAAATCCGCCAGGACCATGAAGGGATCGCCCCCGTCGATCAGGCTGTGCTTCACCTGGGCGGGGAAATTCTGGGCATCACCCGGCGTGAAATAGTCGGAGCCCAGCCAGTCGAGCACGGCGCGCAGCTCGCCGTCGTTTTCATAATATTGCCGGGGGTTGTAGCCGCGTGCCCGCAGGGCCTCGACCTCCTCGACCGTCATGCCGAAGATGAAGATGTTCTCGTCGCCGACCTCCTCCTTGATTTCGACATTGGCACCGTCCAGCGTGCCGATGGTCAGGGCGCCATTGAGCGAGAGCTTCATGTTGCCCGTGCCGGAGGCCTCCTTGCCCGCCGTGGAGATCTGCTCGGAGATGTCCGCCGCCGGGATGATTTTCTCGGCGAGAGAGACGCGATAATTCGGGAGAAACGCGACCTTGAGTTTGCCGCCGATGCGGGCGTCGGCGTTGATGTGCGCGCCAACGGCATTGATGGCCTTGATGATGGACTTGGCGAGGTCGTAGCCCGGCGCCGCTTTGGCCGCAAAAACAAACACGCGGGGCACGATGTCCAGGCTTGGATTCTGCACGAGCCGGCGGTAAAGCGCGAGGATGTGGAGCAGGTTCAGGTGTTGCCGCTTGTATTCGTGCAGCCGCTTGATCTGCACGTCGTAGAGGGCGGCGGATGACACCTCGATCCCGCATTCCTGGCGGATGACCGCCGCGAGATCGGCCTTGTTGAAGGCCTTGATGGCCATGAACTCGTCCTGAAACGCCCGGTCGTCGGCCCATTTCTCAAGCCGGCGGAGCTGCGAGAGGTCGCGGATCCAGTCCGGGCCGATTTTTCCCGTGATGAGGCCGGCCAGCCGCGGATTGCACTTGAGCAGCCAGCGACGCGGCGTGATCCCGTTGGTCTTGTTCTGGATTTTCCCGGGATAGAGTTCGTTGAATTCGGGGAAGAGATCCTTCTTCAGCAGCGCGGTGTGGAGCTCGGCCACGCCGTTGACCGCATGCGAACCCGCCACCGCGAGATTGGCCATCCGCACCCGCTTGCCGCCATTCTCCTCGATGAGGGAGCAGACACTCTGTTTGCCACCGTCACCGGGCCACTTTTGCTCGACCAGTTTCAACAGGCGGCTGTTGATCTCGTAGATGATCTGCAGGTGGCGGGGCAGAATGCGCTCGAAGAGACCGACGCTCCATTTCTCCAGCGCCTCAGGCATCAGCGTATGGTTCGTGTAGGCGAAGGTGGGGTTGACGACCGCCCAAGCCGCGTCCCATTCCATGCTATGCTCGTCGAGCAGGATGCGCATCAGCTCGGTGATGGCGATGGCCGGATGCGTGTCGTTGAGCTGCACCGTCACTTTTGCGGAGAAATTGCTCCAGTTGTTCTCCGGATTGCGGAAATGGCGGCGGATGATGTCCCGCAGCGAGCAGGCGACGAAGAAATACTGCTGGACCAGGCGCAGCTCCTTGCCCGTCTCGGTCTTGTCATTCGGATAAAGCACCTTCGAGATGGTCTCGCCGACCGCCTTCTCGTGCACGGCTTCCACATAGCCGCCCTCGTTGAAGGTCTTGAGGTCGAAATCCTCCGTCGAACGCGACGCCCAGAGCCGCAGCAGGTTGACGGTCTTCGTGCCATAGCCGGCGATCGGGATGTCGTGGGGCACCCCGAGGAGGGTCTTGGTGCCGACCCAGCGGGGCCGGTAGTTCCCGCGGTCATCGAACACGTTCTCGATCCGGCCATAGAGCTTCACTTCTTGTGTGTATTCCGGATGCACCACCTCCCACGGGCTGCCAAAGATGTTCCAGTTGTCCGGGTGCTCGAACTGGTAGCCGTTTACGAACTGCTGCCGGAATAGGCCGAACTCGTAATAAATCCCATAGCCCAACGCCGGGTAATCCTGCGTGGCCAGTGAATCAAGAAAACAGGCCGCCAGCCGCCCAAGACCGCCATTCCCCAGGCCCATGTCCACCTCCGCCTCGCGGATCTCCTCCATATCCTGCCCCAGGTCGGCGAGGGCGGCGGTCGCCGTCTCCATGAGCCCGGTCGCGAGCAGATCAGTGCCAAAAAGCCGGCCGATGAGATATTCGAGTGAAAAATAGTAGAGGCGCCGCACATTTTTCGCGTTGTGCGCTGACTGGGTGGCGATCATGCGCTCGTGAATGCTGTCGCGTACCGCCAACGCCGTGGCGGTCCACCAGTCATTCGGCGTGGCCGCTCCCGGATAGCGGGCCAGGGTCGAGGTCAGGTGTCGCAGGATCAGAGTGCGAAAAGCGACCACGGGGCCATCCGCGGGCGGACGGTGGGCCGGGGCAGCGGTTTTGGATGCGGTTTTCTTGGCAGCAGGTTTGGCGGCGGGCATGGTGATCTATGTAACAACTTTCATGCCAGACCGCACGAGGGTCACGCTTATTTTTGTCCGCCGGGCGGCCCGACCGGCCTGGTCCACGAAACGGCGCGGTTAAGGCCGGACACCTGGCCGCTAACTTATCTTTGGAAGCGCTTCGCCAGCTCGCCGCGGCTGAATTCGAACTGGGTGGGCCGACCCGCCGGGCTCAGGTGCGGCTGCGTGCAGGCGAAAAGCTGCGCAATGAGGGCGAGTGCCTCGGCCTCGCTGGCGGTGGGCGGCAGCCGGACAGCTTTTTGGGCCGCCAGCCGCGCCAGCTCCTCGCGCGCGAGATCGGCCTTCCGTTCATCAAGCCGTCCCTCGCGCATCAGGCCAATCACGTCGCGCAGGAAAATCTCCGCGTCAGCCGGTTCCAGCCACACCGGCACAGCCTCGATGCGAAAGAAATTCCGGCCGAACTCGGCCACTTCCAGACCGAAGCGGTGCAGGAATTTCAGCCGGTCCAGCAGCAGCGCGCTCGCAATCGCATCGAGCTCGACCGGCAGGGCGAACAGCAACCGCTGGCTCGCCACCTCGCCCCGCGCAAACTGCGCCTGCAACCGCTCGAACCACACGCGCTCATGCGCCGCGCGCCGGTCCAGCACCACGATGCCGCCCGGCGCCTCGAACAGCGCGTAGTCACCGTGGGCCGTGCCGAGAAACCGCCAGCCTGCAAGCGAGGCCGGATTTTCGATTTTGGATTGCGGATTTTGGATCGCCAAGGAATGGGGCGGCAACGGCGGGGGAGAAGCTGCGGCGCTGGGCGAGCCTGTCCCGGCAGCCGGACGAGCCGGAGGGAATGGCGTGAACGGCCGGAAGGGTTGCGACATCATACTCGGAGCCACCGGTGCCACCGGCCCGATCGGATCTCCGGGCAGATGGTCCGGCGGTGGCATCCCCGGCCGGTTTTCCTGAGCCGGGGCGAAGGTGGGTGCGGTTGCCCCGGCTTCCCGCAGTCGTTGCAACACGGCGCGGATCACAAAGCCGCGAACGGCGCCCTCGTTGCGGAAACGCACCTCGCGCTTGGCCGGATGGACGTTGACGTCCACCGCCGCCGGATCGATCTCCAGGAACAGCACGGCGACCGGATAACGGCCCTTCGCCAGCGAGGTCGCATAGGATTCGATAAGGGCGTAGTTGAGCGTGCGGCTGTCCACCGGCCGGCGGTTGACGAACATCAGCATCTCGTGCCGGGTCGCGCGGTTCACGCCGGGCTTGCCGATGAGTCCGCTGAGTTTCAGGCCGGCCTCGGCGAGATCCACCAGCAGCAGGTCGGCAGTCATTTGCCGGCCGAAAATCTCCCCCACCCGTTCCTCGAGCGTCGAGCAGACCGGCGACTGGAAAAGCACCCGGCCGTCCTCGACCAGGGTGAAAGCGGTCTGCGGACACGCCAGGGCGTAGAGCCGCACGGTCTGGACGATGTGCGCGGATTCCGTGGCGTCGGTCTTCAGGAATTTGCGGCGCGCCGGCACGGAGTTGAAAAGGTGCGAGACGGTGATGCGGGTGCCCGGGGCGAGGCCGCAGGCGCGGACATGCACCAGCTTCCCGCCGTTGATCACGACCTCGGTCCCTTCCGGGGCGGCGGCGGGACGGCTTTGCAGTTCGAAATGCGCCACGCTGGCAATGGAAGGCAGCGCCTCGCCGCGAAAGCCGAACGTGCCCAGCCGGTCGAGATCCGCCGTCTCGACGAGCTTGCTGGTGGCATGCCGCTCGAGCGAGAGCAGCGCGTCGTCGCGCGACATGCCACTGCCATTGTCCTCGACCCGGATGGAGCTGCGCCCGCCATGGCTGAACTCCACCACCACGCGGGTCGCCCCGGCGTCGAGGCTGTTTTCCACCAGTTCCTTCACCACCGCGGCGGGCCGTTCGATCACCTCACCGGCGGCGATCTGGTTGGCAACACGATCCGTAAGGATGCGAATGGTCGGCATGGGGACAGGAAAACCACTAATCTACACTTATGGACACTAATTCCCCGCAGTTGTCATTCTGAGCGCAGCGAAGAATGACAAACGGTAAAGGGCAAGTGTGTGAATAAGCTCCCTACCCAAGCAGCTTCCTCCAGCGGACAAACTGCCGCGCAACCTGCGCCGGACCGGGCATGCCCGTGCCCTGGCGGCGGGCCATGGCTTTTTTCAAATCAAACGAGTCAATCCAATCCGGACCGAAAGCGGCGTGCAGCCTGGCCACCGCCTCATGGGGCAGTTGATCGAGCCGCACCGAATTCTGCTCGGCCAGCTTGACGACCGCACCGACCGCATGGTGGGCCTCGCGAAACGCCACGCCCTTGCGCACGAGGTAGTCCGCCAGGTCCGTCGCCAGGACGGACGCGTCGGCGACCGCTGCGGCACAACGCTCACGATTGACCTCCAGGCCGGCCATCGTGCCCGCAAGCACCTCGAGACAAAGCGCCGTCTGGTCATGGCTGTCGAACACCGGCGGCTTGTCCTCCTGCAGGTCGCGATTGTAGGTCAGCGGCAGGCCTTTCACCAGCGCGAGCAGCGTGTGCAGGTTGCCCTGCAGCCGCGCGGATTTGCCCCGGAGCAGTTCCATCGAGTCCGGATTTTTCTTTTGCGGCATCAGGCTTGAGCCGGTGCAGAACGCATCCGGCAGTTCGACAAACCCGAATTCCTGGCTGGCCCACAAAATCAGATCCTCCGCCAAGCGCGAGAGATGGACGCCGGTCAGCGCACAGGCCGAGGCGAATTCGATGAAAAGGTCGCGGTCGCTGACTGCGTCCATGCTGTTTTGGGTGACGCGCGGCCGGCCCTTTGCGTCGACGAAGCCCAGAAGATTCGCCGTGAACTCCCGGTCAATGGGCAGGGTCGTGCCGGCGATGGCCCCGGAACCAAGCGGGCACCAGTTGGCGTGGTCGGCCACGACGGCAAAACGCCCGGCGTCGCGCTGCAGCATTTCCAGCCACGCAAAAAGGTGATGGGCCAGAAACACGGGCTGTGCCCGTTGCAGGTGCGTGTAACCGGGAATTAGCACGTCACGGTATTTTTCCGCCCGGCCGAGGATGGCGCGCTGCGCGTCTTCGATCTTTCCGCTGAGGTCGGCGCAGGCCGCCTTGAAATAGAGCCGCATGTCGGTCGCGACCTGGTCGTTGCGGCTGCGCGCGGTGTGCAATTTGGCGGCCGCGGGCACGCGCGCGGTCAGCGCCTGCTCGATGTTCATGTGCACGTCCTCGAGTTCCCTCCGCCACTTGAATTTGCCGGCGGCAATTTCCCGCTGAATGGCGTCGAGCCCGCGGTGGATCGCATCCCGCTCGTTCCGGGTGAGGAGTCCGACCTGCGCGAGCATGGCCGAGTGGGCCTTGCTCCCCCGGAGGTCAAACAAAGCCAGCCGGCGGTCGAACGACACCGATTCGCTGAAACGCAGCATCAGCCCGGCGGGGCCCGCCGAGAAACGTCCGCCCCAGGTGGCTTGCGGCTTCTTTGCCATGCGGCCAAGCAACGGCCCGCCGCCGGTCTTGGCAACGCGAAATGGTAAAAGATTTTGATCACGAAAAAACGCCGAAGGCACCGAGCAGTGCGGCATCCGGGTTCCTTATGTGGCTTTTGTGCATTTTGTGGCCATAATGTTTTTCTTGTTGGGTGCGGGGCAGAGCACCATCGTCCAATTCAATGAGGCATCTCTTATCCATCTTCAGTTTCATGGCGGCAGCCGGCTTGGTGCGGGCCGAGACCGCGCCCATTCTCACCGGCTGGGACCGGATCAGCGTCTCGCCAATGAAGACTTCCATCTACATCGGCAGCGTAACCCTCACTCTCGGCGTGCTTGAACGGCAGGGCTCGACGCTGACGACCACGTATGCCGCCAAAGTTTTCCCTTGGTTTTTCTGGAATGAGACCGGCCACATTACCATTCCGCTCACCGACACGAACCTGGCCAGCCTGGCCAAGGGGGAAATGGCCGAGTTTAGTGGCGACGGGGTGAATCAGAAAAACAAGCCGCGCAAGGTCACCGGCCGCGCCCAGCCGGTCGATGCCACCTCCGGTAAATTCAAGGTTCGCATCCTGGCGGATGGCTACGAGCTGATCTTCAACTCAACCTACCGTCTGGACGGCGGCGTGAAGTGAGGCTCAATCCTGCCAGTGGAAAACCACGGGCCGGTCGATGTAGGGATTCAGACTGTGGTGCACCGGGCAGTTCAGGGCCGCTTGCTCCAGTACGCCCTCCGGATCGATCGACTTTGAAAAAGGCAGCCAGATCTGTGTCGCCATGCGGACGATGCGGCGCGGCGCGTCCGTGGACATCTCCTTGGTCACCTCCCAGCGCACGCCGGGAATGTCCAGGCCCAGTTTGGTCCGGGCCGCGATGGCCATGGTCGTGACCATGCACGAGGCGAAAGAGGCGGTGGTCAGATCGGTCGGGGAAAACGCCAGTCCGCGGCCATGATTGTCCCGGGGCGCGTCCGTCTCGATGATCTGGGCCGACGGGCCGTGTGTGAGCTGGCAGTTCAATTCGCCTTGGTAGATGCCGGTGCTTTTGACCATGCGGAGAGTTGGCCACAATCCGCCTACGCTGTAAAGCTGCGGCGCGACGAGAATGACCCAAATAAAGCTTGGGGCAAGCGGGAGGCGGGGTGCCCTCCTTGTCCACCATAGCCTTGACGACGGCAGAACCCTGCGAGGCACCGTCATTGTGAACGGCAATCCGCGGGACTGACGTGTCATCCGTAGCCTTGGCGAAGGATGATGATCCCGACTCCAAAGAAAAATTCCTCAGCTGAACTTCTTCAGCCGCGCCGCCACATCGGCGCGGAGCCGGTCGAGGTGGCCGAGAGTGAATTTCTCGACTGACAGTTTGTCGTCCTGGACCAAAGGCGTCAGGTCCATCGCCCAAGTGAGGGCCGCCGCCCGGTCCGTCGCGTGCGAGGTGTGGAAGGTGGCGTTGGCGAGACGGCGCCCGGCCGTGGCCAGATCATAGCGCTTGCCGCCGGCGATCTGCGACGCGAAGACGGCCACGAGTTCCGCCGCGAGTTTGGGATTGGCCGAGGTGTCGAGCACCTGCTTGTCGGCATCCATCAGCCAGTCGAGGTCGCGCCAGACCTCACAACCGTAGACCTGCCGGGGGCGTTTCCCTTCCGGCTGCGCGCGGAGCGCCTCAAGGCTACGGAGAAATACCGCCACGTGAGTGTCATGCTTGTCGGCGGGGTTGTGGAGATAAACCGTGTGCGCCTTGGTCGCCGAAAGGATCGCCTGCAAATCGGCCCGCACCCCGGCAGATCTCGCACTCTTCACCACGGTACTCGGATGGGCGAGCTGCAGCACGGCGGAGTATTGGCCGATCTTCGCCGCCTGCCGCTGCTCATCGCGCCGCACCGCCTTCATCTGCTCGTCGGAATAGCCGGCAAACTTGCCCGCGCGCGGACTGCCCGAACCGTCAGTGAGCACGACACCGGTAAACCAGCGCTCCGCCGAGCCGTGGCATTCCGCAATGCCGTGGTACGCCATGATCTCGATGTCATCCTGATGCGCGGCGATGCACAGATGAGTCGTCCGGGCCAGAGCGGTGGCCACTGGACTGCTGTCCGGTACAAAGATATCCGCCGTTGGTTGGGAAAACTTCATTGGCAGAAGTTAGCCACGAAAAGTCACAAAAAGACACAAAAAGAGCAAAGCCATGAGGGAGCTTTCTTTTTTCGTGAGTTTTTGTGACTCTTTGTGGCCAATCAGGTCTGCTTCAGGCTCAGCCACTCGATTTTTTCCGCGCGGCCGGTGGATCCAAATTCCACCAGTGCGGAAGATAGGCGCACATCACCGGTGCCGACCTCGAAACGGCGCGGCATGCCGTCGAGAAAACGGTCGATGACCGGCGCGATCTCGCGGCCCAGCACGGACTCGTGCGGGCCGGTCATGCCGACATCGCACATGAACGCAGTCTGCCGGCGCAGCAGCGAAGCGTCCGCCGTGGCAACGTGGGTGTGCGTGCCCAGCACGGCGGTGACGCGTCCGTCCAGATGCCAGCCCAGAGCCTGCTTTTCCGAGGTGGCCTCGGCATGAACCTCCACCAGTGCACCGTCGTATTTCCTCGCAAGCTTTTGCAGCAATGCATCAGCGCAGAGGAACGGACACTCGGCCTTCGCGCCCATGAAACTACGCCCCAACACCGTGAAGACCAGCAGCCGGAACCCGTCTTTTTCGATGATGAGATGGTCGCGCCCGGGACAGGCCATCGGCAGGTTGGCGGGGCGACACACGCGATCAAACCTGGGAATCTCACTTTCGAAGCCTTTCTGGTCCCAGACATGATCGCCGAGCGTGAGGGCGTCGACACCTGCCTCGAGCAGTGATTTGCAGATCGCGCCGGTGATGCCCGCACCCGCGGCGGCGTTCTCGCCGTTGGCGATGACAAAATCAATGCCCCGCTCAACGCGTAACCTCGGCACGAGCGCGCTGACGATCTCGCGCCCGGGCTTGCCGACGATGTCACCGATGAAAAGGAGTTTCATGGAATGTCTTTTACCCGGTAGGGGCGGTTACCTTTAACCGTCCTGAGGGCGCTTGAAGGCAAGCGTTACTACTCGCGGCACGGCGACAAGCGCCGGCCCTACATTCGCGAAGCGAACTCACGGCGCGAGGTAGGTGGCGCCCGAGGCGTTGCCCATCGCGCTGGGACTCAGCCGCGTGGCCTTGCCGGATTCAGTGTCGAGGAGGTAGAGGCTGCTGGTGTTGGCCGCGCGAAACGAGCAAATCACATGGCGGCCGTCGGCCATCCACACCGGCTCGATGGCGTCAGTGGGGGCGTGCGAGACAATTTTGCTGACCCGGGTGGCCAGATCAAAAACGGCGACCTGGTAGCCGCGGCCCACGCCGGCGGTGAACACGATCTTGTTCGGATCGCCGGCGCTCCAGTCGGGCTCGGCGCAATATTTTGAAATGTTGGTGTTGAGGCGGGTCATGGCGCCGCCACCCGCCGGCATGACGTAGAGTTGCGGGCCGCCGGCAGCGTCCGAGGTGAACACCAGGCGCGAGCCGTCGGGCGACCATGCCGGCGAGGCCTCGACGGACTGGTTGTTGGTCAGGCGGCGGATCTGCCGGCCCAGCGCATTGCCGACATAAATCTCCGGATTGCCCTCCCCCGACAGCACCATGGCGACCTGCGCCCCGTTGGGACTGTAGCGACCGCCACTGTTGGTGCCCTTGAAGCTGGCGAGCAGCGAGATCCGCCGGTTCACCAGCTCGAGCACGTAGATGTCAGGAAAACTTGTGCGGTAGCTGGTGAAGACGATCTTCGAGCCGTCGGGCGCCCAGCGCGGACCGAGGATCTGCTTGCCATCGTTGGTCCATTTGACCACTTCGCCGAAAAAAACATCGGAGGTGTAGATCTCGCTCTTGCCCGTGCGTTCGCCCACGAAGGCCAGTTTACCCGCGAAGAAACCGCGCAGGCCGCTGGTCTTGGTCACCGCGATGTCGGCGGCACGCAGGAAAGCGTTGCGCAAGCTGGAGCCCGATACGGTTTCGCTGGCCACCGGTGTACCCGCGTTGCCCTTGGTGACGGTCAGGGCAACCTGGTTGGCCCCGGCGGGCGTGAAGGTCAGCGAGTAGGCGCCGCCGCTGGCCACCAGGTGGTAGCGGCCGTGCGCATTGAACGCCATGAGCGCGAGGTTCTGCAGCTCAGGCGACGGTGAGCTGACCGTGATGGGAATGGTGCTGGTGTCGCCTTGGACATCGACGATGCCGATGTCGCGCTGGGCAAAGAGGGGCGCGGCCAGGGCCAGCCCGAGGAGGAAGCGAAAAGCGTTCTGCATGAGAGTGAGACGGTATTTAATGACGAAAGTTCAGGGCCGGTTTTTGTTTTACTCCCGGCAGCCTACTCACAAGGTCAAAGCGCCCCGTTTTCCAAGCCATTTTCTCACCACGCATGACCGCCGACACCATCAAGGAAGCCCTGAAGCAGGTAAAGTATCCCGGATTCAGCCGGGATATCGTGTCATTCGGGCTGGTGCGCTCGGCGGCGTTTGTGGACGGCACGGCCAAGGTCTCCCTCGCCCTGACCACGTCGGACCCGAAGCTGCCGGTGTTGCTCAAGGACGAGGTCGAGAAATGCCTGCGCGCCCTGACCGGCGTGAAGGACGTGATCATCGAACTCGCCGTCTCCGCCGCTAAGGCACCGCCCCAGTCCGGCCAGGCCAGTCTCGGCGGCGGCGCCACGCCGACCGGCTTGAAACATTCCGTCGCCATCGCCTCGGGCAAGGGTGGCGTGGGCAAATCGACTTTCGCCGTCAACCTCGCCTGCGCCGTGGCGCAGTTGCTCGAGATGCGCGGACTTCCCGGCCGGGTCGGTCTCATGGATTGCGACATCTATGGCCCGTCGGTGCCGCTGATGATGGGGCTTACCGGCCGGCCGGAGATCGACGGCGAATCACTCGTGCCACTCGAACGCCACGGCGTGAAAGTAATGTCCATGGGGTTTCTGGTCGACGACAACACCCCCGTTGTCTGGCGCGGTCCGATGATCATGAAGACCATCCAGCAATTCGTCCAGAATGTGAAATGGGGCGAGTTGGACCTGTTGCTCATTGATATGCCGCCCGGCACCGGCGATGCCCAGCTTTCCCTGGTGCAGACCCTGCCGTTGGATGGCGCGATCCTGGTGACCACGCCACAGACCGCCGCCACCAACGTGGCCCGGAAAGGAGGACTGATGTTTCAAAAGGTTAACGTTCCTCTCCTCGGGGTGGCCGAAAACATGAGCTGGTTCGAGGATGCCGCGGGCCACAAGGTGGCGCTGTTCGGCGAAGGCGGCGGCGCCCTGACGGCCGAGGCGCTCGGCACCACCCTCCTCGGCCAGGTGCCGCTTTACGCCGAAATCCGCGCCGGTGGTGATTGCGGCCTGCCGGTGGTGGTCAATTCCCCGGCCGGCCGGCCCGCCACGGTTTTCCGCGAAATTGCCGGGGCTTTACTTAAAAGACTAAAGGTCTGAGCACACTGATTGACACCGGGACCGCGAAACATCTAGTTTTACCAACACATGACACTGCAGCCGGGCCAATACCTGCCGATGAGTAACGTCGGACACTGTACAATTTGCCGTTAATCCCGGGATTTCAGTGACTGCCATGACGACCACCAGCCCAGAGACCAGCGACAACCGCGAATTCGTCAAGCAGTCCAGCCTTTATCAGGAGTTTCTGGCCGAGCGGGAAGAGATCCTGAAACACAAGTGGATCGAGTCCGAGCGGCTTGGCTACGACATCGGCTTTGAGCGGGCACTCCTCGACTGGATCCGCAAGCACCGCGACAGTTGGCGCGCCGCCCGGCGGGCGCAACTGGCCGCCGGCCCGGGCACCCCGGTCGACACCAAAAAGTAGCGCACGACCCCCAAGGTGGGGCGCGACCGCTGGGCGCGCCGTTTAATGTTGCAGCGGGCCCGGCAGGCCCGGCCTGGCAAATCGGCCATTCGGTATCCCTAAATAAAAAGGCCGGTCTTGAGGAACCGGCCTTAAACTCTTGAATATAGGGGAGCGACCTCGGTCGCAACTGTCGCGTGCTAGCACGCTCCCACAGGCTCCAGCCTTACTTGATTTCCTTGTGGAGGGTGTGGCGCTTGAGGAAGGGGTTGTACTTCTTCTTCTCAATGCGCTCCGTCACGGTCTTCTTGTTGCGCTTGGTGAGGTAGCGCGACGGCGGCTTGCCCTCTTTGCGGGCTTCGGTGCATTCCAATGTGACGGTTTCTTGCATGGCTTTAAATGGGTTGTAAGGGCCGAGAGCAAAGCCGGGCCCCTACGGCGCGCAATCTAAATCTTAAGCTGTAGGGCTGCCGCTTGCGGCAGGCCCCAGAGGCACGGCGCAAGCGCCGGCCCTACATATTATTACGCCACGTGTCTGGCTCCTCGCTCCTTTGCCGGGCGACTGGCCCGGACAATCGCCCCGGCGCAGGCCGGCGGACGATCCCTGGGACGATAGCAAACGTCAACAGGGCATACCGGGCTGGTAGCTCTGCCGCGGCGAAGGCTGCTGGACAGACCCTGGGCGCCCAGTAGGGCGCAACAGGGAGCCAGCAACGGTGCTTCTCCTTCCCTACGCGCTTACCTTCTTCTCCGTCAGCGACATCATCACACCCCGGCGAAAAAGCGTCACCTGCCCCGAGCTGGAGGAAACCACGAGGGCGATGCAATCGGCCGCCACTGAAACGGCCGCTGCTGCCGCATGCCTTGAACCGAGCCCGCTGGGCAGCGTGTGGTCATAGTCGGCCGCCTGGATGAGCGAACCGGCCGATTCCACGACGCCATCGCCACGGATGACGAACGCCCCGTCGATGGACGAGAACTCCTTGATGGTTTCGTCCATGAAGGGATTGAGGATGTTCCGGTCCTCCTCCTTGTAGCCGTAAAACGGAT
>CAZBLQ010000113.1:0-12863 GCA_964492635.1 uncultured Oleiharenicola sp.
ATGCCGGGAGTGAGTTATAGGTTCGTCACTTGGGGCGGGGTGCTTTTCTTTTCTTCCGTTCGGGGGCATGGCCTGATTCCGTCATATTGATATGGAAGTAATCTTCATGGGCACGGGCACGTCGCAGGGGGTGCCGATGATTGCGTGCAACTGTGCCGTCTGCACCTCGGCCGATCCGCGCAACCACCGCACCCGGTCATGCATTCACGTGGTGATGGACGGGCTGCACATCCAGGTGGATGCGGCGCCGGAGTTCCGGCTTCAGTGTCTCCGCGAAAAGATCACGCAGATGGATTTCTTCATCCTGACCCATGGGCACGCCGACCATATCAACGGCATGGATGACCTGCGGCGGTTCTGCGATCTGCTCGGC
Organism: uncultured Oleiharenicola sp.; assembly: GCA_964492635.1. Classification (GTDB taxonomy): domain Bacteria; phylum Verrucomicrobiota; class Verrucomicrobiia; order Opitutales; family Opitutaceae; genus Lacunisphaera. Next base: position 374 of record CAZBLQ010000113.1, read on the forward strand.
GGGACAGCCTTGACCGTCTATACCACCGATGAGGGCATGAACCGCATTCTGTCGATCTTCCCGTACGCCATTGCCGAGCGGCCGGTCTCGCCGGGTTATGCGGCGTTCAAGCTTCTGCAAATGCCCGAAAAGCTCGAACTGCCGCAGGGCACAATAAGGTCCACGCTGCTGCCCCACGGTGGCATCAACACCCTCGGTTTGATCTTCGAGGAGAAATCATCCGGCAAAAAATTCGTGTATTACAACGACTGCAAACGCCTCACCCGGGAGGCGGTGGCCCTGGCCAAGGAAGCGGAGGTGGTCGTGCTCGACGGTCTGCGGGTCGAGCCGCATCCCACACACATGAACATCGAGGAAGCCTGCGCCGCTGCCGCAGAGATCTCTGCACCCATCTGTTATCTGACTCACCTGACACACCGGATTGAATTCACGGAGTGGAGCAAGAAGCTGCCAGCAGGGGTTTTGCTTTCCTACGACGGTTTGCGTTTGCAGTTGTAGGAGCGGGTTTACCCGCGACCAATACACTGAATCGCGGCATAAAGCCGCTCCTACAGCGAGGTAGCCGGGGAGATGCGATTTTTCTAGAATTATGACAAAGCCTTGAGATAGAGCTTGATTTAATTCATACTGAATCAATGTAGTATTGAAATATAGCCTATGAAACTCTCCAAGCGAGGCGAATACGCCCTCCGATCCCTGATCAATCTTGGCATTGCCGCCAAGGTCGGGAGATCGCTTGTGCGGGTTACCGAGCTGGCCAAGGCGGAAGAGCTGCCGGTGAAATTTCTGGAGCAGGTGGTGCAGCAGCTCCGGGAAGCCGGTTACGTGGAAAGCGAGCGCGGCAAGCATGGCGGTTATCGACTGGCCAAACCGGCGAGCCAGATTCGCATCGGCGAAATCGTCCGCTTGATCGACGGACCACTCGCGCCGATCGGCTGCGTGAGTCTGACCGCTTATGAGAAATGCTCGTGCCCCGACGAGGCGCACTGCGGGCTGCGGATGCTCATGCTTGATGTCCGCAATGCCATCGCCGCCATCCTTGACCGCTACACGCTCGCGGACGTCGTCGAGGTTACCACCCGCAAGATGGTCCGCGACGGGCTGCCACTGCCTTTCAGTGCGCCGCCCGATGCGCCGTCCAGGCACCGCCGGGTGACGCGGGCCGCGCCCGCCCGGCGGTTGAGTCCCACCGAGGGGGTCGTGCACCAGCTTTTGGGAGATTACGCCATATGAGCGAAGCCAACATCCAATCAAAACCTGAAGTTGCCCCTGACTGGCTGCGCCTCGTGCAGCAGAAAGTCGAGGGCCTGAGCTATGGCGTCGTGCAGCTGGTCGTCCACGACGGCCGGGTCACGCAGATTGAGCGCACGGAAAAAACCCGCCTCAAGCCCGGCATCCGCAAATCGGACTCCGATTGAAATTTCCGCCCACCGCCACCCGCGAAGGCTGACCACGCCAATCCAACCAAGCAACTGACCCGGCTACGGGAAGTTTCCAAAAAGACATCCCTATTCATTCCCATGAGGAATTCCTCCTTCCGTAAAATCACACCCGTGCTTGCGGCACTGGTTATCCTGGCCGCTTTCGTCCCGCGACTCCGCGCTGATGAGAGCGATGAACTGAAACAGCTGCGCGACCAAGTCCGGGCGCTCGAACAAAAACTTCTCGTGCTTGAACGCAAGCAGGAGATCAAGGACGAGGCTGCCGCCGCCGCCCCGCCGCCCCCGAAAATAAGCATCACCGACAAGGGGTTCACGCTCGCGTCCGCCGACGGGGCCAACTCGATCAAGCTGCGCGGTCTGGTGCAGTTTGACTCGCGCCTTTTCTTTGGCGACGGGGGCCAGGGCATTGTGAACAACTCCTTTCTGTTGCGCCGCGCCCGGCTCATCACCGAGGGCACATTCGCCAAAAACTACTCATTTCAGTTCGTGCCCGAATTTGGTGGCGGCTCGGCCACTGCGGCCTCCACGCCGAGCATCCTCGATGCCAACCTCGGCGTCGCGGTGAGCAAGGAGCTGCAGTTCAAGTTCGGCAAGTTCAAGTCCCCCGTCGGCCTTGAGCTGCTCCAGTCCGACTCATGGACGTTCTTCGACGAGCGTTCGCTCGTCACCAACCTCGTGCCCAACCGCGACGTCGGCGCCCAGGCCTCGGGCGATTTGTTCAACGGCACGGTCAACTATGCCGCCGGCGTCTTCGGCGGCATCGCCGACGGCGCAACCTCGACCAACGCCGACTTCGACAATGACAAGGATGTCGTGGGACGCGTGTTTGCCACCCCGTTCAAGAATGTCGCCGGTTCGCCCGTGCAAGGTCTCTCCTTTGGTATTTCCGGAAGCCTGGGCCGGGAGAAAACCGGCTCGGGCCACACGGCCGGTTATAAGACGGACGGTCAGCAGACGTTCTTCACCTATGCCACGACCACGATCGCGGACGGGCAGAGCTGGCGCGTCTCGCCCCAGCTTGACTACCGCAACGGTTCCTTCGGCCTGCTGGGCGAATACGTCCTGTCCACGGTCAATGTCCGCCCGAGCGCGACCGGTAGGAAGGCCGAATTGCAGAACAAAGCCTGGCAGTTGGCGGCCGGCTATGTGCTGACGGGTGAGGACTCATCCTTCACCGGGGTCACGCCCAGGGTGAACTTCGACTTCGCCAACGGCACCTGGGGCGCTTTCGAGATCGCCGCGCGTTACGCCGATCTGAAGATCGACGACGCGGCCTTCCCGCTTTACGCGTCTCTCTCCACCAATGCCGACGAGGCCACTTCATTCGGCCTGGGCCTCAACTGGTATCTCAGCAAGGCGGTCGTTTTTAAAATCGACTACCTGCAGACGAAATTTGGCTTCGCTCCCGGTGCGCCCGCCATTTCGACGACACCCATCCTCCGCCAGGACGAGGAGGCCCTCATCACCCGCTTACAAGTCTCCTTCTAAAATTTGCGCAATATTCTGCCATGAAAATCAAATCCTTTTTCCTTTCGGTATTTTTGCTGGCCGCCACGGTGCTGGCGTCCGGCAAAACCATCGAGCTGCTCAATGTCTCCTATGATCCGACGCGCGAGCTTTACGTCGACTTCAACAAGGCCTTCGCCACCTACTGGAAGGCCAAGACCGGCGATGATGTCACCGTCAAGCAGTCGCACGGCGGCTCGGGCAAGCAGGCCCGGGGCGTGATCGACGGCCTGCCAGCCGATGTGGTCACTCTCGCGCTCGCCGCCGACATCGACGCGCTCTATGATGTGGCGAAGCTCATCCCGCAGGACTGGCAGAAACGGCTGCCGCAAAATTCAACGCCCTACACGAGCACCATCGTGTTCCTCGTGCGCAAGGGCAACCCGCAGGGGATCAAGGACTGGGACGACCTGGTCAAACCGGGTGTTTCCGTCATCACCCCCAACCCGAAGACATCCGGCGGCGCTCGCTGGAATTACCTCGGGGCCTGGGCCTACGCCAAGCACAAGCAGGGCAGCGATGATGCCGCCCGGGCGTTTGTGGCGGCGCTCTACAAGAATGTGCCCGTGCTGGACAGTGGTGCACGCGGCTCGACCACGACCTTTGTCCAGCGCGGCATCGGTGATGTGCTGCTGGCCTGGGAGAACGAGGCATTTCTCGCCCTCAAGGAGTTTGGTGCCGACAAATTCGAAATTGTCGTGCCCTCGCTCAGCATTCTGGCCGAGCCACCGGTTTCCGTGGTGGACAAGGTGGTGAAGAAGCGGGGCTCCGAGACGGTGGCCCGGGCTTACCTCGAGTACCTCTACTCGCCCGAGGGTCAGGACATTGCCGGGCGCAATTTCTACCGCCCGCGTGACGCCGCAGCTGCGGCGAAATACGCCAATGTTTTCCCCCAGCTCCAGCTCGTGACGATAGACGCCGAGTTCGGCGGCTGGACCAAGGCCCAGAAAACGCACTTCGCCGATGGCGGCGTGTTTGACCAGGTCATCGTAAAGTAAACCCATAATTTCCGGAACGGTCCGCGCTACCTGGCGACTGGCGTGCGGGCCGTCACGGAAACTCCACCCTCCATCCCTCTCCCGTGAACACTCTTCCTGTCCATCCCCGCGCGGTCGCCCGCACTATGCTGCATCCCCTTGATTTGTCCTTGCCCGCCGCTTTCGGCGAGCAACTCGCCGCGCTCTACGATCTGGTCCAGCGCTCGCAATTCGTCTTCGGCTCGCCGCTCGGCCACTTCCAGTCTGCCGGGCATTCATTTCATCTGCCACGTTTCGTGTATTTCGGGCCACACACGTCGGACGCCTCGCTCCGCCTGGCGTTCACGGCGGGTCTCGATCATCGTGATCTTCGCAGCACCCTGGCGCTGCTTCACCTGGTCGGGCAACTCGCACACAACCCGGACATCGGCCAGGGGTTGAACCTGTCGTTCTTTCCCCTGGTCGATGTCCTTGGTCTGGCCGGCCTGGTTTCGGATCGTGCGCTGGCTTCCGGCCATTGGGCGCACAGCCGCGAGCCCGAACTCAACCTGCTGGAGCAGGACGCTCGCCTGACCGGTTATCACGGTTTTGTGCGCCTGGAGACGGCTCCCGGACAGGATGTGGCCACCGTGCGCCTGCGCTTTGCCACCAATGACAATCCCACGCCGGACGTGGAGTTGATTTCGTCGGAGGATTTCGAGCCGTTTCCGGTGCGTTGGGAAGTTGGCTCGACCGGGCTGCCCGGCGACGGTCCGCTTTCCGTGGCAGACGACCTTCCGACGCGGCCCTTTGAACTCACCCTCCGTCTGCCTGCGGCGTGGCCGACCGAACTTTATCGCGAAGCCGCGGCCTCCATCCTGAAGCGTTTTATCATCCGCTACCGTGGCTTCATCGCCTACGGCCAGCACCTGTAAACGCCACCCATACTCATGGTCATGATGAATGATACTTCCGCAGTCTATCCGCACAAGTTGCGCCGCCTCTACTGGCCCTTTCTCAGCTTGGCGGAGAGCTGTCGTAATATCATCGGCACGGTTGCGGGTTCATTTCTGTCCGGCGACAAGCGCTATACCATTCCGCGATTTACCGTGCTCGGACCGGCGGGTGCAGCCCATAAACGGATTGGCGTGTTCGCCCTGGTGCACGGCGACGAAAGCGCCGGTTCCATCGCTTTGTTGCAGTTGCTGCAAACTCTGTCGATGGAACCGGGCCTTGCGACCGGCTATGACATCGTCACCTATCCGGTGTGCAACCCCACCGGGTATGAGGATGGCACACGGTACAACCGCGACGGGTTCGATTTGAACCGGGAATTCTGGCGCGATTCCCGCCAGCCCGAGGTACAAATCCTGGAGGAGGAGCTACGCACTCAGGCATTCGACGGCATCATCGCGTTGCACGCTGATGACACCTGCGGCGGGCTTTATGGTTATACGCAGGGGCGCGTCTTGAACGAGAACCTCCTGCTGCCGGCCCTGCAGGCATCTTCGGCAGTATTGCCGCTCGATGGCCGGCCGACCATCGATGGTTTTGCGGCCAAGGAAGGACTCATTTGCGACTGTTTCACCGGCATCCTGGCTCCACCACCTGAGCAAAAACCCCGGCCGTTTGAAATTATTTTCGAGACACCGGCCTTGGCTCTGGCAGAACTGCAGGCGGCGGCCACCCACCTGGCCTTGCTTTCCATCCTCGAACACTACCGCGAATTCATGGCTTATGCCCAGGATCTCTGAATGACCCTTATTGGCAAACGACGCAACGTGCTGCCCGGCTTCGGCCTTTCCATGGGCTTCACCCTGGCCTACCTCGGTTTGATCGTGCTGATCCCGTTGGCTGCGGCGTTTATCAAGACGGCAGGCATGAGCTGGGCGGACTTCGTGGCGGCGGTGGCCTCGCCACGCGTCGTGGCTTCCTACAAGGTGAGTTTCGGCGTGTCCCTGCTGGCCGCATTCGTGAACGCCTTTTTCGGCCTGATCCTGGCCTGGGTGCTCGTGCGCTACACGTTTCCAGGCCGGCGGGTGGTGGATGCGCTGGTTGATCTGCCGTTTGCGCTGCCGACGGCGGTGGCGGGCATCGCCTTGACGGCGGTTTATTCAAAAAACGGCTGGGCGGGACAGTGGCTTGAGCCGGTATGGGCCGGGGGCGTGCACAAGCTGGCTGCCTTGGTTCCCTGGGTGGACTGGGAAACCTGGTTGGGCCGGACAATCGCTTTTGACCGGCCCGGCATCTTTCTCGCCCTCACGTTTGTCGGTCTGCCGTTTGTGGTGCGCACGCTTCAGCCGGTGCTGGCGGAACTGGAGCCCGAGTTGGAGGAGGCGGCCGCGACGCTCGGGGCAAACCGCTGGCAGACGATGACCCGCGTCATTCTGCCCGAGTTGATGCCCGCCCTGATCACTGGTTTCGCGCTGGCTTTCGCCCGGGCGCTGGGCGAATACGGCTCGGTCGTGTTCATTGCCGGCAATATGCCGCTGCATAGTGAAATCACGCCGCTTCTCATCATCACGAAGCTCGAGCAATACGACTATCGGGGCGCGACGGCCATCGCCGTTGTCATGCTGGTGGCGTCGTTTGTCCTGTTGCTCCTCATCAACCTGCTTCAGAAATGGAGCCGACGGTACTACCGCGTCTGATATGGCCCTGACCGCAAGTTCCACTGTGGCGATCAAGCGCCCGCCCGCCGGTGACGCCGGGCCGCGTGTCATCCGCAATCCTTTGTGGGTGCGGGTGCTGTTCATGACGGTCGCACTGCTTTTTGTCGGATGCTTTCTGGTGCTTCCGCTGGCGGCGGTGTTCACCGAGGCGTTGCGCAAGGGCGTGGGCGCTTTCTTTCATGCGTTCGCCGACCCCGACGCGCAGAGTGCAATCAAACTTACTTTTCTGACCGCGGCCATCGCGGTGCCGGCCAACCTGGTGTTTGGCGTGGCGGCGGCGTGGTGCATTGCCAAGTTTGAATTCCGTGGAAAGAGTCTGCTGATCACGCTCATCGATCTGCCCTTTGCCGTGTCCCCGGTTATCTCGGGACTGATTTATGTGCTGATCTTCGGCTTGCAGGGCTGGCTCGGCCCCTACCTTGGATCCGGCGACCATCCGTGGTTTGGCGAGTGGCTCAACTCGCAGGATATCCGGATAATTTTCGCCGTGCCCGGCATCGTTCTGGCCACCATCTTTGTCACTTTCCCGTTTGTGGCGCGCGAGCTAATCCCGCTCATGCAGGCGCAGGGCAACGACGAGGAATACGCCGCCCTCACCCTTGGAGCCAGCGGCTGGCAGACCTTCTGGCGCGTCACGCTGCCCAATATCAAGTGGGGGCTTTTTTATGGCGTCATCCTCTGCAACGCCCGCGCGATGGGCGAATTCGGCGCGGTCTCCGTGGTTTCGGGCCATATTCGCGGCGAGACCAACACCATGCCGCTGCACATCGAGATTCTGTACAATGAATACAACTTCGTCGCGGCCTTCGCGGTTTCCTCCCTCCTGGCCCTGCTCGCCCTGGTGACCCTTATGCTCAAGAGCCTGGTTGAGTGGCGGGCGCAAAGGAGCCTGGCTGTTTCCCCATGAGCGTGCAGGTCGACCACATCCGCAAAACCTTCGGACGCTACACGGCGCTCGATGACCTGAGCCTGCAGGTCAAGAGCGGCGAACTCACCGCGTTGCTCGGTCCATCCGGCTCGGGCAAGACCACGCTGCTTCGCATCATCGCCGGACTCGAATACGCGGACGAGGGCAGTGGCCGCATCCAGTTTCACGGCGAGGACGTCACCGAGGTCCCGGCGGGCAAGCGCAAGGTCGGGTTCGTGTTCCAGCATTACGCGCTCTTCAGGCACATGACGGTGCTGGAGAACATCGCTTTCGGCCTGCGGGTGCGACGCGAGAACCGGCCATCCAAGGCGGAAATCACCGAGCGGGTGCACAAGCTCCTCAAACTTGTGCAGCTCGAGAGCCTCGCCGCCCGATACCCGCACCAGCTCTCCGGCGGCCAGCGCCAGCGCATCGCACTGGCCCGGGCACTCGCCGTCGAACCCAAGGTGCTGTTGCTCGACGAGCCCTTTGGTGCCCTGGACGCCAAGGTCCGGAAGGAACTCCGCCGCTGGCTGCGCCAGTTCCATGACGAAATCAACCTCACCACGATCTTTGTCACCCATGACCAGGAGGAGGCCCTTGAGATCGCGGACGAGGTGGTGATCATGAATCAGGCGAAGATCGAGCAGATCGGCACGCCGCAGCAGGTTTATGACCGCCCAGCGTCGCCGTTCGTTTATGAGTTTTTGGGCAACGTCAATGTGCTCCGGGCTGCGGCCGTCGCCGCGGCTGGCGCTCCGGCCCGCTTGACGGGCCTGCACAGCAACGGCCGGGTTTATGTGCGGCCGCATGATATCGAAGTCATTCCGCACGAATCCGGCGTGCCCGGCATCACGGCGGTGCTGCGCTACATTCACGCCGCCGGCCCGCAGGCCCGGTTGACCTTGGAACAGGTGGAGACACGCGAGCTCGTGGAAGCGGAAATATCGCGGGCTGAACTCGGCCGCCTGAACCTGCGGATCAACGGCCTCGTCCTGCTTCGGCTGCGCCAGTCCCACTCTTTCGAGGAGGATTATGCCATCTAAGAAAAACATTTCCTAGAGTTGCTTTGCAGACAAATATAGTAATGTAATTAAGAAAGCTTTATTTCCAACTATCCAACCCCGCTAATCCCATGGCCAAGATATACAACGACATCACAGAAACCATCGGCAACACGCCGCTTGTGCGCCTCAACCGCACTGCCGCCGCCCACGGGGCCCAGGCGGAAATCCTGCTCAAGCTCGAATTCTTCAACCCGCTTTCCAGCGTCAAGGACCGCATCGGCTCGGCGATGATCGACGACGCGCTGAAATCCGGAAAAATCACCAAGGACACCGTTCTTATCGAGCCGACCAGCGGCAATACCGGCATAGCCCTGGCCTTTGTCGCCGCAGCCAAGGGCCTCAAGCTCATCCTGACAATGCCGGAGACCATGACGATCGAACGCCGCAAAATTCTCAAGGTACTCGGCGCACGCCTGGTGCTCACCGAAGGGCCGAAGGGCATGAAGGGGGCGATCGCCAAGGCCGAGGAACTGCAAAAGCAGATCCCCAACAGCTTCATTCTGCAGCAATTCGCGAATCCCGCGAACCCGGCCATTCACCGCAAGACGACGGCCGAGGAAATCTGGCGCGACACCGACGGCAAGGTGGACATCATCGTGTCCGGCGTCGGCACAGGTGGCACTATCACCGGCATCGGCGAGGTGCTCAAGCCGCGCAAGCCCTCGTTGAAGATGATCGCCCTCGAGCCCGCCAGTTCGCCGGTGCTCTCCGGCGGTCAGCCGGGCCCGCACAAGATCCAGGGCATTGGCGGCGGCTTTGTGCCGGCGGTGTTGAACACCAAGATTTACGACGAGGTCATGACCGTGAAGGAGGACGATTCCGCTCCGATCAGCAAACAGGTGGCCAAACTCGACGGCATTCCGATCGGCATTTCCTCGGGCGCCGCGGTGTGGGCCGCGCTGCAACTGGCCAAGCGACCCGAAAACAAGGGCAAGCAGATCGTGGTGATCATTCCCTCCAGTGCCGAACGTTATCTTTCCTCGTGGCTGTTTGCCGATGTCAACGTGGAGAGTGACTCGGTGGATGACCTCCTCGGGGCCCCGACCGCGGTCGGCGGAATTTGACCGGCTACCATCACGCAGGGCGGACTCCTGGTCGGCCGTAGCCTTGGCGCAGGCTGACCGGTCCACCCTATTTCTTTGCGTCCCGTGATTCGCCGGCCTGAAACCAGCGGTAGAAACTGACGCCGAAAGCGATCATGGCGACGGCCATGCCGATGAGCTTCATCATCGAGCCGGCGAGCAACTGATCGCTGGCGGCGGAGAAACCCATGATGCGCGGGGCATACTCGTAAGTGGGGTACAGCACATCGGACGCGAATGTGATGTAGGCAAAGACGGGGGTCATGGCGATGATCACGGCCGGGAGATAAAGCATCTGCGCCGCGTAACTGATCGGAGGAAACTCCTTGGACGGACTGTACAGGGGCCACCAGTAGAGGAGGGCCGCCCCGAACATCATGAAGTGCTCGAGGATATGGACGACGCGGTTTTGCAGCGCCCAGTCGTAAAGATAAGGCAGGTGCCAGATGGTGAGGACGGCCGTGTAGAGCGCGCCACAGATGACCGGATTGGTCAGAACCCTCAGCAGGGGACGCAGCATTGGCCGCGCCGTCACCGGGCGGACCAGCCAGTCGGGCAGTCCGAGCAGAAAAAGCACGGCCGCCGGGTAGATGATGATCTGGTGTTGCAGCATGTGTGCGCTGAGCAGGTAACGTTCGGCGAACTGGTCGAGCGGCGAACCGACCGCGAGATAGAAACACAGCAGCGCCAAGTAGAATTTGATCGCATGGCGGCGCGGGTAGGGAACGTCCGCGTTCCCTGAAGCCTCGGCTGCGATAAGCCGGCTCCGGAGCGGGCCGGTCAGGATGGCATAGAGCCAGCCGAGAAAAATAAGGCCGCCGGTGAGGAAGGGTTCGTTATGCCAGTGGGTCCAGTCGATCATGGAAACTTACGAATGAAGAGGAGAGGAGGATTGGCCACAATGAACACAAAAAGCACCAAAAAGCAGCAAGGCATTGCGTACTGCCGGGGATTGGTGACAGGTCACCCCGCGACCCAATGAAAAAGCCGCGCGAGAGCGCGGCTTGGGTTTCCCCTCAACTGCGCCGTCAAACCAGCGCTGCACGAACAGTCGCCAGGGCGGCGGCCGTCAGCGGCTTGCTGGCCTCGGCCCCGAAGAGGTGGAGGAGGGCCCACATGGTGAAGCCGGCCAGGATGAGACCGATGAAAAACAGGATGGTGCAAAAGACCTTGTCCCACCGCAGGTGCATGAAGAAGAAAATGACGAACATGAACTTCACGGCCGAGAGCACGACCAACGCGGTGACCACGAGCCATTTCACGATGGGCATGTAGACGAGCACGACCTCAGTGCCCGTGATGACCGCAAGGATCATCGCGATCTGGATATAAATGTGGAATTTGCTCGGCTCGTGGTGGCCGGCGGTGTCGTGAATGGTGGCCGGAGCGGACATGGGTGGAAGTTATGAAAGTGAGAGGGGAAAATGAGAGCGGAGGAGAGAGTCAGAGGGAAGAGTAACGTGCGGCGGAGTCTGTATTACACTTACTTTCACCCTCAATTTTCACTCATAAGTATTCGAGAAGATAAACGGCCGTGAAGATGATGATCCAGACGATATCAACGAAATGCCAGTAGAGGCCGATGGCCTCGACATCAATGGCGTTATTCTCGCCGAACTCGGTGGGGCCGGAGGTGCGGGCGAACCAGACAAGAATGGCCGCGGCAGCAGAAAAACCCAGGAAGGGTTTGGCGTGGGAACTGACATAGCCGATGAACCCGGCGAGGCTGATGCCCGATTCCACCAACTCAAGAAACCCGGGAATCAGCGAGATGAACGCCAGGGCCGTGGCGCCGGCGATGGCCACCACGTGGAGCAGGCTGAGCGCGAACACGCCGGTCGAGTAGCCGCCATGCGCGGGCTTGAACGACCGGACATACATCAAGCCGAGCAGCAGGACGCCGATCGCCACGTGCGTGCCGTGCGTGCCGGTGAGCGTGAAGAACGTCGAGCCAAAGATGCTGTTCGAGATCGTCATGTGCTTGTCGTGCACGAAATGGGTGAACTCGAAGACCTGGCCGCCCAGGAAGATGGACCCGAAGAAAATCGTGCCGAGGAGCATGGTGCGCATGCTTTTGATGTTGCCGCGCTGGATGGCATTCACGGCGAGCGCCATGAGGAGCGACGACATGAGCAGGATGAACGTCGAGAAGGAGGTGAGCTCGATATTGAAGACCTGCGTGGGGACGGCGTTGCCCGGGGGCGGGTTGAGCCGGTACACGAGGTGCATCGAGATCAACGCGCCGAAGAACATGCAGTCCGACGCGAGGAAAGCCCACCAGATGAGCTTCTTGTTCGGAATGCCCGTCGAGGTCGTGGGATCGTGGTGGTGGTCGATGGAAGCGGTGGCCGCGTGACTGCTCATGAATGAAAGGTGACGGAAAAATTAATGATGATCGTCGCGGACAGCAGTGGCATTGCCCTTGTCGTCGAGATGGATGTGGTAGCCGCCGGGGCCTTCCAGGGCCCAGAGGTAGGCGCCGGTAAACAGGATGCCGAGACCGGTGAGGGCGAGGGGCAGGTGCGTGTGGAAAATCTCCCGGCCCATGAAAACCACCGGATTACCCAGCGAGGCAAAGGCCAGCATGCCGAAGCCCAGGCCGAACGCGGTGAGCAGGGGATACCAGGACTGGTCGGGCATGTGGATGCCGCCGTGAGCTGCCTCGTCCTTCATGTGGGTGGCCTTTTCCCGGGCGATTTCTTCCTTGTGGGTTTTTTCATACCACCAGGCATCGCGGGCATGGACGGTCGGAATGGCGGCGAAATTGTAGTCGGGCGGCGGCGAGGGGATACTCCATTCCAGAGTGCGGGCGTCCCACGGGTCGTTGCCGCATTTCTGGCCCTTGAAGTAGGTGTAAA
>CAZBLQ010000114.1:0-12837 GCA_964492635.1 uncultured Oleiharenicola sp.
GAAAAGCTGACGGTGCACATGCCCGGTGGCACCCTCAGCATCGAGATCGGGGCCGGCTATGCCATTAAGATGACGGGACCGGTCACCCGTGTGGCCGAGGGGACGCTGCATCCCGAAATCTTCACCACGAAGGTTTGACCGGCGCCGCGTGCGCCCGTCGCGGCTCCGACTTCGCACGGCGCGAGCCTAGGGCGTGGCTTTAGAATCAGTGTCATCCTGAGCGAAGCGAAGGATCCACGATATGAAACGCGCCATCACGAGCGATTACATGGATGTCAGACTAGAGCGGTTTAAATAATACTATGACCGTTGGTGGTCGCCGATTTCCACATCGGCGACGTGTATTACCAATCATGCGCCGGTATGGAAACCGGCGCCCACCTAGTCAATAAGCGGCTACTCTCGTATTTACTATGCTCCAGCCTGCTGAACGAGTCGCCCAACCCCTCAACGGAGCCACTCTTGCCAAGCCAGGATAGTTAATCTAAACGGTCGGCAAAATCAGGGGGTGTCTTCTCCCCATTGCTTTCCTCTTTGGCCAATGGCCAATTTGATTGAGCCAACCCGGAGTGGCAGATACATAGCCGATTTCCGTCGTTGCAACCGGATAAAAACGGGGGAAAAGCTCACTTGGGTACAATGACATTACGAAACCTCTTTCTGGAGATCTCATGAAATTGATCTCGCGGCGCGATGCGCTCAAAGCGACTTTCCTTGGGGCTATTTCCACGAAATTGCTTGGTGAATCGGCGGCGGCAGGCGAACCACGCGTAGTCTTGACTCCGAAACCGGCGGTGGGAATCGAAGGCCAGCGCCGGGCTGATCTCGGCGACGGGACCTACCTCAATCCGATCGTTGCCGGCGACCACCCGGATCCGACCGTGCTAAAGGACGGGGACGACTATTACATGACGTTCTCGTCGTTATTTTCCTATCCCGGCGTCATCATCTGGCACTCGCGCGATCTCGTGAACTGGGCACCGATCGGACCTGCGCTGACGAAACCCATTGGCACGGTCTGGGCCATGGATCTGGTCAAGCACAAGGGGCGCTACTTCATCTACATTCCGGCGAATCCAGGTAGCCAGCAGTCGATCTTCGTCATCCATGCCGATGATGTCCGCGGCCCGTGGAGCGACCCGATTGACCTCAAGGTGTCCGGCTGCATCGATCCAGGCCATGCAGTCGGTGAAGACGGCAAGCGCTACCTGTTCTTCAACGGCGTCCGCCGAATTGCCCTGACCGACGACGGCCTGGCGACGGTCGGCGCATTGGAGGAGGTCTACCACCCCTGGCGCTACCCTGACGACTGGGTGGTCGAGATGTTCGCCCCGGAAGGCCCGAAGATCTTCCACCGCGGGGATTGGTTCTATCTTGTTGCCGCGGTGGGCGGCACGTCGGGTCCGCCGACCAGTCACATGGTCACCGTCGCCCGCTCGCACTCGATCCACGGTCCGTGGCAGGACTGCCCCGACAATCCCATCGTCCACACCGCGAGCGCGGAGGAGCCGTGGTGGTCGCGCGGCCATGCCACGGTGGTCGAGGGACCGGGCGGCGATTGGTGGATGATCTATCACGGCTACGAAAACGGCTTTCGCACGCTTGGCCGGCAGCCCCTCCTTGAGCCGATCGAATGGACTCCGGACGGCTGGTTCCGCGCCAAGGGCGGGACGCTTGCGCGGCCACTGGCCAAGCCCGGGAACGGGCGGCCGGGACCATCGGGCTTCGCGCTGTCAGACGATTTTTCGACGAATCGCTTCGGCGTGCAGTGGAGCTTCTTCAATCCCGGTCCGGATGAAATGACACGCGCACGTTACGAACCGCGCGCCCTGGTAATTCAGAGCAAGGGCACGACGCTGGCCGACAGTTCTCCGCTCACGTTCCTCTTGGGCGACCGAAGCTACGAGGCCGAGATCACTCTGGACATTGGCGACGGCGCGCAAGCGGGAATCTGCCTGTTCTACAGCGAGCGGATGTTTTGCGGCATTGGCTTCAGCCACTCGCAGATGTTCACCTATAACTATGGCCAGGAACATGGGTGGATGCGCCAGGACATGGCGACCGGAAAGGTGCGCCTGCGCGTGACCAACGACGCCAACATCGTGACATTTTACTACCGGAGGAACGGCGAAGCATGGGTCAAGCACCCCTGGCAAATGGAGGTGTCGGGCTATCACCACAATGTCCTCGGCGGCTTTCTCAGCCTCAAATTCGGCGTCTATTGTATTGGAACGGGGCAAGTGCAGCTCCGCGATTTTGTCTATCGGGGCACATGACGAGAAGCACGTCTGGCTCAACGCCCCAACGAACATAACCAATTATCGAAGCCGACCACAAGCGCGGTTCATTTAAACGTTTTCCAACTGCTCTCTGGCCGGCTGAGACAACCCCCGCCGGCCTTAGTGGAATTAAGCTGGGTTAGGCACACGTTTGCGCCCTCAAGCAGGAACGCCCGAGGAAAGCGCAGGCCTCTTGAAATTGCCCCGCCTACTCCGCGCGCAGAGCCACCATCGGGCTGATTCGCGTCGTTCTGCGCGCCGGCAACCAGCAGGCGACAAGAGCCACCGCCACCAGCAGCAAGGCCGCGCACACGACCACGCCGGGATCCTTGCCCGGCAGCGCGGGCAGAATGCGCGCCAGCATCGTGACCAGCACGAAGGAAATACCGAGGCCAATCGCCGCACCGATGCCGGCCAGAATAATCCCGTTCCGCACAAACAGCCAGATGAGACTGCGCGGCTGCGCTCCGAGCGCCACGCGAATGCCGATCTCCTTGGTCCGCTCCAAGGCGAGGTTTGCCACCACGCCATAAATCCCCACGGCCGAGAGCAGGAGGCCGAGCGCCGCGATCTGGACCAGAATGCGCCGAAGGAAGGTGAAAAAGGAAAACGTTTGCGCGGTGTCCTCGTCGCTCGTTGCGAGGTAGCCGAACGCAAGGTCGGGCAAAAGCTGGCCGATGGTCTTGCGCAGCGTTTCCTTCAACAGAGCCGGGGGACCCGCGGTCCGCATGCAGAACACGACACCCTCGTTACTATCCTGAGCCCAGGGGCGGATGAACCGAAGGTTCGTCATGCTCGGGTTGTAGAACTCGGCGCCGCCCTTGAAGTCCTTCATGACGCCGACGACCTCCGCCCACTTGGGATTCGCCGAATCAGGTCCGGGTCCGCCAATGTGCTTGCCCAGGGCCGACTCGCCCGGCCAATACTTGCGAGCCATCGACTCGCTGACGATGGCGACGGGCGCTGCGTCAACGCGGTCCGCGTCCGTGAATTCCCTCCCTTGGATGAGGTGCATGCCATAGACCTCGAACCAGCCGGGGCTGATGGAGAAATATCCGGCCTGAGGCTCCTGTCCTTTTTCGGCCGGCGCCTGGCCCTCGATGCGGAACGTCTCCATGCGGGTGCCCCAGGAGGGCGAGCCGCTGGAAATTGACGCGGCTTGAACCCCCGGAAGCGCCCTTAATGCCTCCAGCGCGTGATCCGCAAAGGTCAGCAGGCGCGGACGGTTTTTTTCTCCGGCGAAATGGTCCTGGTCCAGCGTAATGGCCCCCATGATTTGATGGGTCGGGTCCCAGCCCAGCTCGCGATGGGTCAGACGGTAGATGCCGCTGACAAAAAATCCCGCCCCCGCCAGAAGGATCACGGACATGGCAAGCTCGATGACCACCAGGCTTTGGCGCAACCAGTGCCGCGAGCGGTCCGAGGTCGCGCCACGCCCGCCCGACTTCAGCGCGGCGGCACAGTCCACCCGCGTGGCCATCCAGGCCGGGAACGTGCCGAACAACGCCCCCGCGAAGAGGGAGAGGAGGAAGGTGAAGGCCATGACCCGCAGGTTCACGGGCATGTCCATTTCGAAAAAGCGCGCGACAAAGCCGTTGCTCCATGTGGCCGCCAGGATCCCCAGGACTCCGCCCAACGTGGACACAATCACGCTTTCCAGCAGCAGCATGCCGATCACCCGCAACCGCGGGCAGCCAAGCGAAAGCCGGATCGCGATCTCCTGGCTGCGCCCGGTGGCCCGTACCAGTTGGAGGTTGGCCAGGTTGATGCACGCGATCAGCAGGACGAGCCCCGAGAGGGCGAGCGTCATCCATGTGAGCTGCTCACCGTCCTTGCCGAGTTGGTTTCGCGGATATTGGACGAGGGAAAAGCCGCGGACCTTGTTCGTCTCGGGGTAGTCGTGGGCCAGGCGCCGGGCGATGACATTAATCTCCTCCTGCGCCTGCTTGATCGCGATGCCCGGTTTCAAACGGGCGACCACGGCCTCCCAGCCGGCGGTCCGGACGGTGCGGCTATGCGTGGCCGGATCCAGGTAAAAGAAGGCGGGGCGGCTGTTAAACAGGGTGGGATCGTCGAGGGACGGAGGCATGACGCCGATGACGGTGCTGGGCCGGCTGTTCACCCGCACGGTGCGCCCGAGCACCTTGGGATCGGCGTCGAAGTGCGCCCGCCAGAACGCATCGCTGATGAGAGTGACGAACGCCATGGATTTTGATTCCTCCTCGTTCGGCAGCCGCCCGAGCTGCGGTTGCACGCCGAGAACCGAGAAGAAATTCGCAGTCATGTACAAGGCGCCGACCTGGATGGGCGCCTTACCGGCTTCGGCGTAACTCATCGAGGCCCAGGGCTGGTACGCCGCGACGTCCACGAATGAGGTGCTCTGGTCCCGCAGGTCAAAATAGTCTGCCGGAGTAATCGGGACGTTTTCGCCCCGAGGTTCCGTCGACCACAGCTGCACGAGGGTGGCCGGGTCGTGAAACGGGAGCGACTGCAGCATCAGCCGGTTCAGAACGGTGAACGCCGTCGTGTTCACGCCAATCCCGAGCGCCAGCGTCACGAGCGCCACCAGGGTGAAACCCGGGTTCGTGGCCAGCTGGCGAAGCGCGTACTTCATTCGGGTGCTGACGATAGAAGGCCGGCGCGGAAGGTAAAGCAGAAGAGCAGCCTGACAAGACCCACCGAGCGCCATCTGCAAAACATTTCCAACAGTTCCTATGGGCTGACGCAGCGGTAGCCGGAGATTGGCGAGAGCGAACAGAGGTGTCTGGCTTGGGGATTGTGATAAACGCCGGTTGCCCGGGCGATCCCCGCCATCTTGGTGAAGTGCTGTCCGAAGCACCCGGATTTATTCCCTATGGGTCTAAGACCCCGGAGTTTGCTCCGGGGATCTCTTATCCCCTGCCCCGCGTTGGATGGGGCCTGCCGGAGTCACAATCGTCGGGTTTTGATAGAGTGAGCCGGACGGCACGCCCGGCACGGCCTGCTTCTTCAGCGCGCCACCCGGGTTGACGAGATTGGCCGTGACAAAGATGAGCAGGTTGCGCTTTTGGGAGCTCTCCCCCTGGCTGCGGAACAGCCGGCCGACGAGCGGCAGGCTGCCGAACACCGGCACCTTATCGTTCACCTTTTTCACATCCTCACGCGTCAGTCCGCCCATCACCAGTGTCGCCCCGTCCCAAATCGTCACCTTGGTCGTGACCTCGCGCACGGCAAAGATGGGCTGATAAAATCCGGGAGGCACCGTAACCGTCGTACCACCGGAGATGGCGATGCTCGGGCCGCCATATTCGACAAAACCCTCGAACTCGGTGACCCGCGGATTCAAGTCGAGGCTCACACTGTGATCGTCCTCCTCCACCGTAGGCGTCACCTTCAATTCCACTCCCACATTTCGCGTCGTGAATTCCTGCGGGGTGCCCGACGTGATGGACACACCCGCCGAGCCGCCGCCCAGGCTGCTGCTCGTGCCGACCTGGCTTTGGATTTGCCCATAGGACTGCGGATAGCGGAGTTCCTGCGCCACCGTGATGGTGGCCGGATTGCCCGACAGCACGGTCAGTTTCGGTGCGCTGAGCAATTCCGTACCGCTCTTCTGCGAGAGAGCCCGCACCATGGCGTTCACGTCGAATTCGCCAATGACGCCTGTGATATTGGCGAGAGGTCCGGCCGCCGAACCCAGCATCACTCCGCCCGGAATGGAGGGAGCGGACGCCGGCAGATTGAAGTCGCCCGCCGGCTGGCCGGTCCCGGTGATGGAAATTTGCTGGGTTGTCGTCGCATTTCGAAAGGCATCGGCCAGGGTGCGGTTGATGCCGCCACCAGTGCTGTAGGCGGCCTGCACGCCTGCGTTGCTCTGACTGGCCTTGGTGGCCACGTTCCATTGCACGCCCAGTTCCTCCAGCGCGCCTTGCTGCACCTCCATAAACTTTGCCTCAATCTCAACCTGCCGCACGTCGTTGTAACGGTTCAGAATATTCCGGATGCGCTCCAGGTTGCGCTGGGTCTGCGTCACAATCAGCTGGGAACCGTCGAAGGCCAGCGTACTGCCGGGCAGACCCTCGAAACTGACTCCCGCGAGTTGCAGGAAATTGCGGATTGCCTGTCCCTCGCCTTCAACATTGGACGGCGGCGGTGGCGTGGCGCCACCCGCGAGCGGATCCGCCCCGCGCGCCGCATTCTGCCCCGTGCCCTTGCCGGTCATGCGCAGCACCGCAGAGCGCGACACCGGGAAGAATTGGGTGTCGAGGGTTGACTGTTCACCGGCGGGCCTGACCACCACAGTGTCAGCCTGCACCTCGTATTGGTAGCCAACCGATCCGGTGATAAAATCCAGTACACGCCGCAACGGCAAGTTGCGCAGGGTGAGATTGACGACCGGATTGGGTTTGCCCTGGTTGAGCAGCACGATGTTCACGCCCTTGGGGCCCACGCCGGCTTGATCCAATTCCTCGGAGACGACACTCAGCGTGTTGACCACCCGGCTGAGTTCCATGCCACTGAAGTTCACGTTCGGCAGCAAGATACTGTCCAGTTTCTCCTGCAGGGGTGATTGCCCCACCGCGCTGGCCGCGTCTTCGGGCTTGTCCCGGAACACCGCTGGTCGCTGCCAGGCTTTGTTCACCTCCTCGATCATCTGGGCGCCGGTTTGCACCCGGGCGGTCACGACAGCGGATTTCTCGCCGGCAATGCGCTGCCGGAAATATTTAGCCCCGGCATTGTCTGCATCCATCGCTTCGACCTGCCGGAAGGTCTCCGCCGCAGCGGCCGTGTCCCCGGCCAGGTACTGACTGCGTCCCCGGACCACCAGGGCGGTTGCTGCATTGTCATTCTCCGCCGGGACATCCGCTTCCGCCGGCACGGCAGCCATGCAGGCAAAATCGAGGCAGATCCAGCCGAGCACGATCGCAGCACAGCGGGTGAAATGATTCATAGGCAGCACGAGGTTATTTTTCATTTGTAGCAAGCTCGGTGGGAGGACGGGATGGAAAAGGATTTGAATTGGCTGACTTGCCGGCGTCCTGTCTGTCATCTCCGGCAATCGGGTGAAGGATTCTGGTCTCCGTTTCGGACGATCCCGCCGTCTGCCTGTCTACCACCACTTCGGGTGGATCAAGCTGGATGCGTTCAATGCAATAGGTGGAGCCTTCGGCGGAAAACTTTTCTCCCTCGCGCAATCCGCCCGTCTGGACGTTCTCCGTGACCAGATGGAATATGGCGAGCCGTGTACCGGTCAGCTTGCAAATGCGGCTGTCGAGCACCACCGCCGTACCCGTCTTCTCATCTTCCAGCACTGCAAATGCGGCCGTTTCAAAGACCGGCCGCGGGTCAATGTCATCCACCGCGATATTCTTCACGGCAAAACTCTTCAAGGTGAGTCCGAGATTTTCAAAATGATGGCCTTCCCGCGCGAGCAACGTGTCGGGTGAGCTTGGGCTCACAAATGCCGCCAGATAGTCGCCGGGGCCGCCGAAATAGCCCACCAGTTGCAGGCGAAATGGCTCCAGCCTGACTTCGAGCAATTCGAGGCCAAACGAACTGCCGCGCTCCACGGGTTCATGCGGTGGGATAACAGTAAACGATCCCGCCGGGGTATTGTAATAAATGACCGGCGGGGTGAATACCTCGTAGAGCCAGCCATTGCCATTGGATTGGGTTACCGGTGCCGTCCACCCGGCCGTCTTTGTGTCCGGGAGCGGCAGACTCACTGGCTCATACGGGGAGCCCGTCAACGGTACCGTGACGGGCAGACTTTTCAGCCGGGGTACCTCCGCTTGCTGCCGCCACGTCCAGCCACAGCTCAGCGTCACAACCGCGATGGCCAGCGCCAGCAGAATTTTTTCATAGCAAGTCCTGACCAATCTGCTCATGGCGCGGGTTTCCCAGTTGCAGCGACCGGTTCGATGAATTCAACCACCACGGCGAAGCGGGAGATATTCTGCTCCACGAGTGGCACCGGTGCCCCGGCAGCAGGCGGCAAGATCGTCTCCCCGGTACGAGAAGCAGCACCAAGCGGCCCGGCCTCCACACCGCGCACGACAAGGGGTAGCCGGAAGGCGGCCAGACTGTTCAAAAAAGCACGCACCGTCCGGGTCTGCCCGGTGAACTCCACACGGAAAGCTTCTCCATCCACGAGTCCGGGCATCCGCAATGAGCTGCCCTTTTCAAAATCAAAGAAATCGCCCGGCTGGCCACCATGCCCGTCCGGTCCGGTTCCGTGGTCTGCCACCGCAAGCGAGTGACTGCGTCGGGCACGCTGAGCCAAGGTCAAGGGTTGCTCGCGCTGCACCGCGAGCACGGCCAGCGGACGCGCCTCGATCAATGTTTCCACCAGGCATTGCAGTGCGATGCGCTGCCGGAAAACCGCCGGGATCAGTTCAATCCCGGGACCCTCGCTGGCATACGTGGAAAAACCGAAGCGCTCATCCGGTTTGAGTTTCACCTGGGCGTGCGTCGCCTGTGCGCGGATTCTCTCGACAAAGGCCGCGATGTCGAAATAGGCGTCGATCGACCTTTCCGGCGGCGGCATGTCCAATACTTGCGCGTCTCTCCCCCGCAAGACCGCCCGCCAGGTTGCCAGTGTTTTCTCCGAATCGTTGAGCTCACTGCGTATCGCCTGCTCGTTCCCTTCACTGAGAGCGGGGGATTGTGTCGCCAGCCGGTCGCGTTCCTGCCTCTTCTGCTCCAAAGCCGCCACCGCCTGCCGTGCCTGCGAGCGTTCCCTTTGCAGCAACCAGGACTCCGCGACCAGCGCCACCGCCACCAGCGAAACCCAAAACTGAAATTGGTGCTTGATCAGGTTCATACGGTCAGAGCGGACGCTGGGGGTTGGTCACGAGCACAAAATCAAACCTCAGGATGCCGGGCTGGCTGTTGTCGAACCGCGTGGCCTCGACCGCCCCGACGAACGGCGACGCTGCCACGCTGGCGAGCAGTGCCTTCACGCGGTCGAACGTCTCGGGGCTGACCTTCGAAAGTGGATTGGCCTTGTCCAGCATTCGCCCGGAAACGAGGAGCCGGGGTGGCGCGTCCGTCGCGTCCGGCACTGCCTGCAGTTTCTCGAGCCAGACATCCTCAACCCGCACCAGCCGGTCCTGCAAGTCGGCGAACAACCCGAGCCAGCTGCCTCGGCGGTCATACACATTTTGCAGTCCTCGGATTTGCTGCCGGACTTCCCCGAGTCGCTGCAATTGTGCCCGGTTGCGCACCTCTCGTTCACGCAAAGATGCCAGTTCACGCTCGATGCTGGCGGTCTTTTTTTGCGCCGCGTTTCTTACGTGGCGGAAATGAATCATTGGTGGCAGCAGGGCGGCAATCACGAGTGCCGCGACCGCGATCAGCCACGGTCGGCGCCGCCGGAGGCTTGCGAGTTGCCGCCGGGGCAAGGGCAGCAAATTCACCACCAGTTGGCTCGGCCGGAGTTGCGTGGCCGCGGCGCCAACCAAATCCGTGAGTGTGGGGGCCTGTTCCACTGCGCCGCTCGTGGTGGCGTCCTTTGTGAGTGCAAACGCCCTGAGCAAATCCAGCTGCTCCACCGGGATTTTCAGCGCCTCTTCCAGCATATCCCCGAGGCCGGGCAAGCGCGCCCCTTCTCCCGTCAGGTAGAGCCGTCCCGGCTTGTGCATTTTGCCCTGCCAGTGAAAATGCAACACAGACCGCGTGATCTCCTGCGGCAGACGTGTCTTCAGGGTTTTCATGATATTCGCCGGCTGACCCGTGACGGGATTGGAAACCGGGATAGTTCCCACCGTCGCCGTGTCGCCGTGCAGGTTTTCCACCGGAGCAGGAATGGCGGTGCTGTCTCCCAGTGAGAAGGTGCGCCCCGCAAAACCAGCTGGTCCGGTTAGCAGCAGGCAGGCCGAACGGGTGTCGAGATTTAGCACGAGTGAGGATCCATCCCGACCTGGCTGCACCAGGCGAAAACCCGCCAGTGTCCCAAGCAACGAGGGCAGGACCAGAGTCGCATGAAATCCCGAACCCTGCGCCGCCCGACAGAGCCCCTCCACCAGTTCAAGCTTGGCTGCAACGAGCAATACTTCCATCTCGCTCTCGTTTTCGCTCACGACAATGCTGTCCCATGTCACATCGGCCAGCGCATAGGGAATTTTTTGCTCAGCCTCGAAGCGGATGATTTTCTCGCGCTGCGCCGGTGCGACGCGCGGTGTCTTCACCAGCTTTGTGAGGACGGCATGGGCGGGGAGAACCAGCACCACCGGCCCGTTGACTTTCATCCGGCTGCGCAGCGACTGGAAAGCTGCACAGGTATTCTCCAGCCAGCGGTCCCCGGGGTCGGCCGGCAGGGCAAAGGCCCTCGCGGCGTATTGCTCCAGACAGAGCCGCCCGCCTTTCCGCCTGAAAACTCCCAGCGCCGTCCGGCTGGGACCGCAATCCAGGACGATTGTGCGAGCAGAATGAAAAACGGGCAGCATGTGTATGCGGCCCGTGTGGATGATTGGTTTGCCGGACTTTCCGCAAAGGTCACGCTCTATTTTTGCGCACCCAGTCAGGCCGGACGGCAGCCGGACGATACGCCACCTCGTTCCGCACACGCGGGTAACACCCCATTCCCTCGGGCGGTTGCGGCTGCTATTTTTGCGCCTTGCCGATTTGAAGCAAACTGAAGTCTATCCCCCGGTGGTGCCTGTGACCGTGCACACCGGGGGTTTTCTTTGAAGAGCCGACATACAGAAAAGCCACTCACCCCTGAGCGGTCCTCCTCCCCTCGCCGCAGGTTTGGCAATCGGATCCGTCGAAGCGCGGTCTTAACGTAGAAACATTGCGTCTGCTTGATCTGCTATCCCCTGCGGCTGACAGGTGACGATGAGTGCCGCGCATTATTTTGATTTCCGCCCGTGTTTTCAAAAAGCGTTGCCCGTCGGGACGGGGGGCTCACTCTCAATGGCCTGCATGAGTTCCGTCCTGCCCTACAAAATCAGCGTCCTTGTCTTCATTGAAAACGCCACCGGTGAGCTGCTGCTCATGCTGCGGGCCAAGCAGCCCAACCTCGGCGTGTGGTCGCCCATCGGGGGCAAGCTGGAGATGACCACCGGCGAATCACCCTTCCAGTGTGCCGTGCGCGAGACGGCCGAGGAGACCGGGCTGCACGTCCGCCACGAGGATATGCACCTCTTCGCCATGATCGCAGAGAAGGCCTACCAGGGCGAAACCCACTGGCTGATGTTTCTCTTTCGCTGCAAGCAGCCCATCGGCGGGCTGCCGCCCGACATCAAGGAAGGGCGCTTTGCCTTTTTTTCGCGCGAGAAGATCAAGACGCTGCCTATTCCTGAAACCGACAAGGCGGCGCTGTGGCCCATCTACGACAAGTATCGCGGCCGGTTCGTCTCGTTGCGGGCTGATTGCACCGTCTTGCCGATCAAGATCACCGTCGAGCAGATCACGCCGGAAGCTTGAGCCAAGAAGCAGGGCCTGGTTAATGCAAACACCTGCAACGGCAGGGCGCGCCCGCCCGCCGTCGCTAAAGCTAGGGCGGGAGAATAATGCCCGCGTGGTTTCCGTAGCCTTGGCGAAGCAGGCTGGACCGCCGTCAGGACGATCGCGAACGGCCCGGCGGTCTGTCCCCACCCGCGCTATCGCGCCAAACCCTGCCAATCCGTGGTCAATGACGTCCGAACGGTTCCACCTAATTGCTCTTGGCCGGCGCTGGCGTGGGAATGGGCGCTGGCATGGGAGAAGGCCCTGATCCGGCGCGGGGGCGCATCACCGACATTATCTTGTCGCGGATCGTCTTGATCTCCCAGTTGGCGTCGGTCAATCGTTCCCGCACCGCGCCGGCTTCCGCCCGGAGACGCTGCAGCTCCTTGGCGGCTTCCGCGATTTTGGCATTCAACTCCTTGATGGCCGGATCGTCGTTCAGGTGCTGCTGAAATTCGACATAGGTCCGGTATTCCTCAGGCGTTATGATACCCGCCAGCATGGGTGGGAACGTGGATATGGCGGATCCCGGGGGCACCATCCCGGGCATCGGCATCGGTGGTCCGCCACCGGGACCGGGTTTAACGGAAGGCGAAGAAACGGTGGGGGCGGGACTGGGCTGCGCCAAGGCGGTCAAGGTGAACGCGGCGAAGGTCAGAGTCACGAAGGTGATTCTGGCAGAGGAGCGGATGGTTTGTTGCATAAATTATTGAGGTAAACTTTGGGAGGAGCCACCGTGACTTTTCAAGAACGGGACGAGGATTGCTCAGGCTGATTCATATTCGCCGGGCTCGGGCAAGGCTGTCGCCGCTGCGGCAGACAACACAGGCGGCGGTGGCTTCAACCGCGCGGTCACACCGGCGCCTTGCGAACCGTCGTCGGGACCACCGCGCTTTCTGCCTTGCGGGATAACCAGAGCCCGCCACGAAGATCTGATCCTTCTGCCCATGGCGACGAACAGCCGGGGAATCAGCATGGGCGCGTGCGCCACGCCGAAGATGATCCGGGCGAGGGTTTTCTTGATGGAACGTTTAAAATTCATCGTGTTTGTCTAATGCTGAGGCCCGTCACAAAGGCCTTTAGAGCAAGCTGTACGCGAAGATTGGTCCAGCCTACTTACTGTTCTTCT
>CAZBLQ010000115.1:0-12817 GCA_964492635.1 uncultured Oleiharenicola sp.
GTGTGGCCGATCTCCGGCGAGAGGAGCAGCTTCGCCATATTTTCGCAGAGCGCAACGGTGTCGCCCGGCGGGACCAAAGTGGCTTCAAGCTCCGGACGCACCAACTCGGGCACTCCTTGGACATTGGAGCTGAGAACGGGTGTACCGCACGCCATCGCTTCAAGAATCACGCGCGGAGAGGATTCCTCGTAACTCGAGCAGACAAACAGGTCGGTTGCGGCGTAATAAGGCAGGTAGTCCACGGTTTCAGGATGCACGGCGAGATTGGGGCGGTTGAGCTGGCCGAGCAGTTCGTCCAGCATCGAATCAAAGGAGGAATGGCGTCCGCCCAGCATCACAAACCGGGTGCGGGCGGCGAGGGCCGGATAACGCTGCCACAACAGATCCACGGCCCGCGCAAAAATATGCTGGCCCTTCCGGCTGGAGACGGTGCCGACGTTGGTCACCAGAAACTCGCCGGGCTTCAGGTTGAACCTTTCACGCAATGTTTCGCGGGGGTTTTTCGCGCGCCAGGCATCGAGACGCGCGACGTCGATCCAGCCGGGCGTGAGCCGGTGGTTCTCCGGCCGGCCATGGTCGGTGTGATAATTCCGGGTGGCAGCGGTGGTGAATGAGACGCAATCGGCCAGGCCAATGGCCTCGTCCACGAGGGCGATGACCTCGGGGATTGCGCGACTGTGATAAAAGCTGGCAGGCGTGGTGCTTTCGTGGAGGTAGAGCAGGACCCGCCGCCCGGCGGCTTTGGCGGCATGCACGCCCCAAAAGGTGGTGAAGGTGTTGCACACCACCAGATCGTAGTTGGCGAAATCGAAGGGGAGGCCGCCGATTGACTGGCGGGCGGCGGCGGCGGAAGGGGCGGCAAAGATCGCGGCGGCGTCGACCAGCGCAACTTGCACGCCCAATTCCTCGAAACGCGGGCGCAATGGTCCGTCCACCGGACTGAGCAGGGTCAGCCGGGCACCGGCCAGAACGAGATGACGCGCATAATCGACGAGAAAAAGCGGGGCGCCCTCCAGGTCGAGGTTGTGCGTGACGAGCAGGACACGCTTCGGCAGCGGTGCGGTGCTCGTGGCCGGGGCACGCTGCAATGCTGCCACGCCCGTCATTGTTTTCGGAGCGCGCAACTGTAAATCCGTCTCAATGCGCGAGAGTTCGTGAAGCATTTCGTCATCCACGACCACCTCAATGCCGCCTGCGTTCATGGCGGTTTGCAGTGCCGCGTGAGTTGCCGCGAAGCCGGAGGTGTTCTGCGGCGGGTAAGGAATCTTCTCCTCCTCGGTGGTGAAAAGCCGGCTCCGCTGCACGGAACAAAGGTGATGGCTGCCATCGGCCAGCTCGGCGTAGAGCCGAAGGCACACCGGATTCGGGAGTTGCGTGGGCACATCAACGAGGCCGAAGAGTCCGCAGTTTCTCGCCTTCGCGAATTGGGGATAGTAGCTGACCGGTCCGGGTGAAGGCTGGCCGTGCTCGATGGTCTGCCACGCCTGCAGGTCGAAGGTGGCGAGCACGCGTTTGATGGGTTGCGTCTCGTGGAACAGGTAGCCGAGCACCGGAGTGCGGCCGAAGCCGCAGCGGGTGATGGCGGCCGGCTCATCAAGGTGGCCGCGAAAGGGCAGATGCGGGTGGCGCAGGTCGCGCGGGTAAGGGATCGCCGCGACAAGTTCGCGGGCGAGGTCGGCAAGCTGGCGCCGGGGCTGCCGGCGTTGTTCCCGCAAAAGAATCTGGAGCGCGCGCCCATATTCGTGCCAGCGGAGCGGCCCGGCCGGCCGGGCGACATCGGCGGGTGGAGTCATGGCCGTGGCTTGATAGTGGACGGTTTGAAACGCCGACCAGCGGCCCTCGATTTCCAGCGCTTCGAGCACAACCTCGACCGGGCCGGGCCCGAATTCGACCACGACATAAAACTCGGCGAGAGCGACGGGCCGGCCGGTTTTGAAATGGGCGGCGAGGTCAGCGCGCGGAATTCCGTGGATGCCCGCGAAAACACGTTCGCCGACCCGGGCGCGCACATCGACCAAAAGGCCGCCGGGCCTGGGCCACACCCAGCCGCGAAGCAGGTGTCGGCCTTGCAGCAGTACGGCACCCGCAGCCGGAGTCTCAAGGTGGCTGAAACTGAAGGACGTCTGGTGCATCCGATAGTGCTCAACCAAGCCAGGCTTCGCGGACCGCCTGCAGGTGCCTGGGCAGCGAACGGGTGTGGTGATAGTTGCGGGCGGCGCGGGCGTGGGCCATGGAGAGCATCTTCTGATTGCCGGCGAAGTGGTCGGCCAGCGCCTGCTTGAGCGCGGTGGCAAGCTTGAACGGATCGCCGGCGGGCACGAGGTGAGCCTCGTCGGTGTTGGTGAGCATCTCCGGGATGCCGTTGACGTTGGTGCTGACAATGCGCGTGCCGAACACCATGGCCTCGAGGAGCACGCGCGGGAACGACTCCTCAAAGCTGGTGCAGACGAGGATGTCGGCGAGTCGGAAAAAATCATAGATCTCGCCGGTCTCCGGGAAGATTTTCACTTCGTGGAGTCCCATGAGCTGGATGTCCTCCTGAAGCGTCTCCATGTAAAGTCCTTCCCGGGCACCGACCATCACCCACTGGATGTTTTTGCCCGGAAAAAGCCCGGGCAGTTCCTTTCCGAGGAGGTCGATGGCGCGGATGAAGATGTGCTGGCCCTTGCGTTCGCAGATGGAACCGATGTTGACGACGAGCACGGCGTCCGGATCGAGCCCGTGCTTGCGGCGGAGCGCGGCCTTATCGTGCGTGGCGGCGAATTTCTCAATGCGGTCGAAATCCACCCAGCTGCGGAGGGTGCGGAAGTTGTCGCCGGCGTTCAGTTCCTCGAGAATGTCGCGCGTGGCCTGGGCGGTGAACACGACCCGGGTGGCCAGCCGGAACGCTTCCTCGACCGTATCGTGCATGAGTGACGGCAGCAGCGGCGTGAAAAAGCGCTTCACGGTGTTGCTCTCGTGAATGTAGAGGGCCGAGGATTTGCCGAGTTGTGCCGCGAGGTGGATGCCCCAGAAGGTGAGCATGGTGTTGCAGATGAAAACGTCGGTGTCGCCCCAGTTGCGGGTGCCGGAGAATTTTTTAAGCGCGGCAGAGAAATCACCGGGAGACTTTGCCCGCATCATGCCGGCGGCGTCCCAGATCTCGACCTTCAGCCCGAGCTGCTCGTAACGGGCGCGCAGCGGTCCATCCATGGGCGAGGCGATGGTGAGCGAGATGCCCGGCTGTTCGGCGAGATAACGTGCGAGTTCGAAAATGAAGATGGGTGCGCCCTCAAAGTTGAGGTTGTGGGTGAGCACGATGGCGCGGAAAGGCCGGGCCGTCTGCGCATAGCGCTGGTGATAGGGATTGAGCGGCAGGTTGCGTGGGGGAAAATCGAGCGACTCACTGTGATAGGGATCGTGGTAACCGCCGTGGCGGGCGAGATATTCGACATGCTCGCGCTCGGCATAGGCGTTGCCTCGCGTGGCGCTGCCGACGTGGCGGAGGACGGCTTGCGGCGTATAGACCGTGCGGAAACCGGCGGCCTGCGCCCGGAGGCAAAAATCGACGTCGTTGTAGGCGACTTGAAACTTTCCTTCATCAAAACCACCCAACTCTCGGTAGAGGTCGGTGCGCGTCAGCAGACAGGCGCCGGTGACGGCGGCGACGTTACGCGTGGCGTGCGGCAGAAACAAGTAGCCCAGGTCATCGGCGGGTTCGCGTTCGAAGAGCACGTGAGCGAGGCCGTCCTCGTGACTCAGGCTGATGCCGGCGTGGTTGATCGTGCCGTCGGGATAGAGCAGCTTGGCCCCCACGACACCGGTGCCGGGCACGCTGAGCCACCCGGCCATGTCCTCGAGCCAGCCGGGCGTGAGCGCTTCAACGTCGTTGTTGAGATGGAGCACCAGCGGAGTGTCGGCGCGGGCGGTGCCGAGATTGACGAGGCGGGAATAGTTGAAGCCGATGGGTGAAGCACCATTGCCGGTTTCGGCCGGCCCAGTGTTTGTCCTCAGACCTGAGTCCTTTGGCTCAGTCTGAGGCAAACCAGCATTGACGACCTCGCAGCGCAGATCGGTGCGGGTGGGCAGGGTCTTCAGATAGGCGAGGGTTTCGGGATTGTCGGAGTTGTCGTCAACCACGACAACCTTGACGCTTTCGCGCGGAATCGTGCGGGCGAGGGAATCGAGACATGTGCGGAGAAGGTCGACACGGTTTTTCGCCGGGATGACGATGGTGACGGGGTTTTCGCGGAGGATGGCGGGGTCCCATTTCAGCTGGTGCAGGCAGAGGGCATAGTTTTTCGCGAACCCGGGCAACATCGGCTCCGCGCGCAGTGCCCGGCGTTGGATGGCCCCGGCGATGCCACGACGGGCGGCATCGAAGAGATAGCCCTTCTGATCGCCGCGGGTGGCGGTACTGTCGGCGTGTGCGCGCCAGTGGTAGCCGATAAAGGGCACGTGGATCACATCCTCCGGTTTGATCAGCTCCCAACAGCGCAGGAAAAGGTCGATGTCCTGCGCCCCGTTGAATTCAGGCCGGAGCCGGCCGGCCTTTTCCACGATGGTGCGGCGGATGACGCTGAGATGGTGGGTGTAGTTGTGGGTAAGCGCCATTTCCGGGCTCCAACCGCCCTTGAACTGCGGGTCGAAGCGACGGCCGTGGTCGTCGATTTTGTCCTCGTCGGTGTAGAGGTAGCCGGCGGTCGGATGGCGGGTGATGGCCTGGGCGACGTGGAGCAACGCATCGGGTGGCAGCAGGTCATCATGATCGAGCAGTGCGACAAAGTCGCCCGTGGCCAGGTCGAGGGCGGAGTTGGTGGCCCGGGCGATGTGGCCATTTTCCGCGCGGAAGACGGGTTTGATGCGCGGATCGGATCGCGCGGCTTCCTCGAGGAGACGACGGACGTGCGGCTGCGGCGAGGCATCGTCGGTGATGCACAGTTCCCAACGCGGGTAGAGCTGATCGCGGAGGGAATCGAGCAGTTCGCGCAGGTATTTCTCCGGTGTGTTGTACGCGGGGACGAGCACGCTGATCAGCGGCCCGCCGGCATAGACGAGCGCGCTGGCGTCCTGCTGAAGAACGGACCGGAGGCGCGGGGTGAGGCGGTTGTGCCAGACCCAGCGGGTGTAGGGATCCTGGTCACGGCGCCGGACTATGGCTTGGGGGAGCTTCGGAGTCTCGCCCCGGCTCAGGCTGGCGGAAAGGTGTTGCTGCAGGCGGGCGATCTCGGCGCGGGACTCCTTCCAACTGTCGAAAACGTACCGGCCCGTCAGTGCCCCGCGAAGGAAGGCGGCGGCGACCTTGTAGAAATAAAGCCGCCGGTAGACCGGAATCGGCCCGGAGTGCTCATCCCGCCGGTCGAGATACATGCGGCGGGCGAAGACCAGGGGGCGGGTGCCGTCACCGGTCTCGGCGAAAATCTTCAAATTGGCCGGACTGGGCGTATCCCGGCGGATGTCGATGAGACCGTAGTAGCCGGACTTGAGGGCGCCGGCGAAATCGGCGCGATGGGCCGCGACGTCGGGGCGGTCCTTGGGGTAAACGAGGCGGTTCTCCGTGAGCACGCCGGTGGTCGCGCTGAGCTGGCGGATGGTCCGGTCAATGCTGAAGATCCAGCCGGCGACGCGGAATTTATCATACCCGGCACTGATCCAGAAACCGGGGTTTTCGATAAAGCCAAAAAATCGCTCGCCGATGATGACGTCGCTGTTGGCGGTGAGCACATCGCGGAGGACGGTGTCGGTCTCGCGACAGAGCACGGACCACGGCGCCCGGTGGAAGTGGCGATAGAGATAGTGGAGTGTCTGGTAAACCACCGCGGCGCGGAGGATGCGCGACGGTTTTTTCGCCGCAAGCGGGAGCGCGGAAGTGTCGAGCGTGGTGCGGAAAAACTCGCGCCACGTTTTGCCATCATGGTAGTCGAGGGCCACTTCACGGGCGCCGCGCCAGACCTGCACCCGTTGGATGAAACCGGTGCGCAGGGCCGCGAGCGAGCCGCCGAACGCCAGTTGGGTGTCGGGCCGGTCAAGACCGTAGATGCCGAGGAAGGCTCGCCGGTCCACGCGGGCACGGATGTCGACACAGGCTTCCTGTTCACCCGGGTAAAGCCAGCCGACCACGGTCAGGTCGACCACCTCCGGCCGCCACGAGGCGGGGCTGTCAATGTGGAATCGGGGCACGCGGGCTTCGGTCATGAATGGGGCCGGAATTAAGCGGCACGCCTTTACCCCAGTAAAGCAAGTTCCGGCTGCTGGCGGAGGAACAAAATAACGGATTGGCAAAAAGCCCGCCCACCGTTGACTCGGCCAATGTCCGCCGACTTCCGTCCCAACGCCGCTACCCGGACGGAGGGCAGATTTTATCTGGCCGTGTTTGCGGCATGCGTGCTGTTCCATTTCTGGGGAGCCACGGCTGGCTGGCAGAGCTTGAACCTGCCGGGAGTGGAATACCGGCAGGCGCAGACGGCGATCTCCGCCCATTTCATCCAGCAGGAGAATGATTTTTCCCTGGCCTACCCCACGCCCGTCTTGGGCAAACCGTGGTCGATTCCGATGGAGTTTCCGCTCTACCAGTGGACGGTGGTGGGAGTCAGTAATCTCACGGGAACGGCGCTGACGCAATCCGGGCGCGCCGTGAGCCTGGGCTGCTTTTATCTGACTCTGCCGGCGCTCTTCCTGGTGCTGGGGCGGATGGGCCTGGCGGCGGGCCGGCGCTGGATCGTATTGGCCGTGGTCGTGAGCAGTCCTCTCTACATCTATTATTCCCGGGCTTTCCTGATCGAGACCATGGCGCTCATGTTCGGGGTGTGGTTCTGGCTGGCCTTCGAGCAGGCCGTGGAGCGGCGCAGCGGATGGTGGCTGGCCGCCGCCAGTTTGACCGGCATGGGCGCGGGGCTGGTGAAAGTGACGACGTTGGCCGTCTATCTGTTGCCCGCAGGACTCTGGGCGCTCAGACGGCTCTGGCGGGGGCGCAGGGACGGCGTCTGGCGCGTGGATATGGCGTGGATGATGGCGGCGGTGGCCCTGCCTTTTGCGGCTACAGGGTGGTGGACGCATTTCGCTGGTGTGACCAGGATGAGGAATCCCTGTGCACAATTCCTCGCGCCGGACCAAATGATGGATTTTACCCTTGGTACGTGGGCGACGCGGTTGGCGCCGGAACTTTGGGCGATGAAATGGACGATCATCGCCACCAGCCTGTCGTGGCTGCCGGCGATGGCCGCCTGTGTTTTCTTTGCATTGCTGACGGCGCGGCAGCGTGGTCTGAGCGTCCTGCTTTGCGGCTTTGTCTTTACGGCGGTGCTGGCGGTCTTCCCCGTGCTCTATGCCTGGCATGAATACTATTTTATCGCCAGCACGGTGCTCCTCCTGATGGCGATGGGGCTGGCGATCGCGGCGCTGGCGGAAAGCGGCCACCCACTCTGGGTGGTGGGGCTTGCCTTGCTGGCTGTCTCGGGCGGACAAGCCTGGCGCTATCTCGATTGCGACTATCCGGGGCAGAAGGGCATCAGTCTCGGCGGAACCGGTCTCACCCAATCCCTGCGGGAACTGACCAGACAGGACGAGGTGCTGGTCATCACCGGTCAGGACTGGAATTCAATGATACCCTACTACGCCAGCCGCCGGGCGTTGATGCTTCGGGGGGACATCGAGCATAACGAAGCGCAACTCGACCGGGCCTTTACCGCACTGGCTGGGGAAAAGATCGGTGCGCTCCTGGTCACCGGCCCGGTGGCGGACAAAGCCAACCTCGTCAGGCGGGTGCGTGCACTGGGGATTGATCCCCGGCCGCTATATTGTTGGGAGGACATTACCGTCTACCTGCCTCAGGCGCGATGGGACAAAGTCTTGAGAGCATTGCAGGAGAAGAGCTGGGATATGCTCCGGTGGGCACCGGGTGTCGTGCTCCCCGAGCCTAAACGAATGGCGGGCCAATGGTATGAATTAGCCAGGGTGCGACCGGATCAACGCCTGATCTTCCAGACGATGTCACCTCCGCCAGTGCGTTTCTGGACAAGCTTCGGTCCCGGGCTGGAGGTGAGCGGCGGACTGGCCGCCTACAATGCCCACCCGACGACCCGTTTGGTTTTCCATTTGCCCGCCGGTGCGCACACCCTGCGGACGAAGGTATGGCTGCCGCCCGCCGCCTATGACTTGGCGATGGATCGCAACCAAGTGAGTGACGGAGTGGAAATCACACTTGCGGAACTCGGTCCAAGTTCGGGAAGGCACGTGCTGTTCACCCGGGTGATCGACCCGCGCAATAATCCGGCTGATCGTGGAATCCAGCCACTCAAGATTGATTTCTCTCTCGAACAAGAAGCTGAGGTGGAGCTGTTCTTTGGGCCGGGACCCAACGGGCGCGATACGCGCGACTGGATCAAAATGGACCGGCTCCTGATCCAATGAGCCCGCTCAATTGATCTCGATGCGGCCCCAGTAGGCCCAGTCGTTCACGAGATTGTTATACGGACCCGGGGTGATCCGGAACACGACGGTGCCGGTGAGGGGATCGGTTTCATCGAGGTGGATGGTTTGGGGACCACGGTCCTCCACCACCTTGGCCGGATTGAGGTCGCGCCGGTAAAGCATCCGGCGGAGACCGTTCCGGCGCAGCTCAATAATCTCCACACTGATGCCATCGGTAATCCCGGTGGCGCTCGGGGCGTAGGCGGCGTCGATGATGCCGACCTCGGCGACAATCCGTCTGGCGCCGGCCGGCGGGTTGAAATATAGCTCCGAAACCGGATGAGCGAAAATGACCTTCTGGGAACCCACCAGGCCGGTGCTGATGCCGAACATGCTCCGCGCTTTCACCGGTTTGGGCACAGCCATCGACAGATCCAGGGCGCTAAGATCATTGTCCCGCAGCTTGTCGGCATTGGGGTCAACCGGCGCCCGGGTGTTGAGTGTTACTGTGGCCAGCGGGTGACCGCGAAATTTTTCGGCTGCCGTGGCAATCTGTTCCTCGGGCAGGTAGAGGTCTCCGTCGGCGCTGGTGGCGAACGGAGCGGGCGCCAGATCGAAATGGTTGAGGCGTTCGCGGATAAAATCGGGCGCGAAAGGTGTCGGCGTGCGCTGCCGGATCAAGAGTGCGGCAATGCGGAGCGGCGGCAGCTGATGGAGAATGCCCTCCAGCACTTCCAGTTGATCCTCGCGCCCATTCGGCACCATGACGACCCGGCGCTGGGCGTAGTAAGGGACGAGAGAATTCCAGTCCCAGCCATAGATGAGCACGACGCCCTCCGGCGGCACCGTTTCCCGGATGACCGTGGCGATCTCAGGTGGGCGGGGCAATTCGCGGCGGTAGTACCATCCATAGCTATTATAAAACAGGCTTAACTGGCCGCCCAGCACCAATGCAATCACCAGTCCCTTGGCCGTGGCGGGCAGGCGGGCCGAGTCCCAGATGCCCACGAGGAGAAAGCCCGCTCCTGTGAGCAGAAACCCGGCATTGGCACAGTAGTAGTAGTCATGCTTGTAATAGAGGTGGGCGAAGAGCAGCAAGGCTCCCAGAAAGAACACCCCGCACCACGCTGCCGTGCGGCGATAAACCGGTTCCACCAGTGCGGCACATAGCAACAAGACGGCGAGCGGGACCGGCCCGAGGACGAGCCCTGAAATATTATTCCAGTTTTCGGTCCAGAATTCTGCCGAGATGCGTTGAGCCCATGAGCCCCAGGTCCATTGGGTC
Source organism: uncultured Oleiharenicola sp. (assembly GCA_964492635.1). Taxonomy (GTDB): domain Bacteria; phylum Verrucomicrobiota; class Verrucomicrobiia; order Opitutales; family Opitutaceae; genus Lacunisphaera. The sequence continues at coordinate 9,674 of CAZBLQ010000115.1, forward strand.
ATCTTCGATGATATCAGAAAACTGGCAAAAGCGTTCGTCTCCTTGACATTGTCACTGTGTCGCACCCACCAGTAAGCCGTGCCCACCCCCAGCAGGACGGGAGCGAGGGCATGGATGGTCGCGTGCCATAACCGTGTTGGATTGCGGGTGCGGTCGTTCCAACTGTGCCGCCAATAAGTCCAAGTCAGCAGGGCAGCGGGCAGCAGGAAAACCGCAAAGGTTGTGACTTTGGCCAAGCCGGCGAGAACGGCAAATAATGCGGCCAGACCGGCGAACAAAACACGGTCATCGCGAACCGCCCGGGTCACGGCATACAGGAACCACGCCGAACAGCAAAGTGCGGTGGTTTCGATCATAAAACTGCGTCCGTAGAACAGGTAGGTAGGCGAAGCCAGCACGGAGCTGACGACGAGCAAGCGGCGCAAAGGAGCCAGACCAAGCATTCCAGCCAGGCCATAAACTGCCGGCAGAGTGGCGAAAAAGAAGAACAGGCTTACTCCCCGGGCGGTGGATTCAAGTCCGGTGCCGAGGAGGCTGCTCGCCCGGGCCACGATCCACTGGTAAACGGGAAATTCCATCGGGATGGACCACGGCGGGCCGAACAGCGGCGTCTCGTAGTCGAGCCGGAAGCCGTCCTGCTTCAACCAGTGTGTGCTGATGGCGGTCTGGGTCTGGCGGAATTCGTGGCGATCAAGTACCGGGTTATGCCAGCCCCGGGTGGTGGCCCAGACCGTGATCGCCAGCATTGCCACGAAAACAAAAACCAGAAACCAGTCATGGGCTTTGGACTGAGGAGACTCATGCGCTGGGGTGCGGTTCGACATACGTCAGTATATCTTGATATGCCCCCAATAGCCCCAGTCGCAAGCGGGGTTATCAGCGGGTCCGGGGTAGAGGGCAAAGACCAGCGGGCCCGAGATGGGCCCGATCGCCCCGAGCGAAATTGTCTGCAGGCCGCGATCCCCGGGCTGGGTCAGTGGATTCAAGTCGCGGCGATAGAGGATGCGGCGATGACCCGAGGGAAGGATTTCGAAAATAACCACCTCGATCCCGTCGGTGGGTGACGGCCCGGCATAGGCGGCATCGTTCAAACCCACCGTGGCTTCGATCCGGGTGGCACCGGGTGGCGCATGGAAATGCAGCTCGGACGGAGCGTTGGCAAAAATGACCTGATGCCCGGCCAGATTATCCACCACGATGGTCCACGGATTGAAGACCGCGAAAGGGACCGGTGATGCGACCTCCGCATAACGGCTGGGATCAACCTTCCCTTGAAGCAGCCGTTGGTCCTGGCGTTCCGGTGGGTTGGAAAAATCAAGCATTACGCCGGGATACGAATGCCCCGCCAGCTTTGATTGCAGAGAGGGAATGACCCCTGCCGGCAGATAGAGATCACCCTCGGCACTCCTTGCGACCGGCGCGGCGGACAAATTCAACAGCCGGGTGCGCCAGCCGATAAAGCCGGTGTTCTGCTTGTACGTTTCTTGCATGACCAGGGCGGAGATCTGCCCGGCCGGTATGTTCGCCAGAACAGCGCGCAGCGCATCCGCGTCCTCCTCGCGGCCATTCGGCACCATGATGGCCCGGCGCTGTGCGTAGCAGGGGATCAGCGTGTTCCAATCCCAGCCGTAAACCAGCACGATGCCGTCCTCGGGCGTGGACCGGCGGATAATCTCCGCGAGGGGCGGTGGCGAGGGAGGCGGTCGCATCAGGGTGTCCGCGTAGCCCACGCAAAAATTGCCTGCCTGCAGTCCGAAAAACCCGAGCACTGCTGTGGACTTGATGACAATACCTAGCCGGCGGGTTTCCATCACTCCCGCCAGCACGATTCCGGCTGCAGCCGCGGCAAAAAAAGCCGACGGAAACCAATAGTATTCGTGAATTGCGTAGAGGTTGGAAAAGAGCAGGGGGCCGGCGAGGAAGCCGAAACTGCAGACCAAGGCCGCCCGCCGGTAATGCGGCGCAATCACCACGAAACCTGCGGCGAGGAGGATCAAGGCTGGCCCGCACAGCACGCCGACGGTAAGCTGATGGAAGAGGATCTTCCAGAATGCCGGATCCACTCGTTGCAGGGCGGCGCCATAGTTCCACGACGTCAGGTTCCCCGAGGTGAGCGTCGCGGCAAAGGGATTGGCGCGTTTGACCGAATCACTGAACGCGATCCACCACACGGCGGCTGCCAGCGCGGAGCCCGCCGGCAGGGCGGAGGCGACCATAACACGGAGAAGTCCGGCCGGGCGCGGATCCGCCGGGGTGGCGCGGCCTGATTTCCACAGCCGGTACAGAGTGTAGAACACCGCCGGGAGGCCGAAGAGTGCAAAGGTGGTGATCTTGACGAGTGCGGCCAGGACTCCCATCACCACCGTCAAGGCGGTCCAGCGCCAATCCGGCTGCTGCAGGCTGCGGATGTGGGCGTAGAGAAACCACACCGCCAGCGCGGTGGCGCAGGATTCTATCATGAACGAGCGGGAGTAAAACAGGCAGACCGGTGCGGTGAGGACCGCGGCCGGCACCAGCAGGCGACAACGCCAGTCGGGTTCCACTCGAATTGCGAGCCCGTAGACCGCGGGCAGAGACGCCAGGAAAAATGCGATGCCCAGGATCCGGGCGGCGGACACCAGCGAAATTCCAGCAGCGTCGGAGAATCGGGCAACCAGCCATTGATAGAGTGGAAACTCCAGCGGCACCGACCATGGCGGCCCAAAAACCGGCAACGGGTAGGCCAGGTGAAAGCCCTCCTTTTGCAGCCAGTGCGCCGACATTGCGGTTTGGGTCTGGCGAAACTGGGTGCGATCCAGCAGCGAAGCATCCCACGCGCGGGTCATTACCCAGAGGGCGGCCAGAAGCAGGAGCGCGGCCAGTAACGGGAGCAACCAGCGCCGGGCGGCGAGGTTCTCCAACGTCGGGCTGGTTGCAGGCGGCTCCATTTTGGCCCGGCCTTCAGTGACCGGCGTAACCAGCCGCGGAGCGGCGGATGCCCTCATCGAGCGTAACCTGCGGATGCCAGCCGGTCGCGGCAATGATGCGCTGGTTGTCGAGCCGGCTGTCCTGTACATCCCAGATGTGGCCGGGTTGATAGTGGAGGGCGACTGGCCGGCCGGTGTTTTTTTCCACGAGGCCGATGACCTCGCGTATGCTGTGGGA
>CAZBLQ010000116.1:0-12790 GCA_964492635.1 uncultured Oleiharenicola sp.
CTGACGACCTCCTCAATGCCATTGAGGCGCTCTGCCAACTGAGCTACGAGCCCGTAACCAACCTAGCGAAGGGCCTAAAAGTAAGCTTTGGCCGGGGAACGCAAGGACTTTTTCACTGCGGGCTCAGCACTTGATTGCCGGCTCCGGAAGAACCGCCAACCAGGCAGCCGGGAATGGCCACAAAAAGCACAAGAAGCGCGAAAACTGCCAAACCTTTTTTGTGCCTTCTGTGGCTATGCTCTTCTCTCCTTCTTCTTTTGTCTCTAGCCTTCTTCCTTCATTCGGAAGGTGACCGTCCAGGTGTCGGGCTTGCCGTCCGGGGTCGGGCCGATGGATCGCACCTTGCGGAACGCCTCGAGCACCGATTCGTCGAACTCGCGGTTGCCCGAGGAGCGGGCGATTCGCGGACTCGAGATGTTGCCATTGGCTGAAATATCGAAGGTCACCTTGGTCTCCAGTTGGTCGCTGACGCCCGGGGGTGGATCGTGGGCCTCCTTCAGCGCGTTGAGCAAAAATGAAATGTAGGTGTTGAGTTCGCTCTGTTCCTCGCGGGTCAATGCCTTGCCGCCCCCGCCACCGCGGGTGTTGGCCGTCGACCCGCCGCGCACGCCGTTCGCGATACCCTGAGCGTCGATGTGCTGCACGCTGGCGCTTCTCTGGGCCGGAGGGCTCGCCGGCGGTTTCGGCGTGGGATGCTTCTTCAAGTAGTCCTTGTAGGACATTTTTTCCGCCTTCTTCAGTTCCTTGACAATCGACGTGTCGGCCTTGGGTTTGGGCGGAGGGACGCTCTCCGGAGCGGGCGGAGTCTCGACCGTCTCCTGCACCTTCGGCTCGGGCTTGTCCGGCGGCAAGGCCACCTTGGCGGTGGTGTTGCCCAATGCGGGCGCCACCAGTTCGTCCGGGGCGGTGGGCGGCCCGGCCACCAGTTCGAAAATGACCGGGGGCAGTTTGTCCTGCTGCGTGACGAACATCGTCGTCACAAAGATGATCGCCCCGACGACCACATGCAGGGTCAGCGAGAGAAAAACCGAACTGGGCGAGTTCGCGCGCATGGAGCCGGTCACCTTGCCTCGGTGTCGAACGTGATTTTGGTCAGGTTGTGCTTCTTGATTTCATCCATGACCTTCACCACCTGCTGCCATTGGAGGGTCAGGTCGGCGCGGATGCGGATGACCGGCGGCTTGGTCTTGAGCGACAGCGCACCCAGGTTGCTCGCCAGCTCGGTGAAACTAACGCGCTTCGAACCCAGGTAGAAATTCCCTGCGCGGTCGATGGCGACCACTTGGTACTCGGTATCCGAGGGTGGCGGCTGGGCTTTCTTGCCCTCCACCGGCAGGTTCACGGGGATCGTCTGCTCCGACTGGATCAGCGGCGTGCTGATCATGAAAATGATCAGCAGCGTGAACCCGAGGTCCACCATGTTGGTGATGTTGAGTTCCGCCACCGGGTGCAGGTGGCGGGGTCTGCGAAAAATTCTTGCCATGGTCGTGCCTTACTTCGCCTCCAATTCGATGCGGTCCGCGAGGTTGCTCGCGTAGTTTTCCAGTTCCGTGATCATGGTCTTCACATGGCCGAGCAGGATGTTGTAGCCGAAGACCGACGGGATCGCCACGATGAGGCCGGAGATGGTGGTCAACAAAGCCGCGGACACGCCCGGCGCGAGGGTCTGGATGCTGGCGCTCTGCATGACAGATACGGCGCTGAAGGCCTCCATGATGCCCCACACCGTGCCGAACAGGCCCATGAACGGCGCGCCCGAGACGAGCGACGCGAGGATGATCATGCTTGATTCGTAGCGGAGAGACTGGCGGGCCAGCGCGCGCTGGATGGCATTCTCGGCGTGTTCGAGGCGGGAGCGCACATTGTCATCGCCCTTTTCCTTGCCGATGGCCGCCGCGCGCCAATAGGCCTCCAATGCATCGGAGAGCAGGTCAGCGTAGGGAATGTCGCGCCGGTTGCGGAGATTCTCCGGCAGATCCAGAATGTGCTTTTCCTGGCCGAGCTTGCGCTCGAACAGCAGGTTCAGTTCCCGCATTTTTTTCAGCTCGGAATGCTTCCCCAGCATTACCGCCCACGCGAAAATGCTGAACACCGCGAGCAGGGCGATGACGAACTGGCCGACCGGGTCGGTCGTGAGGAAGACGTGCCAGACGTTGACGGTGGAGGCGAGAAAAGGAGGCGGAAGGAGGCTGGGCATGTGCGGTGAGTGTTGGCGTGTTTGCGCGGTCCAATCAATGGAATACTAAAGTTCTTCTCGCAGTTTTTCTGCGAGGAATCCGGCTGTCTGCCGGTGGCGCCCAGCTGAATCTGGTTGCGCGCGGGCGGCTGATTTTGTTCCGTAGGGCAACCCACTTTCCCATGCCCACCAAGTCCAAGCCCGCCGGCCGGCTCATCTCCTTTGAAGGCTCCGAAGGCAGCGGCAAATCCACGCAGATCGTCCGCCTCGCCGAGCATCTCCAGCAGATCGGCCGCGAGGTCGTCGCCACCCGCGAGCCCGGCGGCACGGAAATCGGCGAGCAGATCCGGAACATCATCGTCCACAATTCCAAGGGCGACGAGATGTGCCCCGAGACCGAGCTGCTGCTCTTCACCGCCGCCCGCGCCCAGGTGGTGCGCGAGGTCATCGCCCCGGCCCTCCAGCGCGGCGCGATTGTCATCAGCGACCGCTTCCTCGACTCCTCCACCGTCTACCAGGGCATCGCGCGCAACTTAGCCCCCGGCCCGGTCAGCGAAATCAACCGCTTCGCCGTCGGCAACGTCATGCCCGATCTGACCATCGTCATCGACGTGCCCACCGAGATCAGTCTGGCCCGCATCAGCCAGCGCGCCTCCGACCTGCCCGACCGGATGGAACGGGAAAACATCTCCTTCTACACCAAAGTCCGCGAAGGCTACCTCCTGCTGGCCAAGCAATGGCCGGAGCGCGTCGTCGTGCTGGACGGCACGCAGACGCCTGCCGCCCTGGACAAAAAGGTCTGGACCGAGGTGCAGAAGCGCCTGGGGTGAAATTCATGAAGGCTGTCATCCTGAGTGCAGTGAAGGATCCATGCCTTTTTATAGGGCGGGGTCGCCTGTCCCTGCCTCGGCGGCATCAGCGATGCCGCCCTACAGTCCTCCGTCTTTTTGCCGGGCGACGGCCCGGACAAACACCGGGTTTGCAGCAGCAAACAACGGCGCTGTCCTCTGTGCTCTGATGTCTGCTCCCCTGCCCTGGCCCGCCGCCCTTGAAGGCACGCCCACCGTCGCCGTGCTCGAGCGCGCCCTCGAGCACCGTCGGCTCGCCCACAGCCTGCTGCTTCACGGCGAAAACCTCGGCACCCTCGCCATGGTGGCCCACGCCATTGCCGACCGGTTGTTGAATGACCCGCGGCAGCCCAGCCAGCATTTCCCGCCGAAGCAGCACCCCGATTTCTATGCCTTGCGGCCCGCCGGCAAGATGCGGCAGATCGGTGCCGAACCCACCCGAGATCTCATCGGCAAGATCCAGATTTCCGCCTCGGTTTCCTCCCGCAAGGTCGCAGTGATTTACGAAGCCGACCGGATGAACATCGCCGCGGCCAATATTTTTCTCAAGACGCTCGAGGAACCGACCCCTAGCACGACCATCCTGCTGCTCACCACCCGTCCCTATTCGCTGCTTCCAACCATCCGTAGCCGCTGCCTGCACTTCCGCTTCACCGACGACGGCAGCGAGGCCCTTGCCGATGCGGAGGAAACCACCCGCGAATTGTGGAAAACCACCCGCGCCGACTACGCCGCGTGGCTCGGCCAGTTGTCCGTCGGCGTAGTGGAGAAACGCGCCGTCGCCGACCAGCTCATGGGCGTCTACGGCCTCATCACCCGCTTCAACGCCGTGCTGGCCGCGGCGACCGACACGATCTGGAAGGCGCAGAAGGTGAAACTGCCGGAAGATCTCGACGACGAGGAGCAGGTGGCCATCGAGACCGGCATCGCCAACGGCATCCGCCAGAAACTATTTGTTGAACTGGAGCATACCACCCGCATTTTCGCCGAGGAGCGGCTGAAGGCGGGTGACGAATCAGTACGCCGCTCGCTGACTGCCGCCATCGAGAAACTCGAACACAACGCCGGCCTGCTCCGCCTCAATCTCAACGAGGCTGCCGCGTTCGAGGATTTTCTCCTGTCGTCGCTGCGATTGTGGTCGAAGCGCTAAGTAGGGCCGGTCTGTGACCGGCCCATTGGCTAGCGAAACGCCAAGCCAGTCGCAGACTGGCCCTACTTCACGTCACAGCTGCACTGTCGGAAATTCGCCTACCGTCCGCGTGCTCACCGGTTTGAGCGATGTAACTCCGTAATTCAGCTTTACTCGTGGGGTCATTGCTTGTGTTTGTTCGGATTCTGCGAATGAAACCGCCTGCTCCAGTCAACCCGACCTTGATGGCCATCGCCTGGCCGATCTTCATCGAGCAGACGCTGCGCATCCTCATCGGCACGGTGGACACCTTCATGGTCAGCCACGTCTCGGACGGCGCCGTGGCGGCGTTGGGCGTGGGCCTTCAGTTCGTGGTGCTGGCGCTGATTTGCTTCAACTTCATCGGAATCGGGTCGAGCGTGGTCATCACCCATCACGTCGGCGCGGGCGACCGCGAGGGCGCGAGGAAGATCGTCACCACCGCCATCGCGGTGAACACCTGGATCGGCCTGGTCGTGAGCCTGACCGCGTTTTTCTTCGCCGCGCCGCTGCTCCGGCTCATGCAGCTCCCGCCGGAGCTGATGCACTACGCGCAGCCGTTCCTCAGCCTCATGGGCGGCACGCTCTTCATGGAGGCGATGAACACTGCCATCGGCGCCTCTTTGCGGGCGCACGGCTACACCCGTGACGCGATGGTTGTGACCGTCATCCAGAACGTGCTCAATATCGCGGGCAATTGCATCCTGCTTTTCGGGCTGCTCGGTGCCCCCAAGATGGGGGTGACCGGCGTCGCCCTCTCCAGCGTGTTCAGCCGCGTGGTGGCGAGCATCGCGCTGTGGATCCTGCTCGAGCGACGGTTGAAAATAAAATTCCGGTGGAGCGATTTTATCGACCTCAAGTTCGACCGGATCCGCCGCATCCTGCATATCGGTCTGCCGGCGGCGGGCGAGCACATGAGCTACTGGCTCGGGCTGATGACCGTGACCAGCTTTGCGGCGCGGATGGGTGAACAGAGCCTCGCCGTCATGACCTACACCCAGAACGTGCAGCGGCTGGTCATTCTGTTCAGCATCTCGCTCGGCCTCGGCACGGAGATTCTCATCGGCCGGCTCATCGGCGCGGGACAGTTCGAGGAGGCTTACCGGCAGGTCCTCCGAAGCGTGCGGACCGCCCTGCTCATCGCCCTGGGCGGAATCCTGCTCGTGGCCGCCACGGCGCCCTACCTGCTGGGGCTCTTCACACATGACGTTGGCATCATCGCCGGCGGCACCCTGCTTCTGCGCATCGCCATCATCCTCGAGCCGGGACGCGTCTTCAACATCGTCGTCATCAGTTCGCTGCGGGCGACCGGGGACGCCCGTTTCCCCGTGCAGTTCGGCTTCTTTTCCATGTGGGGCGTCTGGGTGCCGCTGGCCTGGTTCCTGGGCCTGAAACTCGGCTGGGGCGTGCCGGGCATCTGGGTGGCGATGACGGCCGACGAGTGGTTGCGCGGAATGGTGATGTTCCGTCGCTGGGTAACCCGCCGCTGGCTGAAATATGCGAAACACAGCCGGGAGCAGGCGACTGGCGATATTCTCCCGCTGGTCGCGGAGAGTTGAAACCGTTATGGTAGGGGCGCTTGCCCTCAAGCGCCCAAGTTCGGGCCGTTGATCTGCCTTCGCCAAGGCTGCGGCACGACAAGGGGCAACGGCCCTACCGGTTAAACGCCCCCGAGCACCAGCCGCACGAACTCCTCGCGCCGGTCCATGTGCGGATTGTGACCGGAATCCGCAATGACCTCGATGCGCGCAGCGGGAAAATGCCTTTTGATTACATCGTGGTCGGTGGCCTGGACGTACTGGGAACGACCGCCGGCGATGAACAGAGTCGGACCGGCATAGTGATCGGCAGGTCGCAGACTATTCTTCTCCATGGCCGGCAATGCGGTGGTCAGCACGGGCAGATTGACCGCCCAACGCCAGCCGCCGTCCTTGTTCCGCTCAAGATTGGTCGCCAGAAATTTTCTCATGCCGAGGCTGGGCACCCGCCCTTCAAAACGCATCTCGGCCTCGGCGCGCGATTGCAGGCTGGCCAAATCGAGCTCGTTCATCGCAGCGAACTCGGCGCGGTGGGCCACCCAATAATAATCCTTGGGGGCGATGTCGACCGCCACCAGCCGTTCCACCCTCTCCGGCTGCCGGCAGGCCAGCAACATCGCGGTCTTCCCACCCATGCTGTGGCCGATGATGACGGCCTTTGCCATGCGCTGTGCGTCCATCCAGGCGATGACGTCGCCAGCCAGCACCTCGTAGTTCATCTCCGGCGCAAAGGGCGATTTGCCATGGTTGCGGGCGTCGAGGGCAAACACATGGAAATGAGCGGCCAGTTCACGGCCGGTGGTCTGCCAATTCCGCGAGGAACCCAGCATGCCGTGCAGGACGAGCATGGGCGGCTTGCCGGCCCCGCCCAGATCGGAGTGATGTAATTGAACCACAAAGACACGGAGACACGGAGAAAACACCCGAGACAAACCAAATATAGCCGGCACCAGCCAGGCATTAGTCGGAAGCCGTTGCTTTTGGCTTCCCAAACCTCTGTGCCCTCTGTGACTCTGTGGTAGATATTTTATGCCAGCAGCAGAAAAGCTCACGCCGATGATGCAGCAGTATTTCGAGGTCAAGCCCCAGATATTTTCGCCGGTGTTCAGCGCAATGTTCGCTGACTTTTTATCAGAGTGAGGGCGGCTTTTTGCGGTCCGCAGTTGTTCGCCGAATAACGCTGATTTTTGCCTAGGTGGGTATAAAGAAAGGGGTATAAGCCGCGGAAAAATCAGGCGCCAAAATGCCCGTTGCAGCAGTATTTTATCGCGCAGCCAGCCGGTGCTCCGTCATAACCGCGCTTCCCGCAATAGTGGCTGAGCAAGTGACAGTTAATTCGTATCGGGCTGTTTTGCCGATTTTCGCGCACCTTCGCTTTCGTGCCCTAACCATATCAGCTCAGCAGCTTGCGTAATCTATATCGGTTTCGCACGTTTGCTTAAATCAGCCGATTTTCAGCCTGCACTGTAGAAAACCCCTGTAGAAAGAATTTTGAGCGCAATTTTTACGGATCCCTTTTCCCGGCTTAAAATCGACCCGATTCCCTACCCAAATTCGTGCAGTTTCCAATAAAACATCGAGCAGTGTTAGCTCCGAATTATGCCGGCGAATATACCCTGCACACAATTGCTCCCTATTTACTATTCGAGACTGGCGCAATGCCGCCGACTGATAAAGGTGGAGTCGGCAATCTCTCCCTCAATAATTCCAGATTGCTATCGTTAGCGCGGAACATATCCGCAGGAAACTGGCGAAGGCCGAGCATTTCGCGGTAGGCAGCTGTACCCGCGTGCGAATAGACCGATAGGCCCGCAAGATATTGCAGGCGCAAACTACGGTCACGGTTGATCTCCGCATGTTCAAGCCATCCTTGCAGGTCGGGCGCCCGACCGGCGTAAGTGCCAAGCAAATCCGCCATGGAGGCAAGATGGACCTCGGCCAACGATTGACGGACTGCGGTGTGGTCAACGCCGGCAAGGCGAGCCTGCAATGCGTCCACATCGACTGTCGGCGAGCCTGTCCCGCCAATTAACACAGCGTCATAACCTCGGCCGCCAGTGTCATTGCCCCAAACCACACCCGCGGGAAATACATGAAAGAATGTGGCGAGTTCGCTCTGCACGACAGCGCGGCTGCTTTGGTAGAATGGCACCCATTGGGCGACCAGGCCGCCCGGATTCAGGTGTTGCCGGCAAAGGGCAAGATACTCCGCAGTGTAAAGCTTGGCGGCGCCTTTCACCCAAGGATGGATCGGGTCAGTAGTGATGACGTCAAATTTCTCGCGGGTCGTCGCCAAGAAATGACGGGCGTCGTCGTATACGATTTCAACCCGGGGGTCCGTCAAGATGCGGTAGTTCTCCCTCTCGAAAAACCCCGCGACATGCTGCACAACCAGCGGCTCGATTTCGCAGACAACAATGCGTTCGATCGAGGGATAGAGTACAAACGATCCCGCCGTTACACCTGCGCCCATGCCGGCGATTAGGACAGAGCGGGGGTGCGGATGCATCAGCGCGGGAAGATGACCGAGCATTCGCTGTAGGCGCATGTCGTAGAATTGGCTCGATGCTTCGGTTTTCCCGCTGACATGATAATAGCGATTCCCAACTAAATTCTCAGAAACGGCCACCGTCGCTTGGGCACCTTCGCCTAGATAAAGAATTCGTGCGGTCTGGTCTCCCTCGGCTGCGTGGCGGCCATATGCGACCAACTGCCACGGAACGGTCAACGGTTTCGCGGCCAACAAGATCGCTAGGCCGAATACAAGCGCGAAGGCGATCCATCCCGACTTGCTTGACGGACGCACCAACAGCAAAGCTCCCATGGCCGAACTGGCGAAGAGCAATGTCTCGATGTGCGATGTGCCGAGCCATGGAAATAGCACAAGACTGGCGAGAACCGCCCCAAATACCGCGCCGACGGTATTCGAGGCACAGATCCGGCCGACGTCGCGCCCAGGATCACTCGAACCAGAGGAGCCGGCTGCGATCGCAAGCGGAAAACTGATTCCCCAGACAATCGTGGCCGGGAGAATCGCGTAACCACATCGCAAGAGATCGGAAAGAAACCGGCTCCAAACTTCAACCTCCGCCGCGTCGCCGCTGGACCAGAAAGGCAACGTACGAGTAAGGAGGTCGTCTGCCCATGCGATCGCCAGCACTTCGAGGAGTTGGCACCAACCGAGCGCGTTTCCCGGATGCGCCAATCGGCGCACAAGTGCTGCACCGGCCAAGCCACCAAGGCCGAGACCGCTGAGGAATACAGCCAAGATGATTGAAAATGTGTAGGTCGTCCCTCCTAACATCAGCGACAGCAAACGTGTCCATACCACTTGGGCTACAAGTGCGCAGAAACCCGACAATGCGATTGAAACAAGCACCCGCGCTATGGGCGGCCTGAATGGCGCCGGCTCGATCAGTGTAGACTTATTTTCGTCAACCGTATCTCCCAGCGGCGCGGATCGGGCCAGTGCAAAGGCAACGAGAGCCACCATAACGTTGATTACAGCTGCCCAGGCAGTGGCCACCCTCAAGTCGTAGATCCGGAGCAGGTAAAATCCTGTCAAGAGGCAGCCAATCACAGCGCCCGCTATGTTGATGCCATAAAAGGCGCCCAACGACGAAACACCCTTTGTAGTGGTCTTAGTCCAACGTGCGATAACGGGCAATGTTGACCCCATCAACATTGTCGGCGGCAGCAAAAGCGCCACACAGATCATAGCCCTGACCAAGTAATCGAAACGACCGGGGCCTATCGACTGGACATAAAACCGGCCTATAACTGGGAGAGCGAACCACACAACGGCAGCGAAAACCGCAATGCCGAGTTCTAGCACCGCGTAAACCCTCAGCGGGTGGCGGTTGGTGCCGACCCAGCGGGGCAGCACAAGATTTCCGATACCCATGCCGCCCATGAATGTGCCCAGCAACACGGCCGTCGACACGGCCGAGGAGCCAATGACCAACTCTAACATTTGGAACCAGACAATCTCGTAGATCAGTGCGGCACACCCACTACCGGCAGCCAGCAAAAGTAACGGTGCAAAAGATTGGGAGGATTCGTACGGAGGAATAGTTGCTGTGCGCAAATTCACCGTTGGAGCGACGTTGTCACGAAAAGGGCTTGGCCAATAGCAAGCCCAGGCGCGCGGCCCGGGCTTGCGGGGTCAAGGTGGTTTTTCCTCTGAATTTGACAGGAGGTCATGCCCGCGAAACCGTATCGCGGCAGAGGAAAACCCGGCAAACAGATTCGTCACGAACTGGATGTCAGAATCACGCCACTGTCTCCAACAGCCACATATAGACTGTTGCCATATATCACGGCATTCAGAGCCGATGACGTGCCCGACGTCCGGCTGGTCCAACTGCTGGCGTTGCTTGAAGTCAGAATCACGCCACCCGTGCCGATCGTAACGAATACTGCTCCGTATGTAATGCCACGGAGATCACTGGACGTTCCCGAGGTTACGCTGCTCCAGCTCGTGGCATTGGAAGAGGTTCGGACGGTGCCAACCCATCCCACAGCGACGTAAGTGGAATTCCCGTATGTAATACCCAACAGATCGTTCGACGTACCGGACGTACGTGCGGTCCAGGATGTACCGTTTGTCGAAGTGAGGATAGTGCCGACTTCCCCAACGCCAACATAAGTCGAATTACCAAATCCCTCTCCCCACATAAAGTTGGTCGAGCCGGTCGACGAACTCGACCAGCTAGAACCATTCGCTGAAGTAAGAACGGAGGAAGTTTCCATGCCGACAACGAACTTACTACCGCTCCAAACGATGCTTGTTAGGTGAGACGATGTGCCCGATGACGCGGTCGACCAAGTGGTCCCGTCACTCGATTTCACGATAGTTCCGTTGTCTCCGACGGCCACAAAGAGCGAGTTGCCGTAGGTGACTCCATATAGCGGGTTATTCGTGCCAGAGGTGCGTGAAGTCCAAGAGGTCCCGTTAGTAGAAGTCAGAATAACTCCCACTTGTCCGACCGCAACATACGTTCCATTGCCGTAAACAACGGAATTGAGGTTTGATCCGGTCCCTGAGGTTCTCGATGTCCACGAAGTTTGCCCCTGCAAAGAACTGAGCAGGCAAACTGAAAGACTACAAACTGCGATGAGGATTGATTGTGCTTTCATAAGAAATGCAACATATCACAACGCGAGACGCGGGACCAAATTCAATGAATTGTCGAATCGCGCCATTACTTGTCGAAACCCGACATTCTTGTCGCAACGCGACATTTCGAGATCCATTAAAGCCTCAACTCTTGGCAGGCGGGTCGTCTAGCTCAATTTCCGAATCACGATCAAACAATGATGAGAACGCTTGAGGTCTTTTACCGAAATGGTGGGCGAATTCGTGACAGAGGTGCGATTCGTTCGCGAAATGCAGTTCGTGAACGACTGCCTTGTTGGGCCAACCATCGGCGATCAACTTAAGTGCCAATCGGCAGCGAATCCTTCGCGACCATGTTCGCGGTGTCTCCTTAAACTTGACGGTGAAATAGCGCTCTAGCTGTCGCAGTGAAATTGAACATAGTTCCGCCATACGCCCGGGCTGGAAGCGGGCTTCTTTCGCCAGCCTCTCCCATTCGCTGATTCGTCTGAGGCGGCATTTCATCGGAGGACTCTGTTTCTGGGGCCGCTTTAATTTCCGCATTCCGACAGAGGGAGGGACTCAATCATCCGACGCCGAGGAAATGCAATGTAACCCCGGCACAATGTCTGTCTTCAATGGGGTGTTGCCAGCGTCACGACTACCGGAGTTTTGGTAGATTTAATATACCTATTTCACGGATTGCAGCCCCGCCTTTTCTCATCGGGCTAAAAAAACAAACCCCTTACGGCGCAAAAATTGAATAGGCACGCCCCCGGCGGCCTATTCTCCAGCCCCAAATCTGTATTCATCAAAGCAGTTTAGAAAAAGCACCGAGGGACAGCTACTATCTATACCGCCTGAATAAAGGCGAACTCGCTTCCGTCGGACGTGAGTCCGACCGACAACGAGTTTTACTCACGTACTATCTGGTGCCCGGGACCGGACTTAAATCTGCACGTCTTTCGACACCAGATCCTAAGTCTGGCGTGTCTGCCAATTCCACCGTCCGGGAGTGTATTCCCACGACGATGAGAAAGAGGTGTTTCGATGCGACATAATTTCCTCCATCGGGAGGAGTCGTTTCGCTGGACGGATCTCGTCTGCCCAGCACGGGGATATCGGGTTCGATGCGTCCATAGTGCGGGGCGAGGACCACGATGCTCCGTTGGGAATGGCGAGCGACGATCCGGTATTCGGCTGGTCGTCCACCACCAGAACTAACCCTGAGCCAACGTAGTCTGCGGCTTTTTCGCAAACCGGGGCTTTAGCGGACAATCGGGCGTAGCGGACCGGGAAAATGATCTGAAAAACCGTGCCACTGCCAAGGGTGCCCTGGACACCAACCGTGACGTTGGGCACAAACTTGAGCGCCGCCTTTAGACTCTGCAGCGACTGGGCGTAACGCCGCGGGATCCGGTCGGCCGGCACGTCGTGGCCGCCAGCCATCAGGCGGGTGACCACGCGGGCGTCGCTCGTTTCCGGCGAATCGAGGCCGATGTAGATGAGGTGGACCTCGTAGCCGCGATCCAAAGCCTCGCGGAGAAAGTTGAGCTTCGCTCCGTGCGGATCGGAACAGACGGTCTCGGTCACGAAAGACTGGCCGGACTCGAGGTAGCTCTGGCGTGCGCCGTCCATGAACCCCTAGGCCTCGCGGTCCGAAACCCCGGACTCGTTCTTGAAGATGTCGGCATTGAGAAAGAGGTAGCCTCCCGTTCCGCCGCTTCGAGTATACTCGCGGGACGGGCCGCCCCACCCCCGCACCCCGCGAAGGATACGTTCCCCATAAAATGTATTCTTCGTCTCAAACCACTTCCCCTTTGACCCTGTTAGGCGGAACCGATCCGCTCGGCGGAGACGGGCAAACGCCGACGCTTAGCAGGAGAGCGACCAGAAGCAGACACGCGGGGTTGCTCGGCTGCGGTGGAGCTGGCGCCCCACCCTTCGCCTCCCAACCCCGCG
>CAZBLQ010000117.1:0-12713 GCA_964492635.1 uncultured Oleiharenicola sp.
CCGGCGGCTCGATGTTCTTGTCGGCATGGATGATGCCATCGTCGAAAGCGTCTACGCCGGCGCTGTCGGCTGGATTGCCGGGCTGGTCAATGCCTTTCCCGCCGAGTCCGTCGCGCTTTTCGATTTTGCCAGCCGGGGCGACAAGGCCCGGGCTGCCGCGCTCTATGAGTGGTTTCTGCCGCTGCTGCGGCTCGATACGGTGCCGAAATTTGTCCAGCTCATCAAGTGGGTGCAGGCTGAAACGGGCCGGGGCACCCCTTTTGTCCGGCCACCCCGGCGGGAATTGGCGGGTGCCGATCTGGAACAGGCGAAGACCGTGCTGGCGAAGGCGCTGAAGAATCACCCAAAACTCTAGCTTGCGTGTCATTCTGAGCCCAGCGAAGAATCCAGCGGAATGTGCAAGAGGACAAACCATTCCCCATGAAACCCGACGGCGGCTCACTCATCGGCTTTGGCTCCAGTGGCACCGGTGGCGCGGACTTTCAGGCGTTCGACCCGGCGCGGGGTGTGCATATCGAACCGTCGTTCTCCTCCGCCACGGAGGATGACGTGGATCGTGCAGCGGAACTCGCCGCCGCCGCCGCGCCCGTCTGGGCAAAACTGTCAGGAGCGCAGAGAAACAGGTTTCTCTGTGCCATTGCGGGTAATCTTGAGGCCAAGGCCGTGGATCTGGTCGCCCGGGCGAGATTGGAAACCGCCTTGCCGGAGACCCGCCTCAGCAGCGAAGTGGCGCGCACCTGCGGACAGCTCCGGCTGTATGGCGAGGCGGCGGAGCGCGGTGACTGGCTTGATGTCCGCATCGAGACAGCGCAACCCGGCCGCCAGCCGGTGCCAAAGCCCGACCACCGTTCGATGCTGCGGCCGCTCGGTCCGGTCGTTGTTTTTGGCTCCAGCAATTTTCCCTTCGCCTACTCGGTGGCGGGCGGTGACACGGCGTCGGCTTTCGCCGCCGGCTGCCCGGTGATCGTCAAGGCGCACCCGGCGCATCCCGGCACGAGCGAGCTGGTGGGCCGGCTTATCCTCCATGCGGTGCGGGATTGCGGGCTGCCCGAGGGCACATTTTCGCTGCTATTCGATGCCGGCTTTGAGATTGGACAGGCACTGGTGCGGCATCCGCTGGTCCGGGCCGTGGGCTTCACCGGTTCGCTCAAGGGGGGCCGGGCGCTTGCGGATCTAGCCGCGGCGCGGCCCGAACCGATTCCGGTCTATGCCGAGATGGGCAGCATCAACCCGGTGTTCATCCTGCCCGGAGCCATCGCCGAGCGCGCGGCCGCCTTGGTGGAGGGGTTGTATGCATCAGCCATGGTCGGGGTCGGTCAGTTCTGCACCAATCCCGGACTCATCGTGCTGCAACGATCCCCCGCAGCCGAGCAGTTCCGCAAGGACCTCGCGGCCAGACTGACGGCAACCCTGGAGGGGGTGATGCTGACGGCGGGCATCAGGAAGAATTTTGTCGCTGGCACGACGGCGCGCGGGCAACAGCCCGGGGTCAAGATACTGGCCCAGGGGAATGCGGTCTCCCTCTGCAGTGCCGCACCGGTCTGGTTTGAAACCGGAGCCCAGGAATTCCTCGGCAACCATGCTCTTTCCGAGGAGATTTTCGGCCCGAGTTCCCTCCTGGTGTGGTGCCAGGACCGGGCGGAAATGCTCGCGGTCGCGCGGGAGCTGGAGGGCAACCTGACCGCCACACTACAGGCCGGTGCGACCGAGACAAAGGACCAGGAAGAACTGGTCAGTGTGCTGGCGGCAAAAGCCGGACGGGTGATTCTCAACGGCTATCCGACGGGGCTGGAAGTCAGCCACGCCATCGTGCACGGCGGACCGTATCCGGCGACGAGCGACGGTGGCCGGAGCACCTCGGTCGGCACGCGCGCGCTCAACCGCTGGGCGCGGCTCATCTGTTACCAGGGTTTTGCCGACGGACTGCTCCCGCCCGAGTTGCAGAACGCAAATCCGCTCGGACTGCGCCGGTTGGTGAACGGCGAGTGGACGAGCAAGGCGTTTTAACTGACCGCAAACTGGCCCCGCGTCGGTGAAGGTAAATCTTCTGGTCCATGAGAACTTTGCTCGCTGTATTGCTGCTCGGACAGTTTCACCCCGGATTAGTCGACGGCGGCGAACTTTCGACGGAGCAGCACATCCAGGCGGTGTTCTCCGAATTGCGAGCTTTGAAGCCCATGCAGACGGGGCAAAGCTACACGGTGCGCGTTGCTGGTGTTGAAGAAACCGGTCTCAAGGAACAGTTTCTACGGCGACGCACTGCGCAGGAGATTAGCGACAGCGGCTTGAGCTGCGGATGCGGAGATTATGCTCGCCTGTTCATTGAGCGCATCGAAGCGCGAGCGTTCAGGGCACTGCTTGTAGATGGGGCGGAGATTTCCTCCGGATCACTGCAAAATCATTTTTCCGGCCATACGGTTGTAGCGATTCACAGCAGGGACGCTGCGGTGAATGCATCATGGTGGCTGGTGGACTCAACCAACTTAAATATTCTCTCCCAAGACTGGTCACCCACGGAGAAGAGCTTTCAAGCTTTTAGCTGCGTCTTCTGGATCGGTTACTGCGGCCCGCTGACAGAGTATCCCGTGCACAACGATGAGCAGTTGAAGGCGTTTTACACAAAGACACTCTCCACCGTTCCGCGTGAATTCCTGAGCCGCACGCTCTCCCGGCTTAAGTTCACGGTTGATTCCTCGCTCATCGACAAGGAGGGAAAATTTCTCAATCCCCGGCTGGCAGATTTCTTGAAACTGCAGGCTCGCATCTTCGCAGACTGTGGTGTTGAGCCGCAACAGGAGGTAGCCATCCGGCTCGCACGCGGAGGTGATGACTTTAGAACTGATCTCGCATACTCGCAAGCGGACGGTTGGGTCAGTCATGTTGGACTGCGATCTGGGTGTAGCCCGAGCTTACTGGCGTATTTTGAACAAACCATCCGAAGGCAAGAGCAGCACAAATCCGGTTGATCGTGATCCTTTGGCGCTAGGCAATGTCTGGCCCCGAAGGTTGTGTGGCGCGATGCACCACACTTTCACGACAAGCTTGTGGCCTATAGTTCACACGGCACGTCGAACTGTGCGTTGGCAGGCGTGAGGCCGAGCGCCGGAAGGCCGAGTTGATGCTGGGATAGGTGGAAATGAGATAACCGCTGCGCCCGCTGGACAGAGGCGATAGTCTCCGCTAGGTTTTGATCATGCCCCCCTCGCTTTCATTCATCACCGCCAATTTTGTCGCCCGCCAGCTCGGCTATCGCATGGAAAAAGGCTGGATGCAGGGCGACGACGCGACCAATGCGTGGTTCTCGCCGCTGGCGACCTTTCGCGAGCGCTTCGAGGCCATGTTGCTGGAGGTGAAGGCGCTCGGCTTTACCTCGATCGATCTCTGGGGTGCGCACCTGCACTGGCGTTGGGCCACGCTGCAGCACGTGGAGACCGCCCGGGCGTTGCTGGCCCCGCACGGCCTCGCTGTGCGCAGCTACGCCGCCTGGGTGCCGGGCGACGCGGCCGATCTGCACGGCGCCTGCCGGTTTTGCGCCGCACTGAACATTCCCATCATCGCCGGACACATCGAATTATTTGCGAAGGAGCGCGCGGCGGCGGTGGCCATCCTGCGGGAGCACGGCATTGCCTACGCCATCGAGAATCATCCGGAGAAAACCGCCGCCGAATTGTGGACACGGCTCGGGCCGGGCGACGAGGACGTGGTCGGCGTGGCGCTCGACACCGGGTGGTGCGCCACCCAGGGCTGGGATCCGCTCTCGGCCGTGATTGAATTCGGCCCGCGCCTCAAGACGGTGCACTTGAAGGACGTGAAGCCCAAGCGGACGGAAAAAACCGGGTTCTCCTTCATCGACCTAGGACACGAAACGTGCCGGCTCGGCGATGGCGTGGTGCCGATGAAGGCCATCCTCGGAGTTTTGCGCGCGCAGGAGTTTCGCGGGCCGCTCGGCATCGAGCACGAGCCCGAACTGTTTGATCCGCGAACGGAGGTGCAGGAGAGCCGCGAACTCGTCGAGCAATGGTGGACGGCGATTGAAGTCAAGGAAGTCGCGCCGCCCTTGCGGGTGGCGGTCGTCGGCTGTGGCAACATCGCCGGACCTTACGGGGAGGCGATGCGCCTGCGGCGCGAGATCCGGATTCTCGGGGCGTGCGATATCGATTTATCCCGGGCCCAGTCCTGGACGCAAAAACACGGCGGGCGCGCCTACGCCTCACTCGATGAGGTGCTCGCCGATCCGGCGGTGGAAGCAGTGGTCAATCTCACCATCCAGCCGGCGCACGTCGAGGTGGTCACCCGCTGCCTCGAGGCGGGCAAGCATGTGCACTCGGAGAAACCCCTCGCGCCCACCTACGCCGAGGCCAGCCGGCTGGTGGCCCTGGCCGAGTCGCGCGGATTGAGGCTCAGTTGTGCGCCGGTGACCTGGCTGGGCGAGGCCCAGCAAACGACCTGGAAAATGATCAGGGACGGGCGCATTGGCACCCCGCGGATCGCCTATGCCACGGTGGACTGGGGACGGATTGAGGCATGGCATCCCAATCCCGCGCCATTCTATGCGGTGGGCCCGGTTTTCGACGTGGGCGTTTATCCACTGACCTTGCTTACGGCGTGGTTTGGCCCGGTGGCTCGCGTGGTCGCGGGCGGCGGAGTCGTAAATCCCGACCGGACCACGAAGGAGGGCAAGCCTTTCAAGATCACCACTGAAAACTGGACGGTGGCTGTGCTGGATTTCGCCGGGGGCCTGCGGGCGCGGCTCACGGCTGATTTTTATGTCGGCGAGCCGGCGGAAAACCGCGCCGGGCTGGAGATCCATGGTGATGCCGGGTCGGTTGCGACCGGGTGGCATGCTGCGACCAATCCGGTGCGGTTTGGACGCTTTGGTGACAAATACCGGCGGGTGCCGCTGGTGCGCCCGCCGGCGATGCAGGGCGACTGGTATTGCGACTGGAGCGCGGGAGTTTTTGAACTTTGGCGCGCGCTCCGTTCCGGCCAGCCGCACCCGACGGGCGGGGCTCATGCCGCCCATGTGGTCGAAGTGATGCAATCGGTGCACCGCTCCGTTCGCGAGGGCCGCGCCGTGGAGCTGACCAGTACTTTCCCGGCGCCGGTGCCGTTGGAATGGGCGAAATAGGCATCGCCTGCAGGCAGGCTCCTGCAAGGCCGTGCGTGAATGCGGGAGCAAAGGTCCCTCAGGGTGACTGACGGCCCAGTGCGGGGTTGAGCCGGACGGCTTCAAGATAATGTCGGGATGCCTCCGGGATCCGGCCGAGCTGGCGCAACACCAGGGCCAGATTCATGTGCGTGTCCGCGTCGTCAGGATTAAGGCGAAGGGCGTTCTCATATTGCACAATGGCTTCGTCGAACCGGCCCGCACGCACGAGGGCGCGACCATAGGTATTGCGTGGCTCGGTGGCGTCAGGACTGAGCGCAATGGCCTTTTCAAAATGCGGCACGGCCTCGGGGAAACGTTCCGTGAGCATCAGCGCGATGGCCCAGCTTAGTTCCGCCTCGGCGTAGCCGGGCTTAAATTGCACGGCCCGTTCGAAATGGGGGATGGCTTCCGTCGTGCGATCGAGCTTGGCCAGAGCCAGACCGACATTGTGTTCCGCCTCCGCGAAATCGGGCTGAAACTTCACCGCGAGTTCAAATTGAACCAGACTCTCGGGCAGCCGGTTGTCCGCCATGAGGGCGCCGCCGAAATTGTTGTGCGCCTGGGCAAACCCGGGCTGAAGGCGCAGCGCCCCCATGAAATGGGGCATCGCTTCCCGCGGGCGGCCGAGCTTGGTCAGATCATCACCGAGGTTGCTCTCGGCCTCCGCAAAGCCCGGCCGGAGTTTGAGTGCCGCCTCGAGATGAGGAATCGCCTCGGCCACCCGGCCGGCGTTGGTGAGGGCCATGGCGAGATTATTGTGGGCCATCCAGCAGGCTGGATTCCGCTCCAGCGTGGTTTGATAAAGGGTGAACACATCGCGATACATCCCGCTCTGCAGCCGGGTGAGTCCGCCCAGCGTACCCAGCAGCGCGACGGTGACCGCTAAACTGCCCCAGCGGGGCAGACGGGCCGATAACTTCATCAAGCCCGCCGCGATCAGCGCGAGGATGGCCAGGCTGGCCAGATATTGGAAATGATCCGCCACGAAGGAGAAAATGAAAGGGTAGACATTGACGAAGCCCAGGACGGGGAAAAGCGTGCCGGCGAACAACAGCCCCGCGGCCAGCGGTCCGCGTTGTCGCCGCCGCCACCAGATCAGCCCGGCCAGCAGGATGATTGCGCCCAGTGGATAGACCCACTGCCATGCCTCGGAGGCATCCACCGTCCAGCGGGGGTAGATGAAAATGAGATCGAAGGGCCAGACCAGCTTGCCGAGGTAAAACCAGAACACGCGCCCGGCGAGCAAGCCCCGTTGCACGGCACTCAACGCGAAATCCGCACCCTGGGCGCCGATTAGTTCCCGTTCGAACTGCGCGGTGAGCAGTCCGGAGACCGCCCCCAGCGCAAACCACGGGAGAAGCGGGAGCACATCACGCCGCCAGTCCAACCGGCCGCGCTGCCACCAGAAAATCACCAGCAGGGCGGCCGGCAGCGTGGCGGTGACAGTCTTGGTCAGCAGAGCGAGGAGAAACAAGCCGGTGGCCAGGGCATACCACTTGCTGCAGCGTTGATGGTCAAAGCGCAGGTAGGCCAGTGCGGCAGCCAGATATAATACAGTCGAGAGGGTGTTTTTCTGCTCGGCAATCCACGCCACTGATTCAACGCAGACGGGATGCAGGGCAAACAACAGCGCGGCCAGCCATGCGCCCGGAACCGCCAGCCGGCGCAGCAGCAGACCGGACAGACAGGCCGCCGTGGCGTGGAGCAGGACGTTGAGCAGATGATAGCCGAGGGCCGAGTCACCCCACAGCTGGTGCTCCAACCAGAAAGCCGAGTGCAGCAGCGGATAGTATTGCTGGGTGGCGCCGATTTCGAACCAGATACGGCCCAGTCCGGTGAAGGACTGCAGATCCGGCCGCGTGACATGGCCGGCATCGTCCCAAATGAATCCGCCGTTGAGCGCCGGCAGGTAGGCCAGCAGCGTGACCACAAAAATCAGCGCGCATATCCATCCGGCCGGCCACTGAAAGCCCTTGGCGGGTGGTGGCGCAGCGACCACCTGTTGCGGCTTGCCGGGGCGTCGGGGCATGACGGGTTTAATAAAGAGCGCGGAAGAAAACCGGCGACAATAATCGGTCACCGGGCCGGGATGGGGGCTCGTCAATCCTGTGGGCGGGGTGCCCTCACCCCGCCCAAAAAATCGCCGCCACCCGGGTGGGCGGCGGCGACGCAGCGGGTAAATTTATCCGCGACTACATGTCGAATGACGCCGAGAAGATGAACGCCTCCGGGTCGATGATGCGGTAAGTGTGAATCGTGCCGTCGGGGAACGCCCCGATGGGTTGCAAGCGACCTTTTTCGCCGATGTTCCTGACGTTGAACTTGAAGGTGGCTTCAACCTTGTCGTTCCAGAGCTTTGTCTTGTAGCCGACAAACGCGTCCACGAAGTAATGGGCCTTGTCGTAGATGGGCCGGTTGGGGTCGAGGTCGGTGATGATGGCGGGCAGCGATTGGACGCCATAGTAGCCGATGGCTCCCTTGTCTTCCCAGCGGAGCGCGCCGCCGACGTTTACGTTCTTGAGCCATTTGTTGTCGGTTATGCCGGAGAGGGCAAAGTTGGTGGCACCGCGGAAGGCATAGCGGCGGACCTGCTGGTTCAACTTGCCCTCCAGGGCCTTGATGATGCCATAGGGCGCGCCCACGAAGGCCTGGAAGTTTTCCGACGGGCTTTGGCCGGTGGCACTGTAATGATGGAGCCACCACAGGTGGTTCGGATTATTATTAACCCCGTTGACCGTATCGAGGGCGATGGCCGTGGGATTGTTGATGGTCGGATCGACAATCGTGGTCCAGAGTGGCATGCGCAGGTTGATCCAGTCAGCGAGGGTCTTGGAGACATTCAGGTTGACCGACTTGGTGTCGGTGGCCGAGGCCGTGATGGTCCAAAACTTGGTCGGATTTGCGTTGATTTCGATCTCGGTGCCGGTCGACCGGATGTCATTGGTCGTGCCGATGGGTGGGTTGGGGAGGAACAGGAAATTCAGCTGCTGCTGGGTGAGGCCCATTTCCTTCGACACCTCGGTATTGACCTGATCCGTTGACCAAGTCGGGTTTTGAGTGGTGACCCAGCGGATTACATTCGGCTGGAGGTTGATCGGCGGACTGGCCGGCGTAGCACCGCTGATGGACACGTCCGTGCGCGTGACGCGCTGCGACATCGTGCTGGCATCGCCGTTCTGGGAATCCTTCTGGTAGTTGTCGTAACGGGTGGCGCGCACGACCAATTTGCCGTCAAACAGATTGAGCCCGAGGCCAAAGCTCTTGTCCGAGCCGGTGGGATTCGGCAGGAGATTCTGGAAGAGATCCTGCGCCGGGTTCGTGATGAGGAAGCTGTTCGATTTGTTGGCGTTTAACGACAGACCGTTGAGCAGGCTGCCGAGGAAGCCGCTGGCACGGTTTCCCTTGTCCAAAGTGGCGACTACGGGCGTGTTCAGGAACGGACGGACGACGAACTGGACGTTGGTCGTGCGGCCGCCGTTGGAGAAGTAGTTGGTTTGCCAGCCATCGGTGTAGGCGGGGATAAAGGTCTGGCTGTCAGTATTGACGTACGCGTTGACGGGAACGCCGAGGTTGCCGAATTTGGTGAAGACATCATCTTGGCGAAGGCCAAGGGTTGTGACGAGACGATCGCCGAACAGGTGATTCTGTGCCACCCCGCCGAGGGTCCGTATGGTCGTCTTGGTGTTAAAGGTGCCGCCGGTTTTGTCGGCAGCGACCTGACCAAGGACAATCTGATCGGTGCGGAACGACCCGGTGGCGGCATTGCCCCAAACGAAGGGATAGGTACCGTACGAGAAATTTCCCGGGGCGTAGTCGACGTTGTTCCCCTTGTTATCACCAACATAAAAACGGTCGAGCCCTTGGGTGAGATTGATGGCCGCAGGGAGGCCGGCCGGATTGGCCTGGTAGCCAGTGTAGGTGCCGGCGGGGATCCACGAGACCGGGTTGGCCGCGGTGGGGAGCATGGCATCACGGTAAGAATACTGGCGGTTCACACGGTATTTGTATTCCGCATAGCCGGTGAGTTGGAACCAGCCGAGCCACTTGAGCAGGTTTTTCTCCTCGGTCAGATCGAGCCGGTAGGCCAGCTGAGCGCGGGAAGTGTCCCACTTGGCCGGCTGGGAGGTCGTGCGCGGCTTGTCGACGGACAGATAGGGGCGGAGGAAGAACGGATTGGGCGTGCCGTCGAGCCGGCGCTCGTTGATGTCGATGGTGAGCTGGCCGGACTGGCCGTTGTCATTGGCAATGCCGACCAGATTGCGGGCAAAGCGCTTTGAGTCCTCCCGCATAAACGCCACCTGGGCCGCGAGCGTCTGCATTTGGGTGTTGATGATCATCTGGTCGACCAGGAAATTCGTCGTCTTGGTGTCATCCCAGAAGCTGTTGGGCGACGAAAGATTGATGTGGGACCAGTCGTAGATGCTCTTGTCGCTGATGGTCGGCGTGGTGTTAAACAGGTATTGGGCGAAGGGGCGGGGGGCCGTGCCGGAGAAAACCGCACCCGCAACCGCGGTCGGCTGCAGATAACGGGCGGCCTGCAGGGTGGTCAGCGTGGGGCCCGCTGTGCTGGTGGTGCCCCGCGGGGCCGCCCAGTAAGAGAGACCCGACTGGTCGATGAACATCTGGCCGTGGTCATTGCCCAGATAGGTGGCCGAGAAGTAATCGGGCCCATTGTACGTGGCGGCGGGGACCGTGGTTCTCAGGGTGCCGTCGGAGTTGTGGATCTGCTGGGTGACAGGATCCCAAGTCGGCCGGCCACTGGCGATCCAGTAAGAGAGATTGTCGCGCGGGGGCAGTTCGTTGGGGCGGTTGCCGTAGGCACGATAGGTGGAAAAGGAGGCGCTGATGGTCGTGTATTTGAACGGCTGATATTTGATCATGCCGTTGTAGCGCACGGTATCAACGCCCGAGGGCTTGCGTTCAAACCCGTCGTGCTGGTACACACCGCTGGCGCGAATGGCCAGCTTTCCCTTCAGGATCACTTGGTTCACATCCAAGGTGGTGCGGAAGCCGTCGGTGTTGTCGCCGCGGATTTCAGTGGTCAGACGGTCGCGGGTCAGGTTGGCCGAGGCCGGAACCATGTTGACGGTGCCGGACGGTTGGCCGAGGCCGAAGACGTTGGCGTTGGGTCCGCGGCTGATTTCGATGGCATCGACGTTGATGGGGTCGATCGGCACCCGCGCCATGGTTTCGATGTTGCCCAGGGATACATTGGCGGGGGCGATGCCGCGGATGCGGTTCGCTCCCGTCGGGTTTATCTGCACGTTGTCCGAAAGGCTGCCATTGCGGTCCAGGGTGTAGTCGGTGTAGGTGCCGGTACCCTCGGTGCCCGCGACATAAAGGAACACGTCGTTGATATCGAGCATGGCAAAGTCCGACATCTGCCCCTTGGTCATGACGGTGATGGAGGAGGCGAGGTCATCGAGCTTCGTGTTGAAGCGCGTGCCCGACATCGTGTTTGCGGAATAGTAACCCCGGGTGTCGGCCACGACCTCGAAGGGCGAGAGCTGGACGACTTCCTTGTCAGTGGGCGTGTTGGTGGCGGTCGCGACTTCGACCGGAACGGGCTTGGCTTTTTCATCCACGGCGGGGACCGCGGCAGCCGATGGAGCAGGCGCGGTTTGCGCCCGCACAAACGGGGCGCTGAGCAGTAAACAAAGCGGCGCGAGCATCAGCCAGCGCAGCGACAGGAAGGGTCGGTTGCTAGAGTTCATGTGGGGTGAAGGGGTGCTGTATCAGGTTCTGACCACTGATTGCTTAGGTAACCGTTTTAGGTAATTCAACACCATTAATGAACGAGCAGTTCATTAGTGAACTACACGGCTGGCCGTTCTCGCTTTTGGAAAAAGGGGTGCACGGCTTCAGCGCCGGTCTTAGGGACTTTCCGACAGTATTGCCGGCGCGCGGGTTCAGCCGTGGGCTTCAATTACCGTGCGTTTTCAATACGCCGGGAAGTTGGCTGCAGTGAATGTGGGAGGGCTTAATGCCCCGACACTGCCGGTGCTGCAGTGATTTCGTCGCGGCCTAAAGCCGCTCCCACCTATTTTGAAAACACGCCCTAACACTACTCCGTTACGTTTGTGTGCCCCTGCCACACCCCGCCCTGACCGGCACCCCTATTCCGCCGTCGCCAAGGCTATGTCGGCTCGGCCAGAGGGGATTTTCCTAGCCCTGTTTGGAGTCCCCTCTATCAAGAGGGGAGGCGCGCGGCGCCGGGGTGTGTTGGCTGTTCTTAATGGAGTAGTGCTAATCACGGCCGAGTCCGGCAGAGTGAAACCGGATGGCTCGCTGATAGGCCGTGAGCCCGGGGTCGTCCGTGGTGTCGCAAAGAGTCTCGAGCAATAGCTTCATCGCTTCGGGGTTTTTGCCCTGCGCGTGGAGCGTGAGGGCAAGAAAGACGTCGAATTCGCGGTTATCTGGAAACTGGGTTTTCCCGGAACGGAGCACCTCGGCGGAGCGGTCGAGCTGTCCGAGCAAACGGAGCGTGGAGCCGAGCCCGAGCAGTGCGCCGGATAGTTCGTTGGGCGGCAGCCCGAGCGCAATGGCTTTTTCGTAACAGGGAAGGGCGTCCTGCGCACGGCCGAGCACATCGCAGGTCCACGCAAGCTGGTAGTTGATCTCGGCGATGTTCGGATGGCGTTCGTCGAGCGACTTCAACCGCGGGAGAATCTCGCGCGACTGGCCGTGCGCCCGTGCGCCGACGATGGCATCGAGTTCGGTTTTCCAGTCCATTTTGCTTTACAGGAGATAACAGAGGAAAGGCAGGAGATGATTCCTCAGGTTGCCCGGAACAACATTCCCTCTGTTCTCTCTGTTTCCTCCTGTGAAAATCCTTAGGATTTCTTCTTTTCCGGCAGGGCCCGCGTGACGACTTCCAGGGTGAAGCGGCCGAGCAGGTCGGCGACCTTGTGGACGCCTTCGTCGCCCTTGGCCCGCGAACGAACAGACGCACTTTGCATCTCGGCTTCCTTGGCGCCGACGACAAGGACGTACGGAATTTTCTCGAGTTCGGCGCGGCGGATCTTGGCGCCGAGCTTGTCCGAGTGCGTGTCGAGCGAGGCGCGGAGGCCGGCGGCGGTGAACTGGTCGAGCGTGGCCTTGGCGTAGTCGAGGTTCTTGTCGCTGATGGGCACGAGCCGGATCTGCTCGGGCGCGAGCCAGAGCGGGAAGTCGCCGCCAAAGTGCTCGATGAGCACGCCGCAGAAACGCTCCATCGAACCGAAGGGCGCGCGGTGGATCATCACCGGACGGTGCGACGCGTTGTCGGCGCCGATGTAGGTGAGGTCAAAGCGGACGGGCAGGTTGTAGTCCACCTGCACGGTGCCAAGCTGCCATTCGCGGCCGATGACATCGCGCACCATGAAGTCGATCTTCGGGCCGTAGAAGGCGGCCTCGCCGGGCTCCTCGGTGAAGGTCATGCCGATGGTCTTCGCCGCGTCGCGGCAGGCCGCTTCGGCCTTGTCCCACATCGCGGCATCCCCGGTGTATTTGTTGGAGTCGGGGTCGCGCAGGCCGATGCGCACGCGGTAGTCGGACATGCCGAGGGTCGTGAGGATGATCTTCA
>CAZBLQ010000118.1:0-12674 GCA_964492635.1 uncultured Oleiharenicola sp.
ACCAGGACGCGCTCATCCAGATCGACATGAGCGAATACATGGAGAAATTCGCCGTGTCCCGCCTTGTCGGCTCGCCTCCGGGCTACGTCGGCTACGAGGAAGGCGGCCAGCTCACCGAGGCGGTGCGCCGCCGGCCGTATTCCGTCATCCTTTTTGATGAAATCGAAAAAGCGCATCCGGATGCGCTCCAGCTTCTGCTCCAGATCATGGAGGACGGTCGCCTGACCGATTCACTGGGTCGCACGGTCGATTTCCGCAACACGATCATCATCATGACGACCAACGTCGGGGCCCAGCTCATCCAGCGGCAGACGACGATGGGTTTTGGTGCCGCCGTCGGGTCGGATTTCCACGATGTGGAAAAGCTGAAAGAAAAGGTGCTCGAGGAGGCGAAGCGCATCTTCAAGCCCGAGTTCCTCAACCGCATCAACGACCTCGTGGTTTTCCGCCCGCTCAACAAGGACGACCTGCTCAAGATCGTCGAGATCGAGGCGGGCAAAGTCGTCAAGCGGCTCGTCGCGCGCAACATTCACCTGGAGTTTTCGCCCGAGTCCAAGACCCTGCTGCTCGAGAAGGGCTACGACGAGAAATACGGCGCACGTCCCTTGCGTCGGGCCGTCGAGCATTACCTTGAGGACCCGCTGGCGGAGGCTTTGCTCCGCGGCGAGGTCAAGGAAGGCGAACCCATCCTGGTAATCCGCAACGGCGACAAGCTGGAGTTCAAGGCCAAGTCACCGACGGCGGAAAGCGGCGTGTCGCCTTAAGGCTGATTACACTTCACGCCGCCGGGCGCCTTAGTTCAGGAATATCTGATGATCGTTATCAGCAATCCTGTCTGAAATGTCCTTGGGGCTGGTAATCAGAACACTTTCCTTCCGTGCTCCTGCACAAAGGTCAGCGGTATCTTCGGGTTGTTGATATCCTTGCTGCCCCCGCGGCGTTTTGTTTTGCTCGGGACCGTGATGCGTTGCTTCGGTTTCTGCCTGCTGTTCGCCCTCGCGTCGTGCGTCTGGGCGCAGGAGCGCGAAATTCCGGCCGATGAGCTGACGCATGCACCGACACCGGCGCGCATCGCCGCCTTGGTCGACCGGGCCGCGACGCAGGGCTGGGGCGGCGCGGTGCCGTGGTTGCGAACCGCGGCGTTGCAGGCTTACGAGACGAACTCGGGCTATATTCCGGCGTGGTATTATCTCTACCGCTGGGCGGACCTGCTGGCTGAGCCGCAAAACAAGGCGATCGAGCATTGGATCAAGGCGGTGGAGGCGGCCAAGGTGGCGCATCCCAACATGGCGTCCAGCTATGCAATGAATCCGGGCTCGCTCGGTCCGTTGCTGTCGCGCGAACTGCAAACTGCGGTGCTGGGCAACGCGGCGTTTTCCGAGGAATTCTTTTCCCTGCTGTCGCCCGTGGACAATCCGGTGCAGGTGCTGGGCATCCTGCAGAAAATCTACCAGCAGGAACCGGCGCTGTTTGCCGAATACCATAGCCTGGCCCTTGCCATCGCCGTGGTCTACGACGTGCCGCCGCCGCCGAACTGGCCGCATGGCCAGGTCAGCGCCGCGGTGCTGCCGCGCAAGCTGCCGCCACCCGAGCAGGCCTTTGCCTACTGGGCCCGGCTCGACCGGGCTGGTCTCACCCTGCAACGCCTGCGTCGTCTGCCGGCCAGCGAGTTGAAATTTCTGGTCGATAGCGCCGCGCCGTTCGCCGAGCTGGACTGGGCGCGCAAGAACGTGCCGCCGGGTCTCGCGGACTTTGCCCGGGCGTACGACATGATCCGATACCGGAAGGACCGGCTGTTGCAGAACCAATACCTCTGGACGAAACCGGACTACCGGCTGGCCACCATCCTAAGCGAGGGCGGCATTTGCGTCGACCAGGCTTATTTCGCCAGCAACGCGGGCAAGGCCAAGGGCATTCCGACCATTCTGTTTCGCGGCGCCGGACTCGACGGGCGGCACGCCTGGTTCGGTTATCTGGACGGGATGCAAAAATGGCAGCTCGATTGCGGCCGCTACGCCGAGCAGAAATTCGTCGTCGGCCTGGCCTGCGATCCGCAGACGTGGAGCGACATCAACGACCACGAGCTGCTTTTCATCACCGAGCGATTCCGGACCCTGCCCACCTACAAGCTTTCGGTGATGCACGCGGCTTTCGCCGGGGAGTATCTGCGGATGGGAAAACCCGAGCTGGCGCTCAAGGCGGCGCGGGAGGCGGTCAATCGCGAACGCCGGAATCTGGATGCATGGAACATATTGCTGCAGGCCCAGACGGCAGCCTCCGCCGATCCGCGGGGGAAGGAGGCCGTGTTGCGCGAGGCCGTGCTGGCGTTTCAGAAATATCCGGACCTGCAGATCGCCTTTTCCCGCCAGTTGGAAGAGCTGCTCAGGGCCCGGGGTGAAAACAGCGTGGCCAGCTTCGAAGAACAGGGATTGGTAAAAAAATACCAGTCCGACCGGGTGGATCTCAGCATTCAGCAGGCGGCCGAAATGGTCGGGCGCAGCGTCAAGGAGGACGATCTGGTAACGCAAATCCGCATCTACAACAAGGTGCTCGAAACCTACGGACACGGGGCCGGCATTGATTTTTTTGACAAGGTCGTGGCGCCTTTTGTCCTGCATCTGGCCTCGCAGGGGCAGATTCCCAATGCACTCCAGTCCCTGGACCGGGCTAAGCGCACTCTCCGGGTCGAACTGGGCAAGCAGTTGGAAGTGGAGATGGCAAGCTTGGCCGCCCGGCTCAAAGCCGGGAAAAACTAGACAAAAATGCATTGGTGATGAACCTTTTCCGGCTTGTGGGCGTCTAAGACGCCACTTCACTCACACACTCAACTATGCTCGACATCTTCAAAGGCGCCGGCCTGCTCATCTATCCACTCGGTCTCTGCTCATTTGTTGCGGTCTATATCATCTGCGAACGACTTTACGCCCTCCGCAATGGCGCCGTCCTGCCGGACGATCTGGTGGACGCGATCGTCGAGGGGAAGCCGGGCACCGGTGGACGGCATTCGGTGCTCGCGCGCATCATCGATTTTGCCCAGACGCATCGCGATGACCCGGAGGCGGTCAAGGCTTTCGCCCGGCTCCAGATCAACCGAATGGAGCGCGGGGTGCCGTATCTGGATGTCATTTATACGCTGGCGCCGTTGCTTGGCCTGACCGGCACGGTCACCGGTCTGTTGAAGGTCTTTTCGCAAATCTCGCCGGAAACCGGCCTGCCGGACCCGGTCGCCTTCACCCAAGGCGTCGCTCTGGCCCTTTCGGCCACGGTCATCGGACTCGTGGTGGCGATGTTTGCCCTCGTGCCGGCCGGCTATCTGACCCGCAAGATTGAGAACTATGCCGTGAAGATCGACCTGCTGCTCGAGCGCATCCTGGCCCGCGCGGCGAAGAAACCATGAGCAGCGGACTCTACGTCAAGCACCGCAAGAAGCCCGAGTTGAATCTCGTGCCCTTGATCGACGTGCTCGTGATGCTGATTTTTTTCGCGTTCGTCACGATGCAGTTCAAGCAGGCGACGACGATGAACCTGACGCTGCCCAAGGTCGAGACGGCGGGCAAAAGCGAACTCAAGGACTCCCTTACCATCAGCATCGCCAAGGAAGGTCTGCTGGATGTAAACGGGAGACAGACCACCATGGACAACCTGCAGCAAGTGGTCGCGTCGGTCGGCCGGGTCAGCAAGGACATCACCGTGGTCATCCGCTCGGACGAAAACACACCGTTGCGCTATGTCACCCAGGCGATGGACATCTGCCGCAAGCAGGGCCTGAACAAGATCCGGCTGCAGGCACGGTGAGGGGAAAAGTAGCGAGCAGCGAGTAGCTGGTAGCGGGTAGTATGCCAATCGGGACTCCCGGCGGTCATCTGTCTTTGGGCCCTCGGATTTTCTACTCGCTACTCGATTCTCGCTACTCACTACTTTTCCCATGCGCATCCTCATCACCGGCGTCACTCGCGGACTCGGTCGCGCCCTGGCCGAGTGGTATATCGCCAACGGGCACACGGTCATCGGTTGCGGACGCAGCGCGGAAATCCTCAACCTGCGCTTCACGCATCCCGCGCCGCACGATTTCACCGCCGTGGACGTGACGGAGGAAAACCGGGTCGCACTCTGGTCGGAAAAAGTCCTCGCGGCGCACGGCCCGCCCGATTTTCTCATCAACAATGCCGCCTTGATGACCACGCCCGCGCCGCTCTGGCAGGTGCCGGCGGCGGAGTTCAACAAACTGATCGACGTGAACATCAAGGGCGTGGCGAATGTCATCCGGCATTTTGTTCCGGCCATGGTGGCGCAGAAGCACGGCGTCATCGTCAATTTCAGCTCGGGCTGGGGCCGCAGTACCTCGGCGGAGGTCGCGCCCTATTGCGCCTCCAAATATGCCATTGAGGGGCTGACGAAATCACTGGCGCAGGAATTGCCGGAGGGCATGGCGGCGGTGCCGCTCAATCCCGGGGTCATCGATACCGACATGCTCCGCCAGGCCTGGAGTGATGGCGCCGCGAGTTACCCGAAGGCCGAGGCTTGGGCCGAGGTCGCCGCGCCTTTCATTCTCAAGCTGGGACCCAAGGACAACGGGAAGTCCGTCAGCGTGGCGGCGTTTGAGGATTAGGCGGAACAGACTGTAGTGCGGGGTCGCTGACCCGCCGCAGGATGTGGCAGGAAGTGCAATCCGGCGGGATCAGCGATCCCGCCCCACAGCTTTTGAGTGAGCCGGGCACAGGCGGAAAAGATGGCTTGTGCAGGGCAGGGGCAGGCAGGCAAAGTCCCGTTTCCATGATCCGCGTATTCGTCTCCGGGTGCTACGACATCATCCATGCCGGGCATGTGCAGTTTTTCACCGAGGCGCGGGCCCTCGGTGATCATCTAACGGTCTGCTATGCCTCCGCTGACGTGCTCTGGCTGCACAAGCAGCGGCGCAGTTCGCTGCCCGATGAGCACAAGCAGGCCGTGCTCGCCGGCTTGCGGATGGTGGATGAGGTGGTGGCGGGTACCGGTCTGGAAGAGGGGATAGATTTTCGCGACCATTTCCTGCGACTGAGACCTGACATTCTCGCGGTGACCGAGGATGACAAATACAGTGCCCGCAAACGGGCGCTTTGTGAGCAGGTGGGGGCGCGCTATGTCGTGCTGCCGAAGACCCCGCCCAAGTTCCAGCCGGTTTCGACGACTGAAATCGTGAAGTTCATCCGCGCTCCGCAAGAAGCACCGCTGCGGGTCGACTTTGGTGGCGGCTGGCTGGATGTGCCGCGGTTTGCTTGCGAAGGGGCTTTTGTGGTCAACTGCGCCATTTCCCCGACCGTGTCGCTGCGGGAATGGCCATACGAACGGAATGCCGGGCTGGGCGGCAGTGCGGCCTGGGCTTTGCTCAATGGGCACGATGGCGTTGCCTCGGAACTGGATCTTGGCGTGGGCTGGCAGGATCCTGCGGTCGTGATTGAAACCGGCTTGTGTGTCTGGAAAAGCGGTCCCCGTCCGATTCTCGAACTGAAGCACAGCGGCGATTTTCTGCGCGGACGCATGGCACTCTATTGGACGGGAGTGGAACACTCGACGCCTGAAGTGGCGGGCCGGACCCGGGACTATGCGGCGATTGCCCGTGCGGGTGCGATCGCGCGGGCTGGAGTCTGGCAGCAGAGTCTCGCCAAACTCGCCGATGGCATGCGTGCTTCCTACGCAGTCCAGCTGGCTGAGGGCATGTTGCCATTGGCGGGTGATCCGGGGGCGGGTGGGCATGCTGCATTGGCGAATTGCCATCCCCTGGCCTGGAAATATTGCGGTGGCGGTCATGGCGGCTACGCGGTGTATCTCTTTCCTGATGCCATTCGACGCGACTCTGCGTGCCGGTTGCCGGGGTTTCGTCCCGTCGAGCCATATGTTGGCCGGCATGGTTGAGTAGGGTCCAGTCTGCCTGTTCGGGCAATAATTGTCCAAGCTTCGGTTTCGCAATAGGTTCACCGTCTTCCATCATTGGCGCTCCGACGCCGGGGTTTCGCCCCAAGTCTGTGATTTGCGGTCCTCACCACCATTTGACGGCACAAAGAAAATGGAGTAATGTCTGAACGGATTGGAAGCTATCACCCAGAACACGATGAACATCATGAAAACCATCACTCTCATTCCCGCCGTCCTCCTGGCGGCAGCCGTATCCGGCCTGCCAGCTTTGGCGCAAGACAAGGTTGTTCAACAAACCCCCGCCACTGCTGCCACGGCTCAGCCCGACATGCAGAGCGTTGCCGAACCAGCGGTGATCGACCATGTGGTCTATCTGGCCCGGCTGCCTTCGCCCGCTGATTTGATGAAGGGGGCCGAGGCCCAGGCGACACCCATCCTCCGGATGGACCAGACCGCTGATCGGATTGTGGTGGTTTACCAATATGCGGGTGGACGCACGGTAACTTTCGCCTACACCCTTCTGTCCTCCACGGCATCCTCTCCGGCGCCGCTCGCGACGTCCACCGCCGCTTACACGGTGGTCTCGGCGCCGGCTCCAACCGCCACGGTTGTCTACACCGACCCGTCGACTGTCTATTACACTACCCGGTACGCGAGGTATTATGATCCGGCTTGGGATTTCTGGGCTCCGTTGGCCATCGGGGTGGGCCTTGGTTGGGGCTTTGGCGGACACGGCGGCTGGCATGGCGGTGGCTGGCACGGCGGACACGGCGGCTGGCACCACTAGGCCAGGAATCTGCCAAAGCATAAGGAGACAGATACGACGGCAGGCACTGACGTCTGACCGATGGCTTGCGCCGTCGTCATCGTTTCGTGTCATTTATAAGTGGCGGCATGATTGACATGCGAATGAAGCGGCGTCTAACCATAGACCCAATCATGCGCTTCCACCCAAACCAGAAAACGACAGCGATTAGATCCAGCCGGCCATGCGAACGCGGTGCACGGAACCTTCGGTTGGGTTCGTGGCTGTTTCTCGCGGTCGTGGGCCTTGCAGTGGCCGGCATCCCGGCCTACGCCGTCAACCGCAATGTCAAGATCACCGCCCCGGCATCAGCGGCCGCCGGAACTGAGGTCAACATCTCGGTCATCGCGGGCACCGATGCTGATGATGGTGAACAAATCGGCTTTTTTCATGCCGAGTATTCCACGGACACCGGCGCGACCTGGACAAGCATAAGTTATGCGAGGGATGAGGGCCCGACGGCCACGCATTCCGCGAAGTTCACGGTGGGGCCGGCCGGTTCAAAGACGATCGTCCGGGTTCGGGTTGCATTTCGCGGAGGCAAGGCCAGCGATGTAGATTTCAAAGGGAAGCTGATCGATTGGGCGGGCACCTGGACAAAATGGTCTGAGCCTCCCGCGAAATCCGCCACCATTGGCATCGTAGCCAAATAAATTTTTCGGCTGCCATTTGGGAAGCTGGAACCGATTCGAGCGGCTGATCGGAGCGGTTTGAAAGCGGATCAGGGTCACCCGCGGTTTTGCCCATCATCGCATTTTGCATGCCGGCCTCAGAATCATGGTCCGGCGATTAGCCCTGCAAATAGATGCAGGTTTGTAACTTGGGTGGAGTGGTTGGTGGTTGCCACGGGTTGGTGTCATAAATAGCAAAACGGCCCCAAGTGGACCGGACAACCACGCTAATAAACGAGGCAGAGTAGCGATGCCGCACACAACCACGACAAAAGATATCCTATGAAAAAGTTAACCTGCATCGTTCTTATGATGCTGTTCCCCCTGATTGCATTCACCCAGGAAGCAAAGAAAGAGGCCCCGAAGAAGGAAACCATCAATTCCTACCGGGTTTTCCCCAAGGACGGACATGACGCCGCCCTCAAGGCCGCGCTCGCCGCCCACGCCCAGAAATTCCATACCGGAAACTGGAAGTGGCGGGTCAGTGAAGTCCTCACCGGTCCGGATGCGGGCGCCTACATGATCCTCGAAGGACCTGATTCATGGACCGACCTCGAGGGTCGCGGTGATCTCGGTCCCGAACACATGAAGGACTACGAGACCAACATCGGCCCCCACGTGGAGAAAAGCACGCCCACCGTCTACGCCACCTACGAGGCTGACGTCAGTACGGTTGCCGCTGAAGCTTTTGCTTCCACCAAAACCCTCATCACCCATGTTTACTACAAGCCCGGCCGTGGCTCACGAGTGCACGAGTCGCTGAAAACTTGGAAAAAAATCTGGGAAAAGCGTGGAAGGAATGTAGTCGTCTGGAGCTCCTTCCTTTCCGGTGAGCCCTCTTTCACCATCGCAACGAGGTTGAAGAATGGCTGGAAGGATCTTGATGAAGACATCATCAGCTTTCGCAAGGCCGCCGATGAGGTTGGCGGGCCTGGCACCTATGACAAGCTGCAGGAAGAAAACGCGCTTAATGTCGAAAGATCGGTGGGCGAGATGATCGAGTTCAAACCCGAGCTGAGTTCAAAGTAAGAGGCCACAGGTTCAGAGGTTAAATCCCCATCTGACATCCGTCCATTGGGCCAAGCCCGCCCCCAATAAACGGTGGCGGGCTTTTCTTTTCGCAAAGCCGGGACGCTTGGGAGCCAAAGGCACGGTGGTTGGCCGCCGCATTCCTCGTCCTTAGCAGACCGTTTTATAGGCTCAATGCCACACGCTGAAAATCGCGCCCTGCAGGGCAAAAAGCAGCACTGGGCAGCCCGTCCGTGCCTGGGCTGACGGCGGAGGGAAGAATTTGACGAAGGGGACGGCCTGTCCAACCCTCAGCCCTTGACCATGCACTTACCCCAAATCGCCGGCATCATCCCCGCCGTGGTATTTCCCGCCGCCACCCTGATACAGCTGGTCCCCATTGTGCGGCTGCGTTCCGCCGCCGGGGTCAACGTCCTGACCTGGCTGCTGTTCGGTTTCGCCAACCTTGGGGTCTATTTCTATGCGGAACGCTACACTGAATGGCAGGC
Source organism: uncultured Oleiharenicola sp. (assembly GCA_964492635.1). Taxonomy (GTDB): domain Bacteria; phylum Verrucomicrobiota; class Verrucomicrobiia; order Opitutales; family Opitutaceae; genus Lacunisphaera. The sequence continues at coordinate 8,886 of CAZBLQ010000118.1, forward strand.
AATCATCGGCATGTTGCTGACGGCGGTGCTCGACTTCGTCATCGTGGGCATCGCGTGGTTCTACCAGCACCGCGCCCGGCGGGCATGAATCGCCACGAATTCCATCTCCGCATCTCGCCAGCGCAATATCTGGACTACTATCGCGGCCGGATCCGGCATGTGATTGTTCGCTGCCACAACGGGCAGACAGTTCAATTTCCCGCGTCCCTGCTCCAGCAATTTGTCACCCAGGAGGGCATTCACGGCGAGTTCATGCTGACCGGTGACGAGCACTTCAAGTGCACCGGCCTGCAACGCGCGGACACACGCATGACATGACTGACTCGCTTTCCATTCAATGCCCGCACTGCGGGGAGTCATTTGGCCTGATGCTGGATGTGAGCGAAGGCAGCGCGGAGTTTGTCGTGGATTGCGAGGTCTGTTGCCGGCCCATGACGGTGATGGTGCGCATCACCGACGGCGAGATCGAGGGACTTGACGTGGTCGAGGCGTGATCCGGCTGGGCCCCGCGGACAATCTTTTGGCAGGAACGCCCGGGCGCGATGGCGGACCGATGCATCCGCATGGTCGGTGGTCCGTGCGGCGATCCCCGGCCACTGGCGGTCCGATCGCGGGCGACAAACTCCGAGTGACAACGCGGGCGGGTTGGTCCAGTATTCCCGCACGATCCACCTATTCCAGGCGGGCCGGAACCAGAAACTTTATGGCCTACAAGAAAATCATGATGGAACCGAACAAGAAGATCGCACTGGTCGCGCACGACAACAAGAAGCGCGATCTCGTCGAATGGGCCAAGTTCAACCGCGACCTGCTCGCCCATCACAAGGTCTTTGCCACCGGCACGACCGGGATCCTGCTCGAGCGCGAACTCGGGTTTCCAATCGAAAAACTGCAGAGCGGTCCGCTCGGCGGTGACCAGCAGATCGGGGCCAAGATCGTGGAAAACGAAATCGATTTCCTGATCTTCTTCTGGGATCCCCTCGAGCAACAGGCCCATGATCCCGACGTCAAGGCGCTCCTGCGCATGGCGGTCGTGTGGAACATTCCCATCGCCTGCGACCGGGCCACCGCCGATTTCGTCATTTCGTCCCCCTTGATGGACAAGACCTATGACCGGCTGGTCCCCGACTACGATGGTTACCGCAACCGCAAGGTGCCGGGCGTCGAGGCTCCGCCACTGCCTATTCCGGGTGTCACGGAGCCCAAAAAACGCCGGGCAGCGGACGGAACCGCTCCGGCGACGACCGCGCCAATGTAACCCCGGAGAAAGGTGGGGGCGGCTTCCTGTTATTCCGTTCCGGGGACCACCTGGGCTCAAAAATTAAAGTTGAACGGATCCGCTCCGTTGCGCTCATTGCGGTCCAGGCTCGCGATCGCCGTCATCTCGGCCTCGGTGAGGGCAAAGTCGAAAATGCCGGCGTTCTCGGCGATGCGCTGTGGTTGGACCGATTTGGGGATCGTGATCACGCCGCTTTGCACATCCCAGCGCAGGATGACCTGCGCGACGGTCTTGCCGTGTTTCCGGGCAATGCTGGCGAGTGTGGGATCCTGCAAAACCGCGCGGGCCTGCATCAACGGGCTCCACGCTTCAACCTGGATGCCTTTCGTCTGGCAATAGGCGACCAGCGGCTTGCTCTGCAGGTAGGGGTGAAACTCGATCTGGTTCACCGCCGGGACGATCTCCGCCATCGCGAGCAGCTCGTCGAGGTGGGGGATCATGAAATTGCTCACCCCGATGGCCTTCACGCGTCCGGTGCGATAAAGTTTCTCCAAAACACGCCACGCGGCGACGAACCGGCCTTTGACCGGCCAGTGCAGGAGATACAGGTCGAGGCAGTCGAGGCCGAGTAATTTCAGGCTTTGCTCAAATGCCGCTTCCACACGGTTGCTCCGCATGTCGTCGTTCCAGACCTTGGTCGTGATGAAAAGCCCGGCGCGGGGCACACCGCAGGCGCGGATGGCTTGGCCGACGCCGCGCTCATTGTGGTAGAGCGCGGCGGTGTCGATGCTGCGGTAGCCCTGCGCAATCGCGGTCTGCACCGCCGCGGCGGTAGCGGCATCGCCCGGCATTTGAAACACACCAAGACCGAACCAGGGCATGGCCACGCCGTTGTTGAGCGGAGTGGTGGCTTTCAGGCCTTCCGTTGCGGTCGCGAATGTGCCGGTCAGGGCGGGAGGTTTCATTGGCCGCACGATACACGGCAAACGGCTTCCGGTCAAACCGGACGCATGGTTTGTGACAGTCAGGTTAAATCTCGGTCCGCCGGTAGTGCTGCCGCTTGACCGTTGCAAAACCGCCCTGATTTCATGAGGTGCACCACCTGAACCATCCCGCTTCCCCGCGCCATTTCCATGTCCAACCTTCCGCCCGCCACCAGCGACCACGCCATGTTCAAGCGCATTCATCGTGAACTAGTCGACGATTTCGATGAGGAACTGGAGATGGAGCGCGAGGACTGGGAGGCAACCGAGCCCGGCGCGTCGCCCAAGCCGACGGAGCGCGATTCGGACCAGGCGGCCCGGCAATATTACTTCAAGGAACTTTACCGCCTGCAGGGTGAACTGGTGAAACTGCATGACTGGGTGGTCGAGACCGGCCACCGTCTGGTGATTGTCTGCGAGGGTCGGGATGCCGCCGGCAAGGGCGGCGTGATCAAGCGCATCACGCAGCGCCTGAATCCGCGCGTCTGCCGCGTGGCCGCGCTTCCCGCCCCGACGGACCGCGAAAAGACCCAGTGGTATTTCCAGCGCTACGTGGCCCACCTGCCGGCGGCCGGCGAAATGGTGCTGTTCGACCGCAGTTGGTACAACCGCGCGGGTGTCGAGCGGGTGATGGGCTTTTGCAGTGACGCGCAGTATGAGGAGTTCTTCCGCACGGTGCCGGAGTTTGAGAAAATGCTGGTGCGCTCGGGCATCCAGCTCATCAAATATTGGTTTTCCATCTCGGACGAAGAGCAGGAGTTCCGGTTTCGCTGCCGCATCAACGATCCGCTGAAGCAATGGAAACTCAGCCCGATGGACATGGAGTCACGCAAGCGCTGGGAAGCCTACACCAAGGCGAAGGAGGTCATGCTGCAGCGCACGCACATTCCCGAGGCTCCGTGGTGGGTGGTGCCGGCCGTGGACAAGAAAAAAACCCGGCTGAATTGCATCCACCATCTGCTGAGCCAGGTAAAGTATCACGAGGTCAATCGCGAGCCCATCATCCTTCCCCGGCGCGAGCATAACCAGGACTATTCGCGCGCCCCGATTCCGGAGGAAATCCACATTCCGCAGATCTACTGAGCGGGCCAGACGCGCTTCCACTCGCAGAATGCCTCGGGGCCTGCCCAAAGGTCTTGATTTAAGCAGGATTTGCCTCTGAGGGACCGGTTTCGCCTACAACCGGGTCTGCGGGCGCAGGCGCACTGCTGGCTGAAACGACCACCGGTTCAACCTTGGTCGCATGCATCGGAGTTGACTTGCGAACCTGCAAAGGCTTGCGCGTTCTGGCGGTCTTTTTCCTGGCGGCCGCCTTGGCCGCCGCCAGTGCTTTCTTCAGCGCCTTGAGTTCCCGGCGGGCGGCCTTCGCCGCCTTCTTGACATGTTTGTAATTCTTTCGAACGCGTTTGAAATCCGCCTTGGCTGCCTGGGCTGTCTTGCGGGTGGCCTCGGCCCGTTTGGTGGCGAGCGAGATTTTCGCGACAAGCTCGCGGGACTTCGCGCCGGTCTTTGCCGGCGCCTTGCTGGCTTTGCTGGTTTTCATTTTCGGGGGAGCAGTTTGGGTGGAGGTTCGCGGGGGGGTGTGGC
>CAZBLQ010000119.1:0-12619 GCA_964492635.1 uncultured Oleiharenicola sp.
CGTCGCCTGCAACCGGCGTAAGCGAATTGGCCAATGGCCTCCAGCCCACGACCGCCGCGCGCCGATGACCTTCGGCGCCGGCTGGCAGATCTATGCCGGCCGCAGGCCATGAGCAAGCCGTGCTTGGACGGCGCGTCGAATGGCTGCCCGGCCTGGATTCGAACCAGGACTAGGCGAGTCAAAGTCGCCTGTGCTACCATTACACCACCAGGCAGTAGGAGCGGCCGAAAGAAGCCCCCCACCCTACGCGGGTCAAGGGTGGAAATATTCCACGAACCGGGAGCGAGCCCCCAGCAATATTTGCCGGAGACTTCAGCTGGCTTGAGTCTGCCCGATCAGCCGGCATGCTGGCTGCCTGATGCGTCTGCCCCTTGGAGTCTGTCTCATCGCTTTGCTGGTGACCCCCGGATCCGGCCTGCCGGGTGCAGAGGCGCCGTCCGCCCCCGTCGCGCCGGTGACAATCTGGCAATTGGAACAAACCGCGCACATCGGCGGCCACGAGACCACGGTGCTGGGCGAACCCCGCGTCATGACGGAACCGGACGGACCGGCGATGCATTTCAACGGGGCAACCGACGGAGTTTTTGTGCCCGTCAATCCGCTGGAGGGACAGTCGCAGTTCACGATTGAAGCGCTCATCAAACCCGAGTCGGGCGGACCGGCCGAGCAACGTTTCCTCCACATCCAGGACGCGTCCGGCAGCCGGATGCTGCTCGAGATCCGTCTGACGGACACGGGCTGGGCGCTCGATACCTTTTTGCGTTCGGAAAAAACCGGAAGCCAGTGCCCTCTGCTCGACCGGACAAAACTGCATCCTGCGGATCGCTGGACGTGGGTGGCGCTGGTTTATGCGAACGGCCACATGGCGCACTACATCGACGGGGTGAAGGAACTCTCGGGTGACGTGGCGTTTTCACCGATGGCCGCGGGCCGAATCTCCCTCGGGGTGCGACAGAACAAGGTTTACTGGTTCAAGGGCGGCATCCGCGAAGTTCGGTTTCACGCCGAGGCGCTGACACCGGCGGCGTTGCAACATCCGTAGGGTGCGATGTTTTTTAGCGCGGATTGCACGGATGCAGAAGAAGCCCTGGTTTCGACAGACAAACGCAGCGTGACCGGGCCACACCCCGCCCTGCCGGGCAGCCTTGTCCAGAGGGGATTTTCGTCAATGCAGTTTGAAATCCCCTCGATCAAGAGGGGTGGCGTGTAGCGCCGGGGGTGGGTCGCGAACTTGCTCTGGCGAATCAGCGACCCCGCAACAAAAAGGCAAAACGCGCCACCTACAATTTCACCACGTTGTTCAGCCTCGTGATTTCCTCGAACCGGTGATCGGGATCGATCTCCACTGTGCCACCTTCGACCGTGACTCCATCCGGCACCTGCAACGTCACCACGGCGGTTTTCGGCTGCAAGTCCACCGGGGCGGACAGTGCGGGAATTTTTCCCGTGACCACGATGCGGCCGGTGGGATCACGGAGAACGATGTCGGTGGCGGCCGACGGCACGGAGCCCAGGCTGTGGACGTTTACGCGCACTTCGCGGCCCGACCTGGTCACGTCCCCGGGATCAATCCCGAGGTCGGGCCGCTGCCAGTAGGGTGTGCCGGGGGTCTTGAGCTTGAAGGTCAGCACCGTCACCGCCCGCGGGGCGAAGGTGATCTCGATTGAACACGAACGCTCGAAAACCTCCGTGCGTTTCTCGATCGAGCGGTCGGCGGTGTCATCATTGTCGGTGTCGAGACCCTGCGTGATTTCCCAGACGCCGGGGTCGATGTTCCACCCGGTCATGGCCACCTGGACAGGCCTCGTCTCAAGGTTGTAGGCAATCACCTTGAACGCCATCGCCGTGGCGTCGGGGACAAGGATGGCGACACTTTGATCATTGGCGGGCGCAAAGAATTTCCAACTGATGACATGCCCCGGATAGAGCGCGTTGCGCACGAGCGCGACGCCGCCGAGCCGGGCGCGCTGCAACTCGGCATAAGGCACACCGACCCGGTCGATCCAGAGGCTGCCTTCGGTGTTGATGTAATCGAGCAGGTCGCATTCCTCGATTTGCGCGGCATAAAGTTTTTCGAGTTCGGACTTGTCGCCCTGGAGCTGCCACACGAAGTGACTGCTCCCGGTTGAGCGATAGGCACTCGAGCGGGCGCTGCCACGACCGTCGGCGGGCCGGGTGTCGGTCGGGCGGCCACTTTCGCCGGAGAGCAGGCGCGGGCCCCAGTCCTGGCGGAGATCCAGGATGTCAAGCAGGTTGGCGTTGACCGTCAGCAAGGACGTCATGCCGTTGTCCAGAATCGGTTCGAGGTAGCGGTGCTCCCCGGTCCACTTCCACGCGCCCCAGAACAGGTGCCAGGGGAAATATCCGCGCGTCGACTTGTACTCGCGGTCGCTGGCAAAGTGAATGGTCAGAGGCAGCGAGTAATGTCCGTCGGCCTCCCGCCGCCGGTGGGCGAGCAACCCGTCGGCAAGTTCCAACAGGTATTTTTTCGGTTCGGGGCTGCCGTTGAAATCGACGAGCAACTGACCGGGCTGAAGCACGAGATACGAATAGGGTTTCGAGCGGCCCCACGGTTCCTCCTCCGCCATTTTCCGACCGTTGAAGTACGACGTGCGGATGTGCCGGTGGCCGGCGGCATTGACCCCGGTCAGGCCTTCGACGCCGCGCGCCGTGACCATGGCGCGCTCGAGCTGGCGCGGGCTGCCGTGGTCGAGGATCAAGTTTGCGCCGAGGCAGTCGATGCCCTCCTCGTAACTGTGCAGTTCATCAGCCTGGATGGTGGGCAGTCCGTTGGTGAACATCCCGTTCTTGAACGCCGCCTCGAGGAGCGCATGCAGTGAGACTTTGATTTTTTCCGGCGCGCAGCCCATGAGCGCGACGCCCGGCCACGTGTTGAGCAGGTCGACATCGTCGGAGATGCCGCCGCCAAAATCGCCGAAATCGGACTGGCGGTGGTCGATGTACCACAGAACAAATTTTTTCACCCGGCCGAGCAGTTCCGTCTGCCGGAACGCCCAGAGCGGCACTCCGGCCGGTGGCACCGGCTGGGTGAACTCCGGGCGCGGCGCCCCCATCCCCGCCGCGGCGTACTGCCGGCCGAGGACATGGTCGGGATTGACGCGGAGCAGATCCTTGAGGTCGGTCTCGAAGCGGACCCAGAGATTGAGCTTGGGACTGTGCGGATGTTCCTCGACCAGCATCGCGTAGCTGTCACGCACCTGGGTGAACCGGTCCAGCTCATGTTCGGCACGCGCTGCCTCGCGGGGTTTGAACACGAGACGCACCGCGGCGCCCTCAAGCGACGCTGCGCCGAAGTCCGGCCCCGCCGCGGCGATGGTCAGGTAAAGGCCCTTGCCCGGCGGCAACAAACGGTCGCGCAAATCGAGCCACAGCGTGTGCGCTTCGCCAGGCTTCACCCTGAAGGTGAAGTCGAACATATCGCGCAGTGGCCACAGCGGATCCTTCACCCGGATGTTCAGCGGAAAATATTCTCCATGGGTCGGCTGCACCTTCAACGCCGGTAGGTCGATCGCGATACCGTCGAGCCCGTCCGTAAGATCGTCCCACGAATTGGGAATGAGGACATGCACGAGCGGCAAAGCGCGCGGCCGGCCCGGCCATTTCTCCGTGGCGGCCGGCCCGGCAACGGAGGTTGGGGGCAGTGCGACCATGCTGGTGCGCTCATCGGCCGAATAACGGCCGTTGATGAAGCTGTAGAGCGGGCCGATACTGGGCGCATCAATCTCGGCAAAGGCGGTCAACCGGAGCGCAATCTTCGTGCTGCCGGCCGGCTCGCGACCGGCGGTGACGTTATAGGCGGAGAGTTCGCCGATGGGCTGTTCCTGCTCGACGTTGATGAAGCGGATTTTCCGGCCGGTGATGGCACGGGCGAGTGCGTGCACCGTTTTCTCCTGGCCCTTCGGCCGCTCGAACAGCACGGACTCGGCGGGCGCCGCACTCGCGGTTTCGTTGTCAGTGCCGGGCGGCAGCAATTCCATCCGACCCCAGGCGGCGCCGGAAATTTCCAGGTGGTTCCACGGTTCGTCCGGCAGCACGAAGGTGATCGCCTTGCCGGAATCCACGTAGCAATCCCAGTCGGGCAGTTGGAAGTAATCGTTGCGACCGGGCAGGCGTGAACGGTTGTAGACGCCCGGCCAGGTGGTTTCCCGGATGCCATCGGTCGCTTTCCACCACCAGCGCTTGAGGTCGTAGGCATCGTGAATCTCCACCTTGCGCACGCAGACATCCCCGGCGGGGAGAGCCGGCGGCAGGTCCTGTGGGCGGTTCCAGCCGTAGCGCAGCCACCATTCGTCGCGCCAGCGTGGATCGACCAGGTCGCGGACGGGCAGCGGCGGCAAATCGACGGGCGCGTCACCCCGGGCCAGCGTGGCTATATTTTCGTCGGACAGCATCCGGTCATGGATGCGGATCTCGTCAATGTCACCGCCGCGGACAAAGTTGTAGTCACTCTGCACATTGTGCGGGCTGATGATGCGTGAATGCGGACCGAACTGGTCGAGCGCGGCATTATAGATGGCGCTGGTTTCGTTTTTGGCTGCCAGCCGGCCGTTCACATAAAACCGGATGCCGCGCGTCTCGTCCCAGGCGAGGGCGAGATGCACCCACTCGGCCGGCTTGGGAAAATCCGGCAGCGTGACGGACACACGGGTGCGCGCGAGGCTGGCGTCGGTGACGAAGGCATCAAACCCGTGGCCGTTGTAGTCGATGCGCAGCCAGACCATGTCCCAGCTTGAATGCTCCGCGTAGCCCACGCGGAAAACGGGAAACTCGGTCGGGCCGACGGGATAGCGTGACCGCCAGAAGAACGACAGCGTGCCGCGCTGTGCGTAGATGTTACCCGGAGCCCACCACGAGAGGCGTTCTGTGTCACCACAACTGAGCGCCGCGCCCTTCGCGCCATCGGGAATCACCGTTATCTCGGAGGAGAAGTTCGGCTCCGGCGTGCCGCCGGCGGAGAAGTCCGCCGTCGTGCCTTTGTCGCCCGACAGATAAAAGAGGAGCCCCGGCTCCGCCGCAGACATTCCCGCAACCCACAGCGCACAGCCAAACGCGAGGGGCAGCAGCTTTCGCCGCCGCGGGATGCAGCGTGGAAGTGGCATGGGGTAAGTGGGGACGAAAAGGATGACCCGGCTAAAATCCCGGGAAGGGGTTGGCGCGCTGGCACAGTTGCAAAGGCACCCCCCAAGGGTCGCGTAGCATGGCAAGACGCGAGCCGTCCGGTGCGGTTTCATCCGAAAACAGAGTCGCCCCCGCCTTGACCAGGCGCTGCTGCTCGGCGCGGGCGTCGGTCGTGAATACCGCAAAATGAAACACCAGCGGATGCTGCGCGGCATAGTCTGGGATCACGGCCGAGGGATTGGTGTAAAGTTCGGCCACCACCCGGCCGGTTTCATCCGCCAGAAAATGGGTGTAGGGCGCATCCTCGCGCCGCCGCACCACCTGGAAAGCCAGTTGCTCCACATACCAGCGGCTCATCGCGCGGGCATCGGGCACATTGAGGGCAAAGTGTTCGAATTTCATGCCGGAGGGGTGTGGTTGGGTCGACCGGATTTCCATGACGGACAAACCGGAGGGCGAGGCAATTTTTTTCAGAGCCACCGGCGCAGATATTCAGGGGTGAAATACCACGCTGGCCGGATCCGCGTCGTCGCTCGCAATGAATCTTTTAGTCGCAAAATCACACGCCACCTATCCCCGGCTCCACTGTCTATGATGGTTAAATCCAATAACTCCCATGGGCTTCGAACCACAAACCGCCGGTCAACCGCTTGTAAACGTGCGCAAGCGCACCACCAAGGTGAATTTCAGCATGATACTCGGAGTGCTGGTGTTCCTTGTCATCGGAATTTCAGTCATCCTCTGGGCGGCCAGAAGGGAGTCGCGGGGTGAGCCGGTGGTCCAGCCGCCGAACCAGCATAAGTAAATCGGGCCTAACCGGACGGTCCGGCGACCGTATCTCAGGCATTGACGCGCCTTTTAAGCACCGGTTTCATGTGAACTGATGCCTGACAAAACTGCCGCCTCCTCAAAACTCAAATACCAGCGGATTATCCTGAAGCTCAGCGGTGAAGTGTTGCGGAGCACGAAGGGCAGTGAGGCGATTGATGCGGCAACTCTCGAAAGGATTTGCGAACAGGTGAAGGAGATCCATGCGCTGGGTGCCCAGATCTGCCTCGTCATCGGCGGGGGCAATATTTTCCGCGGCCTGCAGGGCGCGAAACGCGGGGTGGACCGCACCACCGGCGACTACATGGGCATGCTCGCCACCGTCATCAACGGCCTCGCCCTGATGGACTGCCTCGAGAAAATGGGCGTCACGACCCGCGTGCAGAGCGCCATCCCGATGAACCAGATCGCCGAGCCCTTCATCCTCCGCCGCGCGATGCGCCACCTGGAGAAGAAGCGTGTCGTCATCTTCGTCGCCGGCACCGGCAACCCCTACTTCTCGACGGACACCACCGCCGCCCTCCGCGCCTCCGAACTGCACGCCGACATCATCATGAAGGCCACCAAGGTCGACGGCATCTACGACAAGGATCCCGCGAAGCACGCCGATGCCGTCAAATACGACGAGATCACCTTCATCGACGCCCTCCGGCAGCGGCTGAACGTCATGGATTCCACCGCCTTCTCCCTCTGCCTCGACAACAACGTGCCCATCCTCGTCTTCAATCTCAGCCAGGAGCACGCCATCAAGGACGCGGTGCTCGGCAAAAAAATCGGCACGCTGGTGCACAACTGAGCCGGGAGCACGGAGCATGGAGTTGGATTGCACTGTTTCCTTCTTTTCCTAGGCTACCAGCTCTTTGCTCCCGTCTAACCGCTTTTCCCCATGAGCCACCCCATCCTCACCGACACCCAGGCCCGCATGAAAAAGGCCATTGATTTCACGCTGCACGAGTTCACGACGATCCACACCGGCAAGGCTTCGCCCTCCATGGTGGAAGGCGTCATGGTCGAGGCTTACGGCTCCATGATGCGGCTCAAGGAGTGCGCGGCCATCAGCACACCCGACCCCCGCCTCATCCAGGTGCAGCCCTGGGACAAGGGTCTCGTCCGTGCCGTGGAAAAAGCCCTCCAGCAGGCCAACCTCGGCATCAACCCCATCGTTGACGGCGGGCTTATTCGCATGCCGCTGCCCGACCTTTCCAAGGAACGCCGCTTGGAGTTCGTCAAGGTGGCCCACAAGTTGGCCGAGGAAGGCCGTGTCAACATCCGGCACGTCCGCCGCGACGTGATGGAAGTGGTCAAGAAAGCCAAGAAGGACGGCAAGATGTCCGAGGACGAGGAGAAGCGCCTCGAGAAGGAAATCCAGGCCGCCACCGACAAGGCCATCAAGGACATCGACACCCATCTCGCCAGCAAGGAGAAGGAACTGACCACGGTGTGAGCGCACCATCTTGCCCGAACAAATCGTATTAAGCGGTTGGCTCGTGGGCCCGGGTCATCTGCTCCACACCAACGCTTCCTTTGAGCCTCGTTCGTTGCATTCTGCTTTGCCTCATCCTGCTCGTATCAGGGAACCCGATCCGCGCAAGTCAGCCTGATCTTTCGCCGAGGGTCCACGACCTGATCGACCGGTTCTTTTCCGCGCCAGATTTCGAGAAACTGCAGCTCTCCCCGAGCGGCTCTCACCTCGCCTTCCAAAAGGAGGTGAATGGCGGGTATGTCCTCACCACCTACAATTTCAAGACCCGCAAGCTCGCCTCGACCGATCCTGACCCTGAGCTTAAGGTGATCAACTTCGATTGGGTCGGGGTGGACCAGTTGCTTTTCGAGTATGTGCGAAAACCCATTAAGCCGGCCCACAAGCTGGGGGTCGATGACCCGTCCACCGGCCCGAACGATTTCAAGAGCATCTATCTTGGCCATTGGCTGGTGGACGCGGATCTCAGGCATCTGCAACAAATCCCGGATCTCGGGCCAATCTACGAAATGGTGGATCCCCTGCCCCAGAATCCAACCAGCGTACTCCTCGCTCAGCAATCCTATGATAAGTTCTACAGCCCGCTTTACCGCTACAATCCGGCCCGCAATACCGTCCAACTGATCGAAAACAACCCGGGAAACGTCCGCCGGTGGCTGACCGATGTCTCGGGCCATGTCCGCCTCGCCAGGGTCGTCGAGAAGGAGGGGCATCATTCCTTTATCTACCGCGAGACTGAAAAATCCGCCTGGCAGTCGCTGCCACTACCGAATGGCACGGATTTCATCACCTTCGACCTGAGCGGACACTATTTGCTGGTTTCCTCCCCCAACGACGCCGGTCGCTTCGTCATGCAGCCCTTTGACCTCTCGACCCGCCAGTTCACCGACCAACCGGTCTCCGACCCGGTTTACGATGTCGCGCCCGAGGTTGTCCGTGATCCCCATACCGGGGCCGCTCGCGGCCTGGTCTATGAGACCGAGAAATTGAAGTTCATCTGGTTTGATTCCCAAGTCGAAAAACTTCAGGCCCAGCTCACCCCGGCCCTTCCGGGAGCGATTGTCCTGCCGCTCGGAGTCACCGTGACTGGCGAGATTCTCCTGGTCGCCAATTCCGACGTGTCACCGACCAAGTACTACTTGTTCAATCCCGGGACCGGTCAGCTCACCGCCATCCTCAATCAACATCCCAAAGTTAACGGTCTGGCACTCTCGCCAATGAAACCGATCGAATTCAAATCCCACGACGGCGTTGATCTGCACGGTTACCTTACCCTGCCGCCGGGCCGTGCCGGGAGCAAACCCCTGCCGCTGATCGCGCTAATTCATGGCGGCCCCTTTGTGCGCGACAGTTGGGGGTACAATTCGGAGGTCCAATATTTAGCCTCGCTCGGCTACGCCGTTCTTCAGGTGAATTATCGCGGCTCCACTGGTTACGGTGAGCACTACGCACTTAACAACATCATCGAGGTGGGAGAGTACTCTGTGAAAGACGTTGCTGCGGGTCTGCGCTGGGCCGTGGCTCAAGGCATCGCGGACCCCGGACGACTCGTGGTCTGCGGAGGCAGTTATGGCGGCTATATCGCCCTCAGCCTGGCAACCCGCCACCCCGACCTGCCCGCCTGTGTCGTCGGTTTTGCTGGCGTCTACGACTGGGAATTCGAAACGCGATCCGATCGCGAGAAATTCCGCGAACTCTATCAGTGGAAAACCGACTACTTTCCCGACGTCAAACAAAACGCTGCCCGTTACCGCGCCATTTCCCCGGTGCATCAAGCCGCTGCCGTCAAGGCACCCGTTCTCCTCGTGCATGGGCGCAAGGATCAACGGGTCGACATCGCCCAGTCCGAACTGATGGCCCGCGCGCTGCGCAACGCCGGCAAGTCAGTCGAAATCGTCAAGGATGCCGAGGGCATCCACGGCTTGCCCGACGAAAAATTGCGCCGCACTTACTACGAACAGGTCACGGCTTTCATCCTGAAACACGCCCCGCCCGACAAGCTGCCGTAGCGGGAGTTCGATCTGCTCTATCCTGGCGCGGCTTCCACTGGCTCACTTCCAGTCGTAGCGCACGCGGTACTTGACGACCGTTTCGCCGTCGGCCGGCACGGTCACGTGGAACTCGATGTTCTGCGCATCCGTCTTTTCGAAATCGTGCGACTTGGTGATCACCTGCCAGTTCACCCAGCGGTACAACCGCTCCGCCACGCGCACCTCCACCGGCTCGGCCTTGCGGTTGCGCAGGGTGATCTCGAATTCCTCTTCCAACTGGTCCTGCCGGCTGGTCAGCAGGTAGTCGGTCCGCTTGCGTTCACCCACGATGTCAAACGCGTCGCCGGTGTAGATGCGCACCGTCTCGTTCTTCGGCGTGTGGTCGATGGTGTTTTCGCCGGTGAACTCCAGCCGGCCGTCGGCGTCATCGCGCCGGTAGAACCGCGTGCGGCCCTTCGGCAGCGGCTGGCCGAGCCCGTTGTCCTCGCTGTTCTTGAATTCGCGCATCACCCACACCTTCGGGTTCGATTGTGTGCCGTAGTCCCGGTTGTTGCGGATGTTCTCCATGTTCCAGCCGCGGTATTGCTGGCCGATCGCCGCGCCGTTGTAGATGTAGAGCGTCTTCGCCTTCACCCCGGTCGCGCGGATGAACTCGACCTGCTTGGTCTCGCGGTTGCGCAGTGTCGTCGGTCGCGCCAGCGAATAGAGGTGGAACTCGTCGAAGGCTTTCTCGGTCACCCCGGCCTGGGCTCCCTCATCCAGCGCCGCCTTCGCCGCCGCATAATATCTTATTTCGTTATCCTGCGGCTGCAGCTTGCTGACGTCGCCGGCCATCAGCTTGATGGTGGCGTTGTCGAACTGCTTGCCACTCTGGTTGTCGATCGTCACCCAGCCGATGACGTCCAGCGTGTCGCCCTTCTCGGGGGCGATGAGATTATAGGACGCCTCCCAGCGCATCCCGCCGGTGATGTAGCTCAGCTCGGCGTCGAACTTCGCCGCTTTGTCCGTCGCCAGTTGCCACGCGAGCTGCGGCTTGAGAATCGAGTCGTCCGTGAGTGCCGGGAACTGCGGTTCGCCCGGCAGCGAAAAACGCAGCTTGCTGTCCACCTCGACGATGGGCGAACCGGCCGCCGCCTGCATGGCCTGTTGCTGCATGTAGAAGCTCTGCCCGTATTGCTGCCCGCCGGTGAAGTTCGGTACATAACCGCTGCGGATGACCTTGCCCTTCACGAGGGACTCCTTGCCGTTCTGGTCGCGCACCATGAAGTCGAGCGTCTTGCCCTCGTAGAGCGAGAGCAGCAGGCCGGGCGAGATCGTGTCGGAGCGGTAGTTCTGCTCCAGCACGCGCAAAGCGATTTTGCCCGTGACATCGCGCAGCACCACCGAGTCGGGCTCAAGGTGCACCGTCACCCCGCTGAAGGTCACGGCATTGACGCCCGCCTTGAGGTCGAGCGGTATTCGCTCGCGCACGACGGCAAAATTCTGGTTGTAGATTGTCAGCGCGGGTTGGGCGGCGGCGTTGAGGGCCAAGGCCGCCGAGGCGACGGCCGTGAATGAAAGGGCACGCAGTGGATTCATGGGTACAAGATGGAATGGTTATCCAGACAGACGAACGAGCCGGAAGTTTCTTAGAGGAAGTCTGACGGATACACCACGGATCGCACGGATGAACACGGATTATACTACCGGAGAAGCGCTCTGCCTCTGGGCGGCGGCGCCCTAATCACTGACAGGGACCGCATTCCTTTCCGTGTTTACCCGGCAATACTCTGATCCGTGCTGATCAGTGTAATCCGCAGTCAATTCTGTCTGAATGGTTCCGGTCCGGCCTGATTTCCAAATATCCTGTCATCTCAAGGCCCACATTTGACGGCGGACTTTCACTCAGCCGCCGTGCTCTATTTTTTCCGCTTCGCCGCTTCCGCAATCTTCCGCTTCAGCCAGCGCCGGTAGGTTGCGCTGTTCATCGGCAGCTCGATGGTGCGGCCGGTCCAACTGGACAGGAGAATCGCGTTGACCAGCTCCACGGTCCGGATGCCCTCGGCCGCCGGCGCAATCAACGGTCGCCGGTCGAGGATGGCCTCCACGAAATTCTGCACGATCTCGAGGTGCTGCCCGCCTGTGCCCTCAATTTGCACCGGCACTTCCGTGGTCGCAGGCTTGACGAACGGCTCGCGCGCTTTGCGGCTGAACTTCGACATCGGCTCGGCGTTGCGGGTGTAGCGGAACGAGCCGGGCTCGATCACCACGCGACCATTCTCCGCGGCGACCTCGAGGCGGTTGGTGCCCGGCGCCTCGCCTGTCGAGGTGATGAACGTGCCATGGCTGCCGTTGGCGAACTCCAGGTAGGCTGTCACATCGTCCTCCACCTCAATGGGATGATAGCGGCCGAACCGGCAGAAGCCGCGCACGCGCACCGGCGGGCCGAAAATCCACTGCAAGAGGTCAAGGTTGTGGGTGCTCTGGTTGATCAGCACGCCGCCGCCCTCGCCCGCCCAGGTGGCCCGCCACCCGCCGCCGGCAAAATACGCGTCCGGTCGGAACCAATCCGTGATGGTCCAGCTCACCCGGCGCACCGCTCCCAGTTCGCCACCGCGCACCAGCTCGCGCAACCGGCGGTAGGCCGGGTCCGTGCGCTGGTTGAACACAATACCAAAGACCTTCCGTCGGTCGGTGTGCGCCGCGAGCAATTTCTCGGCGTCGGCCTTGTCCACCGAGAGCGGTTTTTCCACCAGCACATGCAGTCCCGCCCGCAACGCCGCGATGCCCGCCACCGTGTGATGGTAGTGGGGCGTGGCCACGATGACGGCGTCCACCAACCCGGCGCGAAACAGCTCTGCGCAATCCGCGAATCCCGGCACGCCAGGCAGCTTCTGCAGCCGGACGGGATCCCGGTCCACGATGGCCGCGAGTGTGGCGCGCTTCACCTTGCCCTCGAGCAGGTGCCGGGCATGGACTTTTCCCATGTTGCCAATGCCGATGATACCGATGCGAACTGTCTTTTTCATGCGCGCAAAAAGTTTCGTGTCAGGGTGCAGGCGGCACGTCTCAGCGCAAGCGGGATACGCGGTTCCTGCCCTTTATCACTTACTTGGCGCCTCGGTTTATTCCCCGGCACCTTTTCTTTGTGGGAGCGAGCTTGCTCGCGACGGCAGGGGATTTGAGTCGCGAGCAAGCTCGC
>CAZBLQ010000120.1:0-12612 GCA_964492635.1 uncultured Oleiharenicola sp.
TCATCTGTTTCAGGATCTGCTCGGTGATCTGCTGGACCACCGCCTCTATCTGGGGATCAGCCGGCGCGCTGTCCTTCGCCGGCTGGGCGCTGACGGTGCCGGGACGGAATTCGGCGCTGTCGCAAAGCTCGCACTCCTTGAGGCCGGCGCGCGGATCGGGCATGCCGAGTTTCTGGCGGAGATCGATAAGTTCCTTCGCCTGGCCGCCAGTGAAGCGGTGCAGCCCGCCACCGAGGCCGGTGGCGATCCAGACCGTGCGGCAGTAGGAATCGATGTTCTCCATCTTCCAATAGGCGTCCTCGACATCCTTGCCCCATACGATGACGCCGTGGTTTTGCATGAGCACGGCCTGGTGGATCTTGCCGACCTCGCCGACCTCGTCGGCGTTGGCGGGCGTGCCGGGCGTCTGGTATTTCGCAACGCCGATCTTGCCGAGGAAAACCTCGGCCTCGGGAATCAGGCAGGAAGGAATGTCGACGTTGGCGATGGCGAAGGCGGTGGCGTGCGGCGGATGCGCATGCACGCAGGACTTGCACGCAGGCTGTCGTTTCATGATGCCAAAGTGCGTCTTGGCCTCGCTGGTGCGTACGCGCGTGCCGGCAAGCTGGTCGCCGTCGAGATCGACGAGACACATGTCCTCGGGCTTCATAAAACCCTTGCAGATGAGCGTGGGCGTGCAGAGCGCGAGGTTGTCGCCGACCCGGATGGTGATGTTGCCGCCGTTGCCATCCGTGTATTCGCGCTGCCAGAGACGGCGGCCGATGTCACAGATGCGTTCCTTGAGAACCTGAAGCGCGGGTGAATTGAAGAATCTCTCAATCTCGGCGGGTGTTTTCGGATCGGCACCCGGCGTCCACTTGAACTCGTAGTCGGGGATGCTGGGCCCCGAAGTTTTTTTCCCAGTGGCGACGATGGCGGGCGCCTTGCCGGTGGCCTTGAAGGCGGGTTTGGTGTGGCCGAGGAGCAGGTCGCGCGCGGACGGGGTCAGGATGGCTCCGGCCGGCGGCTGTTCTCCTTTCCGGAGGAGTTCCTCGGCTTCGCGGGCGGTGATGACGTTGGACATGGTGGAAGGAAAGTGAAAGGGAGAGTGAAAGTGTGTGCGGCCCGACTAGGCGGGTGGATTGTAGAAAAATTCGTCGACGAGCGCCGCGTTGAACGCATCAACTGGCGTTGGCTGGTCGAAGGGAGCGGTGGCCTCAGCGCCCTCGGTGAAACCGATGACATGGCCGAGACCGGCGCCGAGATTGTCGTAAACGACGAGGCTGTTGCCCGGAGCAAGCGGCGTCATGGGCGCACCACCGAATTGCGCCTTCGCGAACGGCTGCACGAGCAAGAACCGGCCGCCCTTGTAGGCGGGATCCTGTTTTGAAAGGGTAACCTTGCCGATGACATGGCCCAAGCGCATGGTCAGGCGGTCTCCTTTTCCGTCTCGTCCACGATGGCAAGAATGATGTTGCGCAACGGAGATTTGGGATCCTTCACGTATTCGCGCGTGTGCGACCCGTCAGTCGAAATCAAAACGCGTTGATGCTGACCGGCGCTGAGCGGATCCAGGGCAAGAACCGGCGCGCCCTCTTCGCGACCCGACTCATCGAGCGGCTGGCAGATGATCGTGCGGCAGCCCGTCATGCTCGGATGGCAGACTGTCGAGACGATTACCCCGTCAACGCGTGCAAGGATCATGGCTCAGGTGGTTGCGGTAGAGCCGCCGCTTGACGGCGGGCCACGGGAAACGGCACGGCGACAAGCGCCGGCCCTGCATACGAATTTATGGACGAGCGTTTCATCGGCTCAGTAGATGCGAAGGTTGTCGACCATCACGCAGCGGCGCGTGCGGGTGAAAGTGCCCGGGTTGGTGATGCCCTCGCCGGTCGTGGTGGCGATGGAGTAGCTGAGATAGCCTTCGCCGCCGAGGCCGAGGCCGGCGACAGACGGGCCGTTCTTCACGAAAAGGGTGGTGTCGAGCGCCCGGGCCATCTGCGTCATGTGATCGACGTTGAGCGAGTGGATGATCGCGGAGTGCTTGTAGCCGTGTTCGGATTTCTTGGCGAACTCGATGGCCTGCTCGATGCTATTCACCCGGACGACCGGAATCATCGGCATCATCTGCTCCTCCAGCACAAACGCATGATCGACCTCGGTTTCGGCAAAGAGCAGCGGCGTGTTCGCCGGCACGCTGGTCCCGGCGTGTCGGGCGAGCACCGCGGCATCAGCGCCGACGAGCGCACGATTGAGCACGGCGTGCGAGCAGCCGCCGGAATCCTTCGAAACGGTGAAAGCGACGGCGGTGAGCTTGGCCAGCTGGGCCGCGTTGAGCTGCACAGCGCCGGCGATTTTGAGTCCCTCGATGAATTTGTCGGCGAACTGCTCGAGAACGAATACCTGTTTTTCGCCGATGCAGAGGAGATTGTTGTCGTACGCGCCACCCTGGATGATGTCGCGCGCGGCCTTTTTCAGGCAGCCGGTGCCATCAACAATGACCGGGGGATTGCCAGGGCCGGCGCAGATGGCGCGCTTGCCGGATTTCATCGCGGCGTTCACCACGGCCGGGCCGCCGGTGATGCAGAGCAGGTTGATGAACTCGCTCTTGGTCAGCGCGTCGAACGATTCGAGCGTCGGTTTCTCGACAGTGCAGACGAGGTTTTCAATGCCGAGCGCCGCGTGGATGGCCTCGTTGTAAGCCCGGACGGCCAGGGCGGCGGACCGCGCTCCACCGGGATGCGGATTGAAAACGACCGAATTGCCGGCGGCGACGATGTTGATGATGTTGCCGCTTAGCGTCGGCACGGAATGTGTGACCGGCAGGATTGCACCCACGACACCGAACGGCGTGTGCTCCTCCAACGTGATGCCGTGGTCACCGCTCAGGCCGTAGGGTTTGATCCACTCGACCCCGGGAACGAGTTTCACAATCTGGAGTTTTTCGATCTTGTGCTCGAGCCGGCCGATTTTCGTTTCCTCAAACTCAAACTTCCCCCACTCGGCCGCCTTGGCGGTAACCATCTCCTTGACGATTTCGACCACCTTGGCGCGACCGGCAACACCCTTTTCCTTGAGCTGTTCAAACGCCGCGTGGGCGGCGGCGCAGGCTTCCTTCACGTCCTCGAACACCCCGTAGCGCGGCCCACCCCGACGGATGGCCGGCGCGGTGGGTTTTGAGGCCGGAGGCGCAGACGGTGCGGGGGCGGGCGACAGGACCGGCGAACGGCCCAGACTGCGCATCACATCTTCGACCACGGCGCGCAGGGCCTGCTCATCAAGCTGCAAGGTGGTGCTCATGGCGAAAGCCTTTTTCCCATGTTTGTCATTCTAAGCGCAGCGAATCCATGGAGAGGGCAGATGCCCTCGTCAGTCATGCCACACGGGGTAAGGGCACCCCGCCCACAAAGAATGGATTCTTCGCTGCGCTCAGAATGACAGGAGAGGAACATTGGTTTTTGAAATCGCGACCATGAGGCGGGTCAAAGACCCGCCCTACTTGTTTTTCGCGGGATAGATTTTCTTGTTCAGCACATCCACGACGTCGACGATGCCGACGACGACGGCGTCAACCGGCAGGGACTTCATGCCCGTGGCCTGGCGCGCCGAGCTGCCCTGGCAGAACAGCACGACCTCGTCCAGCCCGGCTCCGAGGGTGTCGACAGCGACAACGGTGTTCGCGCCCGGACGAAACTGCGTCGGGTTGGCCTCATCCACGAGGAGCGGACGCAGCACAATGAGTTTACGGCCTTTCATCGCCTCGTCCTTCTTGGTCGAGACAACGGAACCAATGACACGCGCAAGGAACATGGGAGTGATGGGTTGAAACCGGGAGCCGATCCGCGCGACGCGCAGGCCGGCAGCCTGGCCGGGTTACTTCTTCGCAGGGGCGGCGGGCGCCTTGGGCAGTATGATGGCGACGTCGTCATGCGGGCGCGGAATGACCTGCACGCTGACAACCTCGCCAACCGTGCGGGCGGCCTGCGCGCCGGCGTCGGTGGCGGCTTTCACCGCGGCGACGTCGCCGATCACCACGGCGGTAACGAGCGCATTGCCGACCTGTTTCATGGGACCGGCGAGGGAGACGTTGGCGGACTTGAGCATGGCGTCGACGCCGGTGACGAGGGCGGTGAGACCCCGGGTTTCAAGGAGACCAATGGCTTTGGAGGACATAATGTTTGTGGGTTGGGACCCGCCTACGCTCTCACGAGCTTCGGCGAGGCAAGTGGTTTAGTTGGATTGGTGGGCAGAAATGTTTCGGAGGGTCTCGCGCGCCACGACGAGTTCCTCGTTGGCGGGAATGACGAAAACTTTCACGCGCGAGCCGGCGGCGGAAATTTCGCCCTCGCCACGCAGCGCGGTGTTTTTCGCCGGATCAAGCAGCAGGCCGAGCTGGTCGAGTTGCGCGCAGATGGCGGCACGGACGTCAGGGCTGTTCTCGCCGATGCCGGCGGTGAACACGAGGGCATCGCAGCCGTTGAGGGCGAGGAAGAAGGCGCCGACCCAGTGGCGGGTGGAGTGAACGAACACATCGAGAGCGAGCCGGGCGCGGGCGTTGCCTTTTTCCACGGCAGCGAGGATGTCGCGCAAGTCGTTGCTGACACCCGAAAGACCGAGCAGGCCGCTTTCCTTCGTCATCTGGCGCTCGACCTCGGCGAGCGGAAGACCGAGCGTCTTCATGACAAACGGCACGGCGGCGGAATCGAGATCGCCGACCCGGTTGTTCTGCGGCAAACCGGACTGCGGACTCAGTCCCATGCTGGTCCCGATGGCGACACCGTCGCGGATGCCGGTCACGGAGCTGCTGCCGCCGAGATGACAGGAAATGATGCGGAGCGGTGGTTGGTTGGCGGCGACCGGAGCGGGGTCCGCCTGGTAAAGATTGCGGACCCGCGCGGCGATGTCGGCACGGCCGAGCAGTTCAGCCGAGCGCTCGGCGACGAATTTGTGACTCGCCCCATGGAAGCCGAAACGGCGCACGCCAGCCTGATACCACGCCTCAGGCACCGCGTATCGCGTCGCTGCTTCAGGCACCCATTGGTAGAAAGCCGTCTCGAAGAGCGCGACGAGCGGAACGCCGGGAAGTTTTTCGCGGAAACGCCGGATGCCGGTGGCATAGGGCGGATTGTGCGCCGGGGCAATTTCGCGGAAACCCTCGAGCGCGGTGATGACGCGCTCGTCGGCGGGGACGCAACCCGTGAGATCTTTCCCGAGGACCGTTTTGAAACCGACGCCATGCAGGTCGGCGGACGAGCGGACGTGGCCCGCGGCCCGAAGTTCCGCGAGACAGTCATCGATGGCCTTGCCGTAATCGGTGACGCGCTCGTAGCCGCCTTTCGCGAGCAACGACGCCCTTCCCGTCCCGTCGAAGCGAAACAGACGGAACTTGAACGAGGTCGAGCCGAGATTGGCGACGAGGATGTTCAACAGGATTTCGATTTTGAATTGCGGATTTTCGATTGCGTGCGGCGCGACTGTGCGTCCACACGCAAACCAGAGCGTCTTGGAATCGCCTGCCAGCAGGCTCCTACAAAACGCACGTCCGATCAGGCCAGCGGAACCTGGCTGAGCCACTTGCCGAGGCCGGCGAGTTCCTCGTGTGGGCGCGGGATGACCTGGACGGCGACAACTTCGCCGACCTTCGAGGCGGCTTCGGCGCCGGCGTCGATGGCAGCCTTGATCGCCGCGACATCGCCACGGAAAAAGGCGCAGACATAGCCGCTGCCGACGGCTTCGTAGCCGGTCATGGTGACGCTGGCGGCCTTGAGGGCGGCGTCCGATGCCTCGAGCAGCGCGCAAAAACCTTTGGTTTCAATCAGTCCGATTGCTTCCTGGATAGCCATAAAGAATGGGGGTTGGAGTTGCGGTTAGAGCCCGACGGTGCGGAGCAATTCGGCGTGCGGCCGGGCGATGACATGCGAGCAGACGAGCTCACCGACACGCTTGGCGGCCTCGGAGCCGGCTTCGACGGCGGCCTTGACGCTGCCGACATCGCCTTTGACGACGACGGTGACGAAGCCACCGCCGATCTGGATCTGGCGAACGAGGGAGACGTTCGCCGCTTTGACCATGGCGTCGCTGGCTTCGACGCTGCCTACATAGCCCTTGGTTTCTACCATGCCGATGGAATCACTCATAATGTTTTGGTGGGTTGAGGGAGGAGTAAAACTGACGGTTACTTGAGAAGTTCGACGGGAGTGTCGGGTTGCAGCGCGCAGGCGTTGCTCTCGTCGGTGTCGATGTGAACCTCGAGTTTGAACTCTGGGTCCACGCGCACGAGCAGGCGGTCGAAAGTGGTCGCACAGGGTCCGCCCACGCGCAGCCGCATGAAGTCGCCGGCTTTCACGCCGTAAAACACCGCATCGGCCGGATGCATGTGCACATGCGGGGCCGCGCGGATGACGCCTTCCTTCATTTCAAAAAATCCATTCGGGCCCATCAGCATGCAACCGGGCGTGCCTTTGACGTTGCCGGAAAAACGGACGGGGGCATCGAAGCCCAGCGCGATGGAGTCGGTGAGCGCGAGCTCGACCTGATTGAGGCTCCGGCAAGGACCGAGGATGCGGAGGTTGGAAATCACGCGACTGCGCGGGCCGACCAGCGTGACCGTTTCCTTGGCGGCAAACTGGTCTTTTTGGTAAAGCCACTTCATCGGCGTAAGTTTGGCTCCCTTGCCGAAAAGCGCCTCGACCGCTTCCGGAGTGAGGTGACAGTGCCGGGCACTGATATTAACCAGCAACGGATTCGGAGCGAGCGCGGTGCGAGGAGGATTCCTGCCCAAACGTTGGTAAATCGACCGCCGCACGAGATGCTCGATCTCGACTCGATGGGGTGATGGCGGAGGTAAGGACATTCGGGAAAACGATGATTTCGGTCAATTTACGCCAAGAATCTTTCATTTAGTCAATGTAAAGATTGCAATATCTTCCATAATCTTCCATTTATCAGCATCGCGATGCAAGCCGAGGAGCGCCAATCAAAGATAGAGTCCTACCTGCAAAAGGCTGAATTCGCCTCACTTGAGGAGCTCGCACACCATTTTGGAGCGTCGGTTTCAACCGTCCGGCGTGATCTGGTGGCACTGGAAAAGACCAAATCCATCAGGCGGACCCACGGTGGCGCGCGCACCCTGCAACAACCGAAGACCGACGAATTCGTTTTCAACGTCCGCGACACCCACCAGATCGCTGAGAAAGACTCCATCGGGGAGGCTTGTGCAGCGCTCGTCGAGCCGGGGCAGAACGTGATCATCGACAGCGGAACGACCTGCTTTCACGTCGCGAAACGCCTCGGAGACAAGGTCGCGCAGATCATCACCAACTCGCTCCCGGTCGCGAATCTCTTCTCCGCCTCGAACCGCCATGAAGTGCATCTTTCGGGTGGCGTCATCTATCCGCGGCTCGGCGTGCTGGTGGGGCCGCATGCGGTGGAGACGTTTTCCCGCATGCATGCCGATGTCGCGATCCTCAGCGGCAGCGGCATCGCCGAGGATGGCATCTACAATTCGCACGCGCTGATCGTGGACATCCAGCGCGCCATGATCGCCGGCGCAGCCAAGGTTATCTTCTGCATCGACCACACCAAGTTCGGCCGGCGTTCGACTTTTTTCCTGACGGATTTTTCCGCCGTCGACGTGATCGTCACCGACGCCGATGCGCCGGAGCCTCTCGTGACGGCGTTGCGCGCCAAGGGCCTCGAGGTCGTCATCGCTCCCGCCTCCCCTGCCGTCTGACGATAAGTGGGGATTAATATCCCGGCTATTTCGCGTCGAGCAGGCCTCTGTTTCGGAGCCATTCCTCGGCGCGCCGCGGCCATTCGGACGCGGTGCCGAGTCCGGCCTTCATGCCCATGCCGTGCGCACCCTGCTCAAAGAGATACATCTCGGCTGGCACATGCTCCCGGGTCAGAGCCTGAAAAAACAGGATGCTGTTCTCAACTGGCACGCTTTTGTCCGCCTGCGTGTGGATAAGCAGCGTCGGCGGCGTGGCGGCAGTGACCTGTTTTTCCAGCGACATCAGCTTGAGCAATTCCGGGGTCGGGCTGGCACCAAGCAGCGCCTTCCGCGAACCCGCGTGAACGGCGGGGTCGTCCATGGTGATGACGGGATACATCAGGATGAGAAAGTCAGGGCGGGCGCTGGTCACATCGAGCGGTGCGCCGGTTTTCCCCGCAGGATGATCGAACAGCGTGCCGGCGCTCGCGGCAAGATGCCCGCCCGCCGAGCTGCCCATCACGCCGATCCGGGCGGGGTTGATCTTGAATTCCGCGGCACGCGAGCGCACGAGACGCACGGCGCGGAGCACGTCCTGCAGCGGTGCGGGATGACCGAACTCGGCCAGACGATACTTCAACACGAAGGAGGTGACTCCGAGTGTGCCCAGCCAGTTGGCATATTGCACGCCCTCGCGCTCAACGGAAAGGTTCACATAGCCGCCACCGGGACAGATGATGACCGCGGTGCCGTTGGGCTTGTCGACAGCGGGCGCAAAGACCGTGAGCGTGGGTTCCGAAACGTTGGCGGTGTGGCCGTCAAACCAGCGTTCAGCGCCGAGACCGGGCTTCGCGCCAGGCACGCCCTCGGGCCAAAGGGGAATGGCAGCGGAGTCGGCATAACTGACGGCGACAAGGGCGGTCATCAGGAGGCCAAAAATAGTTTTGTTCATATGGGTAAACGAGGGCGCAAGCTAAACGGGCTACTTCAACCAGTCCACCGGGGGCAGGCTGAGGCGGATCATTTCACGAACTGCCAGCGTGGCCACCGCGGTGGCGCCGTAGGCGGAGAAGTGGGTGTCGTCCTTGTAGCCATCGGGCTTGCGACTGTAAACCCCGGCCTCGATCCAGAGGTGCAATTTTTTTGATCCCTCAGGGCCGTGCGCCCGCTCAAGATCGGTCGTCAGGCGGTTAAGTTCCAAGAGTGGCACGTTTTCCGAAATCGCGACCGCCCGCATGGCCTCGGGATAGGCGCCGTGGGTGTCCATCAATTGTCCGCTCCCGTCCCATCGGCGCCGCGCAATCGGAGTAGCGAGGATCGGGGTGGCCCCTTTGGCGCGGGTTTCGCGAATGAAGCGGGTGAGGTTGGTGCGATAAGCGCCATCGGGCGCGGCGTAGCGGGCCGGATCCTCGGATTTTTCGTCATTATGGCCAAACTGGATGATCACGAAGTCGCCAGGTCGCAGCGCCTCAGTGACTTTCTGCCAGCGGCCCTCATCAATAAAACTTTTCGTGCTGCGACCGTTCGCGGCGTGATTCCGGATCCGGCTGGGGTCGCGGAAAAACAGCGGCAGCATCTGTCCCCAGCCATGCTCGGGGTTGGGCGGATCGACCGGCTTGTCCGCCATCGTGGAATCACCGACCAGATGGAGCAGGGGCGGAGGCGCAGCTTCACCCGCGAAGAGGGCGGCGGCAGGATTGAGCAAGGCGGCCAGCAGCAAAAAACGGGGATTCATCGGAGGGCGAAAGACCCGGGGTGGCAACTGAGCGCGCGGTGAGTTGGTGCGGACATCGCTTCTGATGGTCAGGCTTTGTCCGGTTCACAGCCCGGGCAACCTCTTTAAACCCAGGGCGGGCCACCCCGGGGGCGGGAGAAAACACTGGAGGTGGTTCACCACGGCCGGACCGCTCGCTCAGTGCCCGACCTTCAGGTAGGCCCCGTAGCCAATGACGATGGTGGAAAGAATCAGTGAAGCGATGCCGCCAGCGATGAGCAGGTGCGCCTTTTTGCTGGAACCTTTCCACTCATGGAAGATCCAGCCCCACATCGTGGCAAAAATGATGATGCTGGCCATGTGCAGCGTCCATGAGGCAAAGCCGTACCGCCCCATCTGCGTTTCCCCCATCGTATAAAAGAAAAACTGGAAATACCACGTCGTCCCGGCGAGCGCGGAGAAGAAGTAGTTGCCGAACACGGGCACCTTGAGATCCGCAGCCGTCGGTTCAGCGGCCGCCGGCCTGGCCCCACCCGTCTCCCCACCTGACGCGGTCAGCCCGGCATGCTCGGCCCGGACCGACGAAGCGAGATACTGGTAGCCCGAACGGTTGCGAAAATTCAGGATGACACACCAGACCACGTTGGTAGTGAAGCCACCGACCAGCAGGACGACCAGCTTGGGCAGGCCCGTCCAGATTTTGTCCGTGCCGGCGTGGAGCGAAGCCTCGGCGATCGGATTCGCCGCGGTGAGCGCGAACGCAAAGCAGGCGCTCATGATTCCGCAGAAAGTCGCCACGATAATGCCTTTGCCAAAACTGAACTCGGCGATCGATTTCGCCTTTTCCTCGGGTGGCATCTCGCGCTCCTTGGTCCAACCGGCCAGGGCCGCGATGGCGATGCCGAACAAGCATATCCCGACGCCGCCCAAAGTGATCTGCCCCGCCCGGTTCGAAGCGATCTCGACCAAAGACTCGGGGACCGGAATTGCCGGCACGAACGATTTGAAGATCGGTGGCAACAGGGTGCCGAGTGCCGCGCAATAGCCAAGAGCCACCCCGGTGCCTAGCGAAAGGCCGAGGTAGCGCATCGTCAGGCCGTAGGTCAGTCCCCCAAAGCCCCACAACAGGCCGAAGAAAAACGTCCAGAACAGCGTGCTCGCCGACTGCTGCTGCAACACGCCGAGCAGATCGTTGGTCAGGAACCCGGCAAAAATCCATGGGCAGATGATCCAGGAAAAGATGCCGCCAACGAGCCAGTAGGTCTCCCATGACCATTTCTTGACGCCCTTGTAGGGGACATAGAAGGAGCCAGAGGCGAGGCCGCCGAGCCAATGGAACACAACACCGAGGAGGGGATTGGAGATCATGCAGGCGATTTTGGGGTTGGGGATGTGCCAAAGCCGGACGGGCTGACACGATAACTTGCCGGAATCTTTCGCGATATCGCGGGAAGAGTCACTGGAGCCATCTAGCCGAAGTCCAGCCAGAAACCAAAAGCGCCGCTACTCCTTCCGGTGCCGGACAGTAAAAAACCGGAAACCCTAATGGTCCTGTTCGTGTGTCACCGGGCCGGCGGCGTCACTTTCCGCCGCCTATTCTCTCCGTGCTCGTGTTTCTTTGGGTGTAATTTCTCAAGGCTTCGCCACTCATGACATCGACCGGTGAACCGGGGGTGATCGCCTCGCCCTTCTTTACCCGCAGCGGGATGCGCGAGCCGCTGACAGACACGTATTCGTAGCCGTCGTCTGCCTTCGGGCTCCTTTTGGCGAAAATCGAATGACACGTCACTGGCATGACAGCGAGAAAGCCCGTCGACATCAAAAGGACGCGGGACAGCTGCTTTCGGATGATCATGCGAATGAGATTGTGGGCCCGCCAGATGGCGGACAAGGGCTAATTTTTTGCGCGCATTGAATTCAGACGGTGAAGGCCGGACCGGGCGCGCTCAGCGATAGGCCGGATCCAGTTCCAGCCGGAAGTAGGCCCGGGCATTGCTGAAGCAAACTTCGCGCACCATCGCGCCAATCAATTCACGGTCGGTGGGCAGCTCGCCGCGCTCCATCTCGGAGCCCAGCAGGTTGCACAGCACGCGGCGGAAATACTCGTGGCGGGTGTAGGACAGGAAGCTGCGTGAATCGGTGAGCATGCCGACAAAGCGGCGCAACAGGCCGTTGTTCGACAGCGCGTTCATCTGCCACTCTATCGCCTCCTTCTGGTCGAGGAACCACCAGCCGCTGCCGAACTGCATCTTGCCGGGCACGGTGCCGTCCTGGAAGTTGCCGATCATCGTCGCAAAGGCATAGTTGTCCGCCGGGTTCACGTTGTAGAGCACGGTGCGCGGCAGCTCGTCGGTCGAGTCGAGCGTGTTGAGGTAACGGCTGAGCGCGCGGGTCTGGGAGAAATCGCCGATGGAGTCGAAGCCCGTGTCGGGTCCGAGCTTGCCGAGCAGGCGGGCGTTGTTGTTCCGGATGGCGCCGAGGTGCAGCTGCTTCGTCCAGCCGCGCTTTGCGTCCCACCGGCCGAATTCCAGCATGAGGAACGAGGCGAACCTGGCCTGGGCCGCCGGCGAGGCCGCCTTGCCCTTGCGGGCGGCGGCGAAAATCGCCTTCGCTTCCGCCGCAGTGCACGGCTCCGCGAAGGCGTTCTCCATGCCGTGGTCGGACACCCGTCCGCCCACCGCGTGGAAATCGCCATGTCGCTTCTCCAGCGCGGCGAGGAAATCATCGAAGGTCTTCACCTTGGTCCTGGCGGCGCCGGCGAGTTTCTCAATCCATGGGTTGAAGGCCGTGGGCGCATCCACGATGAGCGCCTTGTCGGGCCGGAAGGTCGGATAGACCCGCGTCTTGATGCCAAGCTTCTGGATCTGCTTGTGCTGGTCGAGCGATTCGGCCGGATCATCTGTCGTGCAGATGACGGCCACTTTGTTCGCTGCCAGGATGTCATGCACGCGCATGTTCTCCAGTCTGGCGTTGGCCTCGCTCCAGATTTTGCCGGCGGACGACGGGTTGATGATGTCATTCAGCCCGAAGTAGCGCGCCAGCTCGAGGTGCGACCAGTGGTAGAGCGGGTTGCGCAGCGTGTGCGGCACGGTGGCGCACCAAGCGTCAAATTTCTCGCGCGGCTTCGCGCTGCCGGTGACAAACTTCTCGTTTACGCCGTTGGCGCGCATCGCCCGCCATTTGTAGTGGTCGCCGCCGAGCCAGATCT
>CAZBLQ010000121.1:0-12377 GCA_964492635.1 uncultured Oleiharenicola sp.
TTCAAGCGCGCCGAGACCGCCGCCAACGTCGGCCGCGAGATCGGCCTCCAATACGTGCATGCCCACCTTCGCTACGCCGAGGCCATGGCCAAGCTCGGCGACGCCGACCGGCTGTGGGAAGCGCTGCAGGTGGTCAATCCCGTCGCGCTTGACCAGGTCCTCTCCAGCGCTGTCGCCCGCCAGAGCAACGTCTACTTTTCCAGTTCCGACGCAGATTTCGCCGACCGGGTGGAGGCGGCGGCCCGCTGGCCCGAACTCCGCACCGGGCGCGTGCCGGTGCGCGGCGGCTGGCGGCTTTATTCCAGCGGCCCCGGGATGTTTCTCCACAAGGTCCGTTCGTGCCTGCTCGGCGTGCGCGAGTCGTTCGGCGACGTGGTCTTCGACCCCGTGCTGCCGCGCAAGCTCGATGGACTCGCGGCGGATGTCACCCTCTGCGGGCGTCCGGTCACCCTGTCGTTCCGCGTTCTCTCGTCTGCGCATTCGCCCGGATTCATCACGGTGAATGGCCGGAGACTCGATGGACTGGTGGAGGCGAATCCTTACCGGACGGGCGGGCTGCGCGCGTCAGCCGTCCTGCTCGCTGAGCGACTCACCGGCGGGCCCAACCGGATCGAGATCGTGCTTTAGTCCAGGCTTGGCAATTTCGGCTTTTTCAAAATCGATCAACGCCGCCGACCGCCCCATCCTACTCCCTGTGTCCGCTCTGCCGCACCTCCTGCATAATAGGCGACTATGCCATGGTCTCTGCCTGGGCATAATGGCCGCCATGGGAGTCGGCGCCGGGTCGGCGGCCGAGGTGTCACCGGCCGAGCTGGCCTCGGTTCCGTTGGCTGCCAGGTCCGGCCCGCGCGGACCGACCCTCTTCACGACTTTGCCACCGGAGCAGACCGGCCTGAAGGCCCGCAATGCGTACGACGATCCGGCGATGTGGGGGCAACTTTACCATGAATTCAACGCCGGTTCGATCGGCACCGGCGTCGCCATCGGCGATTTCGATGGTGACGGCCGGCCGGATATTTTTGTCGTGAGCAAGACGGGCCCGAACCACCTTTTCCGCAATCTCGGCGGCTGGAAATTCGAGGATGTTACGGAGCGTGCCGGCGTCGCCGGTCCGGCGGGCCCATGGAAACAGGGTGCGGCCTTTGTGGACGTGAACAATGACGGCCTGCTCGATATTTATGTCTGCCGGTTCAACGCCCCGAACCTGCTCTATATCAACCAGGGGAACGGAACCTTCCGGGAGATGGCGCATGCCTATGGGCTCGATGTCACCGATTCATGCGTGATGGCGGCCTTCTGCGACTACGACCGCGACGGCTGGCTCGACGTGTACATCACGACCAATCTGCTGGACCATGCCGCGCACCCCAATGGCCAGCGCGGCTATCTTTTTCACAACAATCGCGACGGGACGTTCACGAACGTCACCGATCGGGCCGGGATTTCCGGCGAGTCGCAGAGCCATTCCGCCACCTGGTTGGACTATGACGAGGATGGCTGGCCCGATCTTTATGTCGCAAACGACTTCTGGCAACCTGACCGACTCTACCACAACAACCGTGACGGCACCTTCACCAATGTGCTCTCTTCCGTCGTCCCGCACACGCCGCACTTCTCGATGAGCGCCGATCTGGGCGACCTGAACAATGACGGTCATCTCGACCTGCTCGTCGCTGACATGGCGGCCACCACGCGTTACCAGGACCATCGGGGCATGGCGAAACTCAGGAACGCTTTGCCGGACGACGAGCAGTATCCCAAAGCCGCGCCCCAGTACATGCGGAATGCACTTTTCCTCGGCACCGGCGCCGGGCGCATGCTCGAGGCCGCGCACCTGGCCGGCTTGTCGGCGACCGACTGGACTTTTGGTGTCCGCCTGGAAGATCTCGATTTGGACGGCCGGCTCGACGTCTATTTCACCAACGGCATGGTACGTGAATTTACCAACGCCGACCTCGTGCAACGCTCCCTCGCCGCCGGGAGCATGGCCGAGAGCATTCGGATCATGAGAATGAGTCCGCCGCTGGCCGAGCGACACCTGGCCTTTCGCAATCTCGGCGAACTGCGGTTTGAGAACGTCAGTGCGGCGTGGGGCCTCGATCACCTCGGGGTCGGCTTTGGCGCGGCGTTCGGCGATCTCGACGGCGATGGCGACCTCGACCTCGTTTTCGCCAGCTATGACGGTGAACTCACTGTCTGCCGCAACGACGCCGATACCGGTCATGCGGTCGTGCTCGATCTGCGCGGCACCGTGTCCAACCGTTTCGGTGTCGGCGCCACCGTGCGGATCACGACCGCCGACGGTCCGCAGATGCGCACGCTCACTCTCGCCCGCGGTTATCTTTCCACGAGCGAGCCCATCGTGCACTTTGGCCTCGGCAACAATACTCTTATCCAGCGGCTGACCGTCGAGTGGCCCAGCGGCCGCCGCCAGACCTTCAGGAACCTCGCCGCCGACCGGCGCTACACCATCACCGAACCCGCGGATGCCCCGGTCGTGGCGCTACCGGTGCGGCCCACTCCGTTGTTCACCGAGACCGGCCAGGCGGCGAATCTCGATGTTCCCAATCATGAGCTTCCGCTGGATGAATTGAATCAGCAGCCACTGCTGCCTTTCCGGTTCAACCGGCCCGGCCCCGCGGTCGCCTTCGCCGACTTTGATGGCGATGGAGAGGACGATCTTGCTCTGGGCGGTGTGTCGGGCGAGTCCGGCCGGCTGCTGTCCAATCTCGGCGACGGCCAGTTTTTCGCCTACGGCGCAAACGTGTTTAGGGAAAATGTGAGTGTCGCCGACGGACCGATCCTCGCCCTGGATGCCGATGCCGACGGCGATCTTGACCTGCTGGTGACCAAGGCCGGCGTCGCTGCGCCCGCTGACGCTCCGGCTTACCAGCCGCACCTTTGGCTCAACGACGGTCGCGGCCGGTTCGCGCCGGCCCCGGCCGGGATGCTGCCCGCGTTGCCGATCAGCGTGGGCGCGGTGGCGGCGGCCGACTTCGAACACTCCGGCCGGCTCGGGATCTTCATCGGCGGTCGCGTCGTCCCCGGCCGCTATCCGCAAGCGCCGCGCAGCGCCCTGCTCGCGTGGCGCGACGGACGCTATGTCG
Source organism: uncultured Oleiharenicola sp. (assembly GCA_964492635.1). Taxonomy (GTDB): domain Bacteria; phylum Verrucomicrobiota; class Verrucomicrobiia; order Opitutales; family Opitutaceae; genus Lacunisphaera. The sequence continues at coordinate 3,108 of CAZBLQ010000121.1, forward strand.
ATGTGACGGCCGAGTTCGCGCCCTCGCTCGCGACGCGCGGCATGGTCACCGCCGCGCTCTGGAGCGATGTGGACGGGGACGGCTGGCCCGATCTGCTGGTCGCTTACGACTGGGGTCCGGTCGCGTGCTATCGCAACGTGAACGGAAAACATTTCGAGGACGTGACGGAAAAACTCGGCTTCGCCTCCGCTGGCACCGGTTGGTGGCGCTCGCTGGCGGCGGCGGATTTCAACGGCGACGGCCGGCCGGATTATGTGGTGGGCAACATCGGACTCAACACCCGCTATCACGCCTCCGCCGACGAACCGGCCGTGCTCTACGCCAATGTCGTGCTCGACGGCTCGGCCCCGCAGCTCGTCGAAGCGCAAGCCGAGGTGGGGAAATGGTATCCGTTGCGCACCCGCGAGACGCTGATGAGCGTATTCCCGTCGCTGGCCCGCCGTTTCCCGACGGCGGAATCTTACGCGCAGGCCACGCTTGAGGAGGTGTTTCCGGCGACGGTGCTCGCGGCCGCCACCAGGTTTGCCGCCACCGAATTGCGCAGCGGTGTTTTTCTTTCGCAGCCGGACGGCACGTACCGCTTCACGCCCCTGCCGCGGCTGGCCCAGATCGCCCCGGTCCACGGCATCGTGGCCGGCGATTGCGACGGGGACGGCCGCACCGACGTCATCCTGGCCGGCAATTCCTATGCGCCCATTCCCGAGTCCGGACGCTTCGACGGCGGCCTCGGCTGGCTGTTGCGCGGCGACGGCGCGGGCGGGTTCACCCCGGTGCCGCCGGCCGAGAGCGGATTCATCGTACCCGGCGACGCTCGCGCGCTGGCCCTGGCCGATCTCAATCAGGATGGCTGGCCGGATGTTTTCGTGACGCGCAACAACGACGTTCCGCTGGCCTTTCTCAACCGCGGCCAGCCCGGCCGGCACAGTTTCGGCGTGGCACTGCGCGGTGCGCCGGGAAATCCCACGTCGGTCGGCGCACGTCTCACGCTGCAACTCGCCGGTGGTTCGTCCCAGACCACCGAAATCAGCGCCGGTTCGGGCTATCTGGCGCAGTCGAGCGCGACGGTATTTTTCGGTTACCCCGATTCCGACCTGCCGGTGCGGCTGCGAATTCGCTGGCCTGATGGTCGCGAAACCGAGCGGGCGTTCACGGCACCGCCACCGAAGCTGCTACGCCTTTCCCTGCCATGAATAAATCGTCCCTCCGCTCGCGTTGCTTTCACGCGGTATGACAAGCTCACCGAAACCTTCTCCGGCTTTGTCCGCCATGCCACCATCCTGGATTGGCTCACCCATTGACTTTGAAAACCCGCCCTTGTCCGGCAACATCCAACCGGAAAGCCTTTTGATCCCAACCCAAATCTATGCGAACCTGGAATATCATTCTGGGCGTCAACCTGATTGCCGCCTGCAGCGTCCTGGCTGAAATTTCCACCGTGCCCGCCGAAACACCGCTTCCTTACCGCCGGGCCGACCTGCCTGTTGAACAGCGCATCGCGGATCTCCTCGGCCGCATGACCCTCGAGGAGAAGATTGACCAGCTCCACCAAGGCTGGAGCGGCGACACCACCCCCAACAATCTCGCCGAGCGCACCGACGAATTCCGGGCGACTTACGGCTCCTTCATCATTGGCGGTTCGTGGAACACCATGCTGGCCACGCGCAATGCCTTCCAGCGTCGTGCCGTCGCCGAGTCGCGGCTCGGCATCCCCGCGCTCTTCGGCGCCGATGTCATCCACGGTTACCGCGCGATCACGCCCATTCCGCTCGCCCAGGCTTGCACGTGGAATCCGGAACTCGTCCGGCGCGGCTGCGCCATGGCGGCAACGGAGGCGAAGGCGCACGGCATCGACTGGACCTTCGCCCCGATGGTGGATCATTGCGTCGACCCGCGTTGGGGCCGCATCGCCGAGACGTTTGGCGAGTCACCCTACGCCTCGGCCGTTTACAGCGCGGCCTCCGTCCACGGTTTCCAAGGCACGCAGTTAGGTGGCCCCGGCTCCATCGCGGCCTGCCTGAAGCATTACGTCGGCTATGGCGCCTCCGAGGGTGGCCGCGACTACAGCTACACGGAAATAACGCCCCAGACTCTTTGGGAAATGCATCTGCCGCCGTTCGAGGCCGGCGTCCGCGCCGGCGCCTGCACCGTCATGAGTGCATTCAACGACCTCAGCGGCGTGCCCACCAGCGGCAATCATTACACGCTGACTGAAATCCTGCGCCGTCGCTGGGGCTTCACCGGTCCCGTAGTCTCTGATTGGAACGCCGTGCTCCAGCTCACCTACCAGGGCTTTGCTGCTGATGGCGCCGAGGCCGCGCAGAAGGCTATCAACGCCGGCGTGGACATCGACATGACCGACGGCCTCTACCGCAAGCATGTCGCCGCCCTCGTCGCCGCCGGCCGCCTGTCGCTGGCGACCGTGGACGAGTCCGTGCGCCGGGTGCTCCGCCTTAAATTTGAACTCGGGCTATTTGAGCATCCGTTCACCGAGGCATCGGTGCTCACCGCCGCCGCGCCTGATTCCGCCCAGTTGGAAATTGCCGAGGAACTCGCGGCGCACTCCATCGTGCTCCTCAAGAACAATGGCATCCTGCCTCTCGCCCCCACGGTGAAACACCTCGCGCTTGTCGGCCCGCTCGCCAGCAACCCCGGCGCCCTCCTCGGTTCGTGGTCCCAGCAGGGCCGGCCCGAGGAAACCGCCAGCATCGAGGACGCGCTGAAGCAGCGCCTCCCGGCCGGCGTCCTTCTCCGCACTGCACGTGGTTGCACGGTTGATGGCAAGGGCCCGGATGACCTCGCCGCGGCGGTCGCCGCCGCCCGCGACGCGGACCTCGTGATTCTTTGTGTCGGCGAGGAAACCTGGATGAGCGGAGAGAACGCCTCGCGCTCCACGTTGCGACTCGGCGGCCGGCAGGAGGAACTCGCGCTGGCCGTCGCCGCCACCGGCAAGCCCGTCGTGCTCGTCATCGTGTCGGGCCGGCCGGTCGAGCTTCAGTCCTTTGAGGTAAAGATGGGCGCCGTCGTCGCCGCCTGGCAGGGCGGGAGCCGGGCCGGCGCCGCGCTGGCTGACATCCTGCTCGGCCGCCGCAATCCGTCCGGACGTCTGGCCGTCACCTGGCCGCGTACCACCGGTCAGATTCCGATTTACCACAACATGCGGCCACGCGGCCGTCTCGGCGACCAGGGCGCCTACCAAGACATGCCCACGACACCGCTCTATGCATTTGGCCACGGCCTCAGCTACACGGCATTTGGCTATAGCCCGTTGCGGCTGGACCGCACCGAGGTGGCGGACGGCGGCAAGCTGACCGCCGAAGTCACTGTCACCAACACCGGGGCACGCGAAGGCGTGGAAACGGTGTTCTGGTTCATCCGCGATCCGGTCGCCAGCATCACCCGCCCGTTGAAGGAGCTGAAATTCTTCGAGCAGGCCGCGCTCGCCCCGGGCGCCAGCCGCGTGTTCCGTTTCGAGATCGATCCGATTCGCGACCTCTCCTTCCCCGACGCCGACGGCCGCCGCCTGCTCGAACCCGGCGAGATCATTCTCACCGCTGGCGGCCAGAGCGCGACTTTTCGTGTGCGGCCCTAATCACCGCGCCATTCCCTTGCCCCGCCAAGTCACCCGCCGGCTGATCCGGCCACGAAACAAATCCACCCCATTACCATGACCCCGCGTCAACAGCATATCACCGCAGCGGCAGACCGCATCCCGGCGTCGCAAAAAATCGCCTACGGCATGGGGGCGGTGGTCACGATTGTCGCCGTCAACTCCGTGGGGCAATTGACGAGCCTCGTCTACATTGTCGGCCTGGGCATCAGCGCGATCTGGATCGGCTATGCCCAGGCGTTGCCGCGGTTGTGGGATGCGTTCGTGGACCCGTTCCTGGGCAACTTGTCCGACAACTCCCGTTCGCGTTTTGGCCGGCGCATTCCCTTCCTCGTCGTCGGCGGCGTGCTGATCGGCATCTCGTTCTCCCTGCTTTGGACCGTGCCCCGGGATTGGAGCCAGCCGGCGATGTTCGCCTACTTCATCGTGACCTCGCTGTTCTTCTACACGGTCGTCCCCATCTACTCGATCCCGCACGGCGCGCTGGGGCTTGAGATGACTGATGACTATCACGAGAAAACCAGCCTGTTCGCCTATGCGAGCTTCATCGGCAACATCGGGGCGTTCACCCTGCCGTGGATTTACTACCTCGCCAACCGGCCCGTTTTCCACGGCGATTCCGTGGCGGGCATCAAGTGGGTGTGCGTCGGCATGAGCGTGATCCTCACCGTGTCGGCGCTGGTGTGCGCGGCCGTCTGCAAGGAGGGAAAGCTGAAACAGATCAAGACCCAGGAAAAGGTTCCCGTCTGGGAGAGCTTTAAGATCACCTATCGCAACGCCACCTTCATCAAGCTCGTGGTCGCCTATGTTCTCCTGATCGTCGGGTTCCAACTGGTCATGGGGTTCAGCAATTTTGTCTCCATTTTCTACATCTTCAACGGCGACAAGGACCCGGCCTCGACCCTCATGGCCCAGAACGGGACCCTCTGGGCGGCGATCGGCATCGCCGGCGTGCTGCCGATGGCCTGGCTGTCCAAGCGGTTCGGCAAGCGGTTCACGGTGCTTTTTTCGTTCGCGATCATCATCGTCGGAAACCTGTCGAAGATCGTCTGCTACAACCGGGCCCATCCGTGGCTGACTTTCATCCCCACCATCTGCCTCTCGCTGGGTATGGTCTTCTGTTTTTCGCTCGTCAACTCGATGATCTCCGACATCTGCGACGAGGACGAATATGCGACCGGCATCCGGCGGGAGGGCATTTACTTCGCCGTCTACAACTGGTGGTGGAAGGTCGCGGTCTCGATCGCCTCCGTCGCCAGCGGCTATCTGCTGCGGCTGACGGGCTTCACGGAAGCGATGGCGACCCAGACCGAGTCGACCATGTTCTGGATCCGGTTTTGGGAGATCGGACTGCCGCCGGTCCTGTGCCTCATCAGCGCCGTGTTATTGTTCCAATACCCGCTGACCGAAGATCGCGCCTACCAGATCAAGGCCCTGCTCGCGGAAAGAAAGGCCGGGATCCCGGCCGCGCCCGAGGCAGCCGTCTGACCGCTCTGTTCACGAGCCGTCGACGAACATCCGGAAACGAACCCAAAAAAACTTCCCCTTGACCCTCGCCGCACCACAGTTTTTCCGCCTCGATGCGCTGAGTCAGTGTCAACCTCGCCGTCCTGCGAAGCGAGTGGGAAGCCTGTGGCGCATGCTCCCGCTCGCCCTCCTGGGATTTGTGCCTTTTCTGCCGGCCGCTGAGCCAGTCACTCCCTACGGTCACAACCCGTCCGCCGGCCATATGGCCATCCTCAATGGCATCAAGCTGTACTATGAAGTCTACGGCACCGGCGCGCCACTGATCGTGTTGCACGGCAACGGAGGGAGCATTGCCGCCCTCCGCTATCAAATTGATTTCTTCCGCTCCCATCGGCAGGTCATCGCCGTCGACAGTCGCGGGCATGGCAGCAGCGAGATGGGCTCCGGCCGGCTGACCTACGAACAGATGGCCGACGATGTCGCTGGCTTGCTGGCGGAGTTGCACGCGGTCCCGGCCGATGTCCTTGGTTGGAGCGACGGCGGCATTGTCGCCCTCCTCGTCGCCTTGCATCATCCCGCCGCCATCCGCCGGATTGCACTCTCCGGCGCCAACCTCTCACCGGATGCCCTCGCCCCTGACGACCTGGCGGGCATGACCGCGGAATTACGCCATGCCCGGCAGATGCTAGCCGCTGGCGACCGATCGCGCCCATGGGAAGTCGTCTGCCAGCAACTGCAACTGATGGTCACCCAACCACACATCACGGCCGCTGATCTCGCCCGGATTTCGGCACCGGCCCTGGTGCTCGCCGGTGAGCAAGATCTCATCCCGGCCGTGCACACCCGCGGGATTGCCGCCGGCCTGCCGCACGCGAAACTGCACATTTTCCCGGGCGCCGGGCACGCCGCGCTGCAGGAGGTGCCGGAAGCATTCAACGCCACTGTGGACAATTTTTTCTCAGCCCCCCTCTGATCCGTCCTTCCGCCGGTTTCTACTTAACCAAGGAATTCACCTTATGCATCTGGAAACAACAACAGGTCCAAACGCCGCCCGCAGGCTCCTCCGCCCGGCCATCGGCGCGATCACCCTGCTGGGTGCGATCACCGCCTGCGCCGTGGAGCCCTACGACCGGCACGTCCTCTTCGACAACGCCCTGGCCGGCGGCGGTTACGCCCACAGCGAAACCATGGTCGTCGCGCCGAGCACGCTCGAGCAAACCGACGGCCGGTTTCCCGTCGCGACCGAGCACTTCGTCAGCCCGCCCAACGCGCTGCGCTTGCACTGGAAGTCCGCCCCCGGCGGCGACTGGCAGATGAAGCTGGGCGCGCCCGACCGCGACTGGCGCAAGGTCGAGTTGGCCGGCGACACCCTGGCGTTCTGGTGCTACGCCGATACCGAGATCACAGCGGCAAACTCACCCCGGGTTTTCCTGCAGGAAAGCGGCGGACAAGGTTCGCTGTCAGTCACGCTCGTCAAGGGCAACGAGCGCATTCCGGCCGGGCAATGGGTCCGGGTGAAACTCCAGTTCGACGGGAAGGACTCGCTCTACAAGGACACCGGCGACCCGCTCTTTCGTCTCCGCGACGCTGCCAGCGTCACTTTCACGCAGGGGCTCGACGACGGCGTGGAGCACACGCTTTACCTCGACGATATCATGGTCATCGACGGCGCCCTGACCGACAAAACCCCACCGCCAGCGCCGGCCGGCATTGCCGTCCGGGGCTATGAACGGCACTGTGATCTCACGTGGCGGCCCAGCGATGCCGCCGATTTGCTGGCCTACCGCATTTATCGCTCGTGGGACGGGAAAAACTTCACGCCGGTCGGCACGCAGCGAGGACGCTGGACGCGCTACGAGGATTTTACCGGCGAGCCGGGGCGCACGGCGTTCTACAAGATCAGCGCCCTTGACCTCGCCGGCAACGAGTCGCCGCTCTCCGAGGCGGCCGGCGCAACCACCCGCAGGATGAACGACGATGAGCTGCTCGACATGGTGCAGGAGGGCTGCTTCCGGTACTACTGGGAGGCCGGCCACCCCAACGCCGGCATGGCGCCGGAAATCACGCCCGGCGACGAGAACATGATGGCCGTGGGGGGCAACGGATTCGGCATCATGGCTCTGCTCGTGGGGACGGAGCGGAAATTCGTCACGCGTGACCAGGGCGCAGAAAGGATGCTCAAGATCGTCCGCTTCCTCGCCAAGGCCGACCGATTCCACGGTGCCTGGTCGCACTTCCTCGACGGCCGCACGGGCAAGGTCATGCCTTATTTCGGCAAATACGACAACGGTGGCGATCTGGTCGAGACCGCCTTTGCCATCCAGGGTCTGCTGGCCGCGCGCCAGTATTTTGATCGCGACATCCCGACCGAGCGCGAGATTCGCGATACAGCCACGCGACTGTGGCGCGAAGTGGAGTGGGACTGGTACCGGCAGTCGCCCGACAGCGACGTGCTCTACTGGCACTGGTCGCCCGACCACGGCTTCCACATCCATCACCCGCTCATCGGCTGGAACGAGACCATGATCATCTACCTGCTCGCCATCGCCTCCCCCACCCACCCCGTGCCCGCAAGCCTGTGGCACACCGGCTGGGCCGGGCAATCCGAGCGTCACGTGCGCTACCGGCAGGGCTGGAGCCGCACGACCGACGGCGACCACTACACCAACGGCAAAAGTTACTACGGCATCAAGCTCGAGGTTGGCGAAGGCAACGGCGCCGACCTGTTCTTCACGCATTTCTCGTTCATGGGTTTTGATCCGCGCGACAAGCGCGACCGCTACACCAACTATTTCACCAACAACCGCGCCATTGCCCTGATCCAGCGGGCCTACAGCATCGACAATCCGCTGAAGTTCACGGGCTACGGCGCGGACTGCTGGGGCCGCTCCGCCGGCGTCAACTCGGGCGGCGGCCGCGCCCTGCCCCGCGACGACAATGGCACCATCAACATCATGGCGTCACTCTCATGCATGCCCTACACGCCGGCAGAATCCATGGCCGCCCTGAAGCATTTTTACCGCGACCTTGGCGCGAAGACGTGGGGCATCTTCGGGTTCCATGACGGCTTCAACGAGAGCCAGAACTGGTTTGACGAGGACTACATGGCGCTGAACCAGGCACCGATTGTCGTGATGATCGAGAATTACCGCACCGGGCTTGTTTGGAAAAAGTTCATGGCCAATCCCGAAATCGCCCCCGCGCTCAAGGCCATCGGTTTCCAGCCGGATTCCGCTCCGATGGCAAGATGACACACGGAAGCTCGACCCGGTTGGGTCAGGCAGTGATGACCTTGCTTTAGCATCGCAAAGGAAGCCTTGGCTGCCTGGGCGATGCCGACCACCGCCCTCATCGTTTCACATTGCATCGAAAACGACCCGGACGCATCAAAGGCCCTTCATTCGCTTCCATTCAGCGCGCCCCATGAAAACGATATCCTGCTCCTTGAAGAGATTGCTGACATTGCCGACGCTTGCTGTGCTGTTGAGCACTTCGCCCATGCCCGCCCAGGACAACCCCAAAGTAATCGCGCCCGTTGCCCGTCAGCCTCAGTCAACTGACACCGCGACCAACGCTTTTGATGAAGTGGCGGATAAGGCCCTGCGGGCGATGAAACAGCGCGCCGACGAACTCAAGATCAAGGGCGTCGCCGTGATCGCGTACGCCCCAGGCGATCAGGTTCACGCGTGGTCGTCAAAAATGCTGGTGATTGGCAATCTTGCCACCGCTCCTTCCCCGGACAACAAGGGCTCGAATTTGCTCGGCATCGCCTATGCGAAGGCCGCGGAAATGGCCGCAACATTGAAAGACAGCGGCAGCGGGGTTCGTCCGCCCCTGACCGGAGAGTTCGGCTGGCAGGGCGGAGTGGTGAGCCAGGGGAAAACGGGTATCCTGATCGCCGCTTTCAGTGGCGGTCCTTCGGAAGATGACGTGCGAGTCTCCCGGGCCGGCTTGGAGGTATTGCAGAGTGCGCTGTAGTTTCAGCGGGCTGCAACGCTGCTAGGTTTGGTGGAGGTGGGGTGCCCTCACCCCGCTGGTTTTAGCTTTCGCAACGCCTGCTTCGCGGGGTGAGGGCGCCCCGCCTCCAAAACATGGATTCTTCACTTCGTTCAGAATGACAATTCGTGTCTATTCGTGTGATTAGTGGGCCAACTGCATTTTTCGACCTCAGTTCTTCGAGCCGGTGGTCGCGATGC
>CAZBLQ010000122.1:0-12152 GCA_964492635.1 uncultured Oleiharenicola sp.
TGGACCGGCCCGAACAACCCCGGTGACTTCATCGCCCTCGTGCCGGCGGGAAATCCCGACAATCAATACGGGAACTACGCCTACACCAAAAAGGGCTCGCCGGTGACAGTGGTTGCGCCCAAGGAAGCCGGTGACGCCGAGGTGCGCTACCTAGCCGGCCAGGGTAACAAGGTGCTCATGCGGCGACTTATCAGGATCACCCGGTGAGCAGGGCTCCTAACCTGTCGAGGAGCTGTGCCGGCGCGACCGCCTTCCGTGTATTCCGCGGATAGACCTGCCTTCTCCATTTCTTTGTGCTTTTGTGGTTCAATTCCCCCGTGCTCATCCGCAATAAATCCGAAGGATTTCGGCTCGGCGTGCGTATAGAGAGTATGGACCTTATCAAACATCTCCGCCCCGCTCACTTCGTGCTCATCGCCCTCCTCGCCCTGCCCTTCTCCTTCAGTCTGGCCGAGGATAAATCGACCGGCGAAGCCCCGAAACCCGCCTTCGTTGATCCTTACAGCATCACGATCGATTTCCCCGGCGGGCCGCTCTCGAAGCTGCTGGCCAGCCTCGACGCCAGAAAGGATTCACCGTTTGGCCTCTCGATCATCCAAACCGCCGGACTCGATCCCATCCTGCCTGCCTTTTCGGTCCGCAACGTCCGGATCGATGCCGTGTTCGCTGCGCTCGGGCGTATCCTGGAGCCGGAAGGTTACGCCCTTAACCCGGTCGGCCCCAACCTGGCCGTGCTAGCCCGCATTCATCAAGGGGGTTCCCCAGGCGGCTTCGCTTCCTTCCAGCTCGACACCAAGCTGGACAATTCCCGCCCGCATGAAACCGACGACACCACGCAGGTGCAGGCAATAATCTCAGCCATCACGGATGCGTGTGAATTCGCCGATCCGGGCGATCCGGGGAAGCAGGCTTCCACCTTGCGCTTCAAATACCATCCCGCCACAAAACTGCTGTTCGTCGCCGGCACGCACCAGCAAATCGACGTGGCGCTGCGGGTGATGGACAGCCTGCCCAACAAAAAGTGATCCGCACTGCCGCCGCCCACCTGGTCTCGAGCTTGATCTCCAGCGAAAACGGGAGTGATGCGTCCAACGTGGACCTGCGCCGGCTGACTGAAGCGCTGGCGCGCGGCGACGACAACGCTTGGTCGCAATTTCACTGCATCTACGGGCCGGCGATTTTCCGACAGTTGCTGGCGCTGACCCGCGGGGATGAGGATCTGGCGAAGGAGGCACTGCAGCGAACCTACCTGCGCGTCGCGAAGCACGTGCGGTCCTGCGCAGCGGAGGCGATGTTCAAGGCGTGGCTCCGCACCGTGGCGCGCACTGCGTTGCAAGACTGCTGGCGCCGGCAGCGCAGCTTCACCGACCTGCTGTTCCGGAAGCGGCAGGAGCCCCCGGAACTGGCCGACCCGGCTGGCGACGACCGGTTGATGGACGAACTCGATGCCGCGCTCGCCCGGCTGGATTCCGCGGATCGCACCCTCCTCGAGTCCAAGTATTTTTCAGGCCACGATATGCGGACCTTGGCGGAAAAACTGGGCATCACCCCGAAGGCAGTGGAATCAAAGCTTACCCGGGCACGCGAAGCCCTGCGTCGCGAACTGCGAGCCGCCCTCCAGCGCCATGAATAAAAAAGAACAGCTTTTGGCCGAAACCTTTGGGGACGCCGGTGGCGAACAATTCGCCCGCGCCGCCGCCGCGCAGGCCCGCCGCCACCGCGCAACCAGACAGGCCGGGTTCGCCGCGGGATTGCTCCTGGCCGTTGTCGCCGCCTTTCTTGTCACCCGGCCGGCACGCCCCGCACCTTCCCGCGTAGCAAACCGGCCGGCAACCTCACCCGTTCTTGAGATAATTTCGGATCAGGAACTGCTGGCCCAGCTCAAGGACCAACCGGTCCTCCTCTTGAAAGAGCGAAGCCGCATTACGGCAGTCGTCTTTCTCGCGGAGCAAGAAACAGGCCGTAAATTGTAGTTGGTAAATTCCTGGCTTCCGACCTCCGCTCGCGTCACCGACCACGGTTCCGGCGAAATACGGCAGACACCCCATTGCCGCCATGTCGCCCTGCGGGCATATTCGTCCGTGTGTGCTAGTTGAGGGGCCGTCTAGGGTTAGACGGCCCTTCTTGCTTTCCGCCCGGAGCGGAGACGGCTATTTCTTCGGCGGGAAAAGCCCCTCAAGGATGGGTGTGGCGCGACCGGCGCCATCGCGCACGCCAAAGCTGTCCTGATAATCCCAGACAGCCCAGCCCCAGCCGAGCCGGGTGGTGTTGGCCATGATGGCCGCGAGGTAATTCCGCTTCGACGCCGCGTCCGCGGGCTCGTAGACGCCGAATTCGCCGAGATGGATTTCGCGGCCGGGCGCGTGCTTGGCCGCCCAGGCGGCGACCCGGTCAAACGCGTCGTCGATTTGCTTCACCGTCAGTTCGTAGCCCGCGGGCTTGAATGCGTAATGATCGGCCGGCACAAAGCCGGTCAGGTCCGGCAACGGACCCGGAAATTTCACGGCGGGCATATTCGCGGGAAACCTCGCCCAAGATGCCCGCTGATGCGTGAACAGCATGGGTTCGTAATAATGCAGTGTGATCGCCACGTGCGGATCCGCCGGTACCTCGATGTCGCCCACGTTGGTGAAGACGCTCCAACGATTCGAAGTGATGTAGACGATGCGCATCGGGTTGGACTCGCGGATCGCCGCGAGCATCCGGCGGTTGAAAGCATTGAGCTGCTCGTTTTTCGGCGCCACCGGCTCGTTGAGGATTTCGAAACGCAGGTAGTCGCCCTCGCCGGCGAAGCGCCGCGCCGCCCGCGCCCAGAAATCGGCCACCTTCGCCTGCAGCGCGTCATCGGTGAAAGCCGCGCCCTGCTGGTCGTCGGGATCGAAACTGGCGCCGGGCAGGAAATGCATGTCGAGGATCGCCCCGAGGCCGTGCGCTTTCGTCCAGGCGAGCGCGCGTACGAACGGCGCGATTTTGGTCTCGTCGAGCGAGCCGTCGGGCCGCAACCACACGCGGCCATCGACCGGATAGCGGATGTGGTCGAAGCCTTGCGCGGCAATCCACGCCACGTCCTCCTCGTCAAACCAGGCCGCCGCGTAGGGCTGATCCGGCCCGTTCTGCGACAGCCAGTGACTGATGTTCACCCCCTTTTTGAACGTGAAGGTGTGTCCGGCGGCCGCAACTGCGGCAACCGGCAGCAACATTGACGCACAGGCCGCAGCGAGTACGAGCGAGGCATAAGGAGAACGGATGAACGAGGGGATGGTCATGAGAGGGAGTGTTCGGGGTCGGACAGGAACGAAGTTGTACATCCTGCGCCCAATGCCGTCGGGAGCGCAATCCACAAGCAACTCGCAGGCGGAGCCAGCCCCTGCTCCCGTTGAAAAGAAGCGCAAAGTCCGGCGTCCATAAGCGCGGATTGCTTGCCCGGATCGCGGACTTCCCTAGATCAGGGCGGTCGCAACGCCCGGATGAAACCCACGTTCAAGCTCCCATCGCCCGAGACCGGTACGGAATACTGGATTTACGAGGCGCCGCCGGCCCGGTCGCCCGGACCCTGGCCCGTGCTGCTTTTCCTCGACGGCGACGATCAGTTTGCCCCGGGGGTCGACGCGTACCGCCAACTGCCCGCCAGTGCCGGCGTGCCACCCTTGCTGCTGGTGGGCGTCGGCTACGGCGCGAGCTACGGCCGGTCCGCCAACAAACGCGGACGCGACTACACCCCTGTTCACCATGGCGATGAACCAAGCAGCGGCGGTGCCGGCGCTTTCCTGAACTTTCTCTCCGCCGCTCTCTGGCCGGAGCTAGCCAGACGCCATCCCCTCATTCCGGATATACGCGGTATTGCGGGACACTCACTGAGTTCGCTGCTGGTGCTCCATGCCCTTTTCCAACCCCGACCGTTCTTCACGCACCATCTGGCGAGCGCCCCCTCGATCTGGTGGGCGGACCGCGCCATGCTCCACCAAGTGGCCGCGCTTCGGGCGGGTCAGTCCGCGTTGCCGGGCCGACTTTTCCTGAGCGCCGGCGAAGAGGACACCGAGTCAATGGCCGGAGACCTGGCGCTGTTGGAAAAACAACTCGCGGATCAGCCGTTTCAGAAATTGGAAATCATCTCCCGCCGCTTTCCGCGGAAGAACCACTTCAACGTCCTGCCGGTGGCTTTCGCCACGGGGATAACGGAGCTGTTTGGAAAGCGATAGGCTTTAAGCGTCAAGTCCGCGCGATCCGTGTCTATTTCTCGATTCTCAACCTTATCTTTTTCGCCTCATTTGGATTCGCCTTTCCCTGCTCTCCGCTCCTCGCTCCCAGCTCCAAGCTTCCGATGCTCGCTTTTGAACACGCGCTGATCCTGCTCCTGCTGATCGCCAGCCTGAGTGTCGTCGGGCGCTGGCTGCCGTGGCCGCAACTGATCACGTATCTGCTTGGCGGCGCGGGCGCGGCGCTCCTGCCGGTGTTTCCGCGGCTCACGCTCGACCCGGGATTTTTCTTCCTCTGCTTCCTGCCGCCCCTGCTTTTTTCCGACGGCTGGCTGATGCCGTTGCGCGAGTTCGTCCGCGCCCGGCGGGCCATCCTCACCCTTGCGATCGGCTTGGTGATCTTCACCACCGTGACGGTCGGCCTGGTGGCATGGTGGCTCGTGCCGGGCCTGCCGCTCGCCATGGCGTTCGCGCTTGGCGCCATCGTCTCGCCCACCGATGCCGTGGCGGTGAACGCCATCACGGAACGCCTGCGCGTGCCCGCGCGCCTGACGACGATTCTCAACGGCGAAAGCCTCATGAACGACGCCACCGGCCTCGTGGGATTCAAGTTCGCCCTCGCGGCCGTGATTGCCGGCAGTTTCTCCCTGAGGCACATCGCCGTCGAATTTTCGCTGCTGTCCGCCGGCGGTTTCGCAACCGGGCTGGCCATCGGCTACGGGATCGGCCGGCTGCGCGACCTGCTCAATCACCTGCAGAGTTCCGATGCGCTGATTGAAATCACACTGTCGCTCATGACGCCCTTTGCCGCCTACCTCGCGGCCGAAAAGCTGGGCGTGTCGGGCGTGCTGGCGGTCGTCGCCGCCGGCCTCTATTCCGGCTGGCGCGATCCGGTGCGCATGGATGTGGAAACGCGCCAGAGCACATTCGCCGTCTGGCGGCTGCTGCTGTTCTGGCTGAACGGCATCGCCTTTGTGCTCCTCGGCCTGCAGTTCCCCCCGTTGCTGGCGGCGGTGAGCAGCCACTACAGCGTCCTCCAACTGCTCGGCTTCACAGCCACGGTCGCCGGCACGGCCATGGCCGCGCGCCTCGCCTGGGTTTTTTCCGGCATTTTCCTCCCGTTTCTGGTGACCGGAATCTGCGCCAAGGAAGTCCGGCCGGCCACGGGGCTCGTGCTTGGCTGGGCGGGCATGCGCGGCACCGTGACGCTGGCCGGTGCGCTGTCCATCCCGCTGTTGCTGCCTGACGGTTCGCCCTTCCCCGGCCGCAGCATCGTCATCTTCCTCGCGTTCGGGGTCATCGCAGTGACGCTGCTCGTGCAGGGCACGACGCTCGAGGCGCTCATTCACCGGCTGGGGTTGCGCGAGGATGACAGCCGCGCGCAGGAGGAACGCCTGGCCCGCACCATGGCGGTGGAAGCCGGGCTCAACGCCTTGCGCGCCCTCGAGGCCGAGGCCACCGCCCCCGATCACAGTGCGGCGCTCGGCCAGGTAATCGCCGAGTACGAGCACCGTCTGGCCTCCCTCGCCGCCGAGGGTGAAACGCGCCGGAGTGCACGCCGTCGCCGCCGGGCGGGACATCACTACCGGTTCACGGCCCTGCGGGCGGAACGCCACGCCGTGGACGGACTCTGGCGCAGCGGGAAAATCGCCGACGAGGTTCACCGCCCGCTCCAGCAACTTCTCGACCATGAAGAGGCCATGCTCCACGCCGCGCCACCTCCCGCCGAGGACTGAGCTTCGGACGCCGCCACCCGGAAACCATTCCCCGCAGACCTACTGGCCCATGAAGGCCACGCACTCGTAAATCGTCCGGCCGGCCAGATAAGGCGTGGTGCGGGTGACAACCACCGTGCTGCTCAGGATGGAAAACGGCACCCCGGCGGCAAGATGGGCCGCCAATGTCGTCTCTTTTTCCAGAGCGGACATGCAATCGGCGTCCTGGGTCAGAACAAATATTCCGCTCGGCGGAGCAACCAGCACCGTGAATGGCACAATCCGGGAACCCGGCTTGAGCCCAGGCAGAGCCGGCCCGGCGGGTGCAACGGGCGCGGCCGGAGTGATGGCCTGGGCCTGCCTGACCTCCAGCTTGATCATGCGCGCCACGGCTTCCGGGCCGGCATCGCCCATGACCCCGCCCACCCAATCGAGCATCAGGTTGCGGACGCCATTCAAATCGGGCGCATTCACGATGGGCTCGATGCCGCCGGTCTTCTTGACCGCCTTGAAGACGCTGGAAATCTCCTTCAGGTAGACGTTCTTCTGCGCCCCCGGGATGTAATACATCAGGACGAGGTGGACGGGTTTGTTGTCCGCCGCGCCGTAGTCGATGCCCTGGGGCGACCAGCCGATCGCGCAGTAGAGTTCCCCTTCCTCGCGTTTCGCGCGGATGTGCGGCACACCCACCCCGAGCCCGATGCCGGTGTTGCATTCGTGCTCCCGCATTTTGACCTCCTCGATGACATCGGTGCCAACCTCGATGTCGGGATTGGCATCCAGAATGCGGGCGAGAAATTCCAAGGCCCGCTCCTTGCCCGCATCGGGCAGTTCAAAGAGCCGGCCTTCCTGGAGGGCGGTGAGGATGCTGCGCATGATCAGTCGGTGCCGAATTTACGGGAGAACCACATCTTCACGTAATGGGTGAGGAAGCTGTACGTCACGAGAAAAACCAACAGCCAAAGGAAGAACACCGCCGGCAGCGGGACCAGGCCCACGAGCCGGGCCAGCGGCGAGAAGGGCAGCCAGCAGCCGACCGCCATGATGAACAGCGTCGTAAACATCATCGGCTTGCTGGCGCGGCTTTGGATGAACGGTATCCGTTGGGTCCGGATAATGTGGACGATGAGCGTCTGGGTGAGCAGCGACTCGACGAACCAGCCGGTATGGAAAAGGGCGGCGGCGTAGGTGCCATCGGAATCCTTTGCGTCCGCGAACCGGGCGGCGAACTCCGCGGGCGAGGCCAGCCCGAGCACCTTGCAATTGAAGAAATAAAGCATCAGGAAAAAAGTCGCGTAATCGAAAATCGAACTGATCGGCCCGATGAAGACCATGAATTTCTGGATGCTCTTGATGTTCCAGCGTCTCGGCTTGTCGAGATATTCCTCGTCGACGTGGTCGAGCGGAATGCCGGTCTGCGAAAAATCATAGAGCAGATTGTTCACGAGCACCTGAATTGGCGCCATGGGCAGGAAGGGCAGGAAGCAGGCGGCGCCCACCACGCTGAACATGTTGCCGAAGTTCGAGCTCGCGCCCATTTTGATGTACTTGATGATATTGCCGAAAACCTTCCGTCCTTCCAGAATGCCGTCCTCGAGCACGAGCAGGCTCTTCTCCAGGAGGATGATGTCCGCGGATTCCTTCGCCACATCGACGGCCGTATCGACCGAGATGCCGACGTCAGCGGCCTTCATCGCGAGCACGTCGTTGATGCCATCGCCCATGAAGCCGACGACGTGTCCCATGGCCCGCAGGGTCTTGATGACCTTCTCCTTCTGATCCGGGGTCAGCCGCGCGAGCACGTTGGCCTCGCTCACGCCACGCGCGAACGCCTCGTCGTCGAGTGCGGCCAGTTGCGGGCCGGTCAGAATCTTGGTGATCGGCATCGCGACATCGTTGCAGACCTTGCGGGTGACCAGTTCATTGTCCCCGGTGAGGATCTTCACCGCCACCCCGGAGCGGGTGAGAGCCTCGATCGCCCGGGCCGAGGTGTCCTTGGCCGGATCGAAGAAGGCGATGTAGCCCAGCAGCGTGAGCTCTGCCTCGTCGGCGACGGCGAACACCGGTTTGGTGCGGTCGAATTCGCGGTAGGCGATGGCGAGCACCCGGTAGCCGTCGGCGCTAAGATGACGGTACTCGTCCATCAGGTCGTCCCGGATGAGCTGGATGAGCGGATTGATATCCTCGTCGACCTGGTAGTTTTCGCACGCGGCGACCACTTCCTCGACCGCGCCCTTGCAGATGAGCACATGGCGGTCCTCATAATCGATCACGACGGACATGCGCCGGCGTTTGAAATCGAAGGGGATTTCGTCGACCTTCCGGCAGTTGCGCTCCACGTCGAGATCGCTGTGGGCGAGGATGGCGCGGTCGAGGAGGTTGCGCAGGCCCGTCTGATAAAAACTGTTCATGTACGCATAGCGCAGCACGTCCTCGCTGGTGCGGTTGGTCACATCCACATAGCGCTCGAGCACGACGTGATCCTGCGTGAGCGTGCCGGTTTTGTCCGTGCAGAGCACGTCCATCGCGCCGAAGTTCTGGATCGCGTGGAGATGTTTCACGATGACCTTCTTGCGGGACATCATGAGCGCGCCCTTGGACAGGCACACGGTGATGATCATCGGCAGCATCTCCGGGGTGAGGCCAACCGCAACCGAAAGGGCGAAGAGCAGCGCCTCGGTCCATTGATGGTTCCGCAGACCAACGATCAGGAAAGTGGTTGAAACCATGACGAGCATGAACCGGATCATCAGCCAGGTGAAGCTCTTGATGCCCTTGTCGAAACTGGTGAGTTCGCGTTTCGCGCCGAGTTTTTCCGCCAGCGAGCCGAAATAGGTCTGGGCGCCGGTGACCAGCACCATGGCCCGCGCCGAACCGCTCAGAACGTTGGTGCCCATGAAGCAGGCGTTGCTGTATTCAAACGACGAACGGCCGGCCGGCTGGTTGCTGTCGGCGCCCTTCTCCACCGGCATGGACTCGCCGGTGAGGGCGGACTGGGTCACGAAAAAATCCTTGGCCGTCAGGATGCGCAGGTCAGCCGGGATGAGACTGCCGGCCGCCAGGATGACGACGTCGCCGGGCACAACGTCCTCGAGCGGCACATCGGTCTCCTTTCCGTCGCGGAGCACATTGACGGTGGTCTTCACGAGCTTCTGAAGTTTCTCGACGGCGCGGGAGGAACGGGCTTCCTGGATGTACGAGAGAACGACACTAAGAAAAACCATGCCGCCAACGATGACCGTCGAGGGAATGTCGTCGGTGAGGTAGCAGACCGTCGCGATGACGAGCAGCTGGATGACCAGGGGATTGCGGCAGCGCTCCAGCAGGTCGAACAACGCCGAGTGGCGGCGGCCGGCGGCCACCGTGTTAGGGCCAACGTCCCGCAACACCTTGGCCGCCTGATCGCCCGACAGACCGTTGGTGGCGCTGCCCAGCTGGCTGAACAACTCGGATTCCGGGATGGTGTAGAGGCTGGAGCTGGAGGTCAAAGTTAACTCAGAATCCTCCCAAACCCGCACGGCGATCAAGGCCAATCCGTCGGGCCTTCAGCCCCGGGGGGCTCCGGGGGAAGCCCGATAATAACGCGCCCGGCCGGCCGGCATGGACGAAAGATTTTGGAGGACTTTCAGGGTGTGCGGTGTTATGCCTGTTGCCGTCAGCCTTTTTATACCGCCATGAATACTCCTCCTCCCGATCCGCTTGACCCGTTGCTCGATCGCTGGTCCGAAACACCCGAACCCCCGCCCCGGCTCGCCGCCGAGGTCTGGCACCGCATCGCGTTGACCGAAGGCGAGCCCGACCTGTCCGTCGGCTGGTGGGCGGCGGTCGAGAGTTGGTTTGCCCGTCCGCCCTTCGCCGTGGTGTTTGTCACCTGCTGCGCGCTGCTCGGGCTGTTTCTGGCCGAAGTCCGCGTCAACCACCTGCAACGCCAACGCAGCGAGCAGCTCGCCCGCAGCTACCTGCAGTTGATCGACCCCCTGCTCACCGCGCAAATCGAGGAGCCCCGCCCGTGAAACACACCTTTGTCATTCTGACTCTTGGCCTCGTCATCGGGCTTGGCACTCATCTCGCCTACTTCCGGCTGCACGTGCCCGCCGCGGCCGACGGAATCGACGGCCAGTTGGCCTGGATGCGGACGGAATTGCAGCTGACGAACACCCAGTATGCCCGCATCAAGGCGCTCCACGAAGCCTCGAGCCCGAAGCTGCGCGCGATGGCCGCCCAGGTGGCCCAGTTGCAGGGCGAGTTCAAGGCGTTTGAGCAGATCCGCCGCACCAAAGACCAGGTGGATTTCCTGGAATTTGCCCGTTTCGTTGAGACCCGCCGGCATGTCAGTCGCGAATGCCTCGACTCCACCCGCCAGTTGGTGCTCGCCTCCGCGGAGGTCATGACCCCGCAGCAACGGCAGCGCTACATCCGGCTGGTCACCACCGCCGAGCCCCTGGCCCAACTGCTCCTGAATTGATGCGCCGGTCTTGCGCGCCGTGTCCTCCGATACCCCCAACGACTCCGCCAGCCTGCTTGCGCTCCAGCGGGGTGAAGCGGCCGGACTCAACGGCCTGATCGACCGCTGGCAGCGCCCGCTGCACCATTTCGCGTTCCGGTATGCGCAAAACACCGCCGATGCGCACGATCTCGTGGCCGAGACGTTCGTGCGCCTCCACCAGCAACGTCTGAAGTTGCGGCCGGACACCAAGCTCAGCGCGTGGCTATTCACCACCCTCACCAATCTATGCCACAACCACCACCGCTGGAAGCGCCGCCATCCCACGGTGGCGCTCGATGCACCGGTGGGGAACGGGACCCATGATCCAGACCGGGTCATGCCCGCGATGGAACTCGCCTCCGAGCAACCGGCCCCCGATGCCGCCCTCGAAAACGACGAGACCATCGCCACCGTGCGAACCGCCATCGACCGGCTGCCGCATGATCTGAAGGTCACGCTGCTGCTCCACCACTACGACCGGCTGTCCTACCGGGAGATTGCGGAGATCGCCGGCTGTTCCGAACGCGGGGTCGAGACCCGGCTCTACCGAGCCCGCCAGCAACTGCGGGAAATGCTCGCCGGGCTGATCAATGAGCCGGCGCCGCGCTAGGCAGTGACCAGGCCGGTTCGCCGCCTATTCCTGGCGGCCAAAGATTGATTTGCCCGAGCTAGTCTGAAAAACGACGCGGAGCGTTGTTCGTTGGCGCGAGCGTCGAATCGCCTCCAGACACGCTCCGGCAAGATGAAGCCAAACCCCGACGGGAACAGCACCGCCGGATGCCTCTCTCGCGACAAAAACCGGTCCGGTTACTTCTGTTCTTTGACTTCCGGCTTGGGGACGAAGTTGAATTGCTGGCGGGCAAGTACGACCACCGGCCGGCCCTTGCGCATCGGCGGTTCAAAGCGCCACTGCCGGACCGCGTCCAACGCACTGGCGGCATAGGCATCGCCCACCTCTTCCCGCATCACGGAGGGCAGGCGCACATGACCGCTTTCATCAATATAGAAATCCACGGTCACCGTGTGTTGTCTCTCTTTCGGATCGGCCGCGGGCGACGCGGGCGACACGACCTGGATGGGAGTGGGAATGCGATCGAGTTCCCGCAGGGTATAGATGCGGTAGGCAAAGCTGCCCTTCACCAATTCCTCCATCCGGGCGTTCATGGCTTCAAATCCGGTGAAGGTCACCACCGCCCCGGTGCGGGTATAGTCGAATTGAAGTTCCTGGACCGAAGCCCATGGCTGGCCTCGGAAAAGGGGTGGTTCGTATTTCCACTGACGCAACGCTTCCACAGCCGAGTCCGCAAACTCCTTGCGCGAATATCCCGTGACCAGATAGTCGCTCAGCTGGCCCTTTTGATCGACATCGATCACGACTGTGGCCTCACCAGTTGTCACTATGCCGTTTAGCAGGCTCAGGGGAAATACCGCCGGCTCGGTCTGGATGATGTTCAACGCAATCCGTTCCGACGGGTCCGAACGGTACTGTGCACTGGAAGAAGAGGCGACGAGCGCCAGCGCCAGACCAACGAATGGCAGAGAGTGATTTTTCACGGGAGAGAGGGCTTTGGACGGTATAACACCACTCCTGCCATAATCCCTTCATCACAAAAGCAAATATTAGCCCCCCTCTGCCAACACCGCCCTCAATGGCAGATCCCGGGATTTTACATTCCGCTTGCCCTAAAAACCAAGTGGGGTTGTGGCCGGGCCAAGCGAGGCTAGCCTAACGGCTAATTGCTTGCGTTTCGGGCT
>CAZBLQ010000123.1:0-12120 GCA_964492635.1 uncultured Oleiharenicola sp.
CTCGCACTCGGGATCGGGGTGAACACCGCGATGTTCAGCCTGGTCAACACGCTCCTGTTCAAGACCGCGCCCTATCCGGATCCGCTGCGCCTGGTACGCATCTTCCGCACCTCCCCTCAGTCGCAAAGCTGGCCGCACTCGGCCGCCAATCTCACTGACCTCCGGACCCAGACTTCCTCGCTGGAGAGGATGACCATCTTTGACTGGAGCACCTTTAGCTTTGCCGAACCCGGCCAGCCGGCCGAGCGCATCCCCGGTCTCGCCGTAGACGCCGACTTTTTCCCCACCCTCGGGGTCCGGCCCTCCCTCGGTCGCGCCTTCACTGCAGAGGAGCTCGTTCCCGGCCACGACAAGGTCATCGTGCTCAGCCACACGCTTTGGGAGCGGCGGTTCAACGCCGATCCCACGATCATCGGCCGCCTGATCCGCGTTGACGGCGAAACTGTCACGGTCATCGGGGTCATGCCCGCGGGCGTGGAATACCCGATGCTCTGGGGCCGGATCGACGCCTGGCGGCCGCTTGCCCTGACGACCGAAGACTTGCACAACCGCGGCAAAAACTTCCTCAACGCCATAGGCCGCCTGAAGTCAGGCGTGTCGGTCAGCCAGGCCCAGTCCGAGTTCAGCACCATCGCCGCCCGTTCGGCGAAGGATTTCGCCGACACTAACGAGGGCACCGGCCTGCGGGTCATCGTCCTTCACAAGTCGACCATGGACGAAAGCGGCCGCAGCCTGCCGTGGCTCGTGCTCGGCCTCTCCGGCTTTGTCCTGCTCATCGCCTGCGCCAATCTCGCCAACCTCCAGCTAGCCCGCACGGCCGGTCGGGCCCGCGACTACGCGATCCGCTCCGCACTCGGCGCCTCCCGCGCGCAGCTGATGAGACAGTTGCTCGTCGAAAGCCTGGCCCTCTCGCTCACCGGCGGCGCGCTTGGTTTCCTGCTCGCCCAGTGGATCACCGACGCCCTCAGCCGGCGCATCACCATCACCGAGGACCCCGGTCTCGCCGTTTCCGTCGACCTGCCGGTCCTGCTTTTCACCCTCGGTGCCTCGGTCGCGACGGGACTTCTCTTCGGTTTGCTGCCGGCCTGGCAGGCGGCGCGCGCCGACGTCAACACCACGCTTAAGCAGCAGGCGCGCGGCTCCACCGGTGATCGCACCCAGCACCGCCTCCGGCACAGCCTGATCAT
Source organism: uncultured Oleiharenicola sp. (assembly GCA_964492635.1). Classification (GTDB taxonomy): domain Bacteria; phylum Verrucomicrobiota; class Verrucomicrobiia; order Opitutales; family Opitutaceae; genus Lacunisphaera. The sequence continues at coordinate 1,188 of CAZBLQ010000123.1, forward strand.
CGGCGAGGTTGCCCTTGCCCTTGCCTTGCTCACTGGCGCCGGCTTCTTCGTGCGGGGTCTCCAGCGGTTCACCACCCGGGACACGGGTTGGCGCCAGGACCATGTGTTGACCGCCACCCTCACGCTGCCCGCTTCCAAATACGGCACCGATGACCAGCGCCGGGCCTTCTATGCCCGCGCGCTCGAACGGCTCCAGACCCTGCCCGGGGTCGAACACGCGGCACTTGCCTCGGCTCTGCCCGTCTGGGCCTATAACAGCTCCCGCGATGCCGTGCCCGAGGGCCGTCCGCTGCCGCCGAGCGACCAGACCCCGCTCGCCTACAATGTCAGCGTCAGCTCCGACTATTTCTCCGTCCTGCAGATTCCGTTGCTCCAGGGCCGGCTGTTCCCGGCCAACCTCGCCGCCGACGGCCCGCGCGTCGTCATCGTCAACGAGGCGCTCGCCCGCCAGTTCTGGCCCGGCGAAAATCCCATCGGCAAGCGCCTCGGCCGGGCCGACCCGAACAACAAGGAATGGGACGAGGTCATCGGCGTCGTCGGCAGCGTGGGCTTTGCCGGCGATCTCGCCTCCCCCGACACCCGGCTGCAGATGTACCGACCCCTGGTGCAGGAACCGTGGAACTACTTGTCGATCGCGCTGCGCACCGCTACCGCCCCGGAGGCCTTTGCCAAGAGCCTGCCTGCGGCCATCGCCGCGATCGATCCCGACCTGCCCGCCTACCACATCCGCACGGTGGAGCAGGCGCTCGACCGCAACCTGCACAATCTCCGCCTCACCAACCAGATTCTCACCGGCTTTGCGTTTCTCGGCCTGCTTCTCGCCGCCATCGGCCTCTACGGGGTCATCGCCGGTCTTGTCGTACAACGCACGCCCGAGTTCGGCATCCGGCTTGCCCTCGGCGCGCAGACCCGGGACGTCCTCTGGCTGGTGCTGGGCACCGGGCTCCGGCTGGCGCTGGCCGGCACCGTCCTCGGCCTCGCTGGCAGCTACGCCTTGATGAAGCTCTGCGCCACCCTGATGCCCACCCTCCCCGGCCAGGATTATTACCTCGTCGCCGCCGCGGTCGTGACGCTGCTGACCGTCGCTCTCGTCGCCTGCTGGCTGCCCGCCCGCCGCGCCACCAAGGTCGACCCGATCACCGCGCTGCGCGCCGAATAACCGCCCTGAATCAAAAATCGAGAATCCAGAATCGAGAATTATTCCATGCTCACCGATCTCCGCTTCGCGTTCCGCCAGCTGGCCAAGTCGCCCGGCTTCACCGCCGTCGCCGTGCTGACGCTGTCGCTCGGCATCGGCGCGTGCACCGCCATTTTTTCCGTCGTCAACAGTGTGCTGCTCCGGCCGCTTAATTTTTCGGAACCTGACCGCCTCGTCGTCATCCGCGAAACCAACCTGCCGGAGTTTCCGGAATTTTCCATCGCTCCCGGCAACTACTTCGACTGGCGGCAGCAATCGGTGAGTTTTGCACACCTCGCAGCCGTTCGCGGCGGCTCATATAATCTGACCGGCCTGGGTGATCCCGTCCGGGTCTTCTCCGAGCGCGTCACGGCCAACTATTTCCCCATGCTTGGCGTGCACCCGGCCCTCGGCCGTGCTTTCACCGAGGCGGAGGCCGCGGCGGGCCAGGCCAGTGTCGTCGTCCTCAGCCATGGTTTCTGGCAGCGCCAGTTCGGCGGCCGGCCCGACATCCTCGGCTCAACCGTGCAGCTCAATGGCCAGACCTACACCATCATCGGGGTGATGCCGGAAAATTTCCAGCGCGGCCGCCGCACCGAGGTTTACACGCCCGTCGCGTATACCGACGACAACCAGAACCACGGCGGCCATTACATCCGCGTCTTTGGCCGCCTGAAGGAAGGCGTCACGCTCGACCAGGCCCGCAGCGAGATGAATCTCATCGCCGACCGTCTGGCGAAGCAGTTCCCCGACACCAACAAGGGTTGGGGGGTGAAAATCACCCCCTTGCTCGAATCCGCCGTCGCCGACGTGCGGCCCGTGCTCTTATCCCTGCTCGGCGCAGTCGGCTTCCTGCTGCTCATCGCCTGCGTCAACGTCGCCAACCTGCTCCTCGCCCGCGCCACCGCGCGCGCAAAGGAAATCGCCGTCCGCACCGCGATGGGCGCCAGCCGGGTGCGCATCGCCCGGCAACTGCTCACGGAAAGCGTCGTGCTCGCTCTCCTCGGCGGCGGGCTCGGCGTCCTTGTGGCGCAATGGGGCATGGGCTGGCTGCTCACCTTTGTCCCCGACAATCTCCCCCGCGCCCAGGAAATCGCCCTCGACGGCCGGGCCTTGGGTTTCACCTGCGCCCTCGCTCTCCTCACCGGCATCGGCTTCGGGCTCATCCCCGCGTTCCAGGCCACGCGCCTCAATCTCAACGAGACACTCAAGGACGGCGGGCGGGGCTCGAGCGAAGGCGGCCACCGTCGGCGGGTCCGGGGCGCCCTTGTGGTCGCCGAGGTCGCCATCGCCCTGGTCCTGCTGGTCGGCTCCGGCCTGCTGATCCGCAGTTTCATCCATTTGCAGAATGTCGATCCCGGCTTTCAAGCGAAGAATGCCTACAGCGCCAGCCTTTCCCTGCCCGCCAAAAAATACGGCACCGAGCCGCAGCAAAACGCCTTTGTGGAGCAGGCCATCGCCGGGCTCGCGGCCCTGCCGGGCGTCCAGTCCGTCGGCGCGACCCATGTGCTGCCTTTTTCCGGCAGCGACTATGTGCTCAGTTTCTACCTCGCGGACCGGCCGCCCATCGCGCCTGCCGACCAGCCGAATGCGAATTACTATGCGGTGACGTCCGACTATTTCAAGGCGATGGGCATCCCCCTGCTGCGCGGCCGCTTCTTCACCCCGCGGGATGTGGCCGGAGCCCCGCATGTGGCCATCATCAACGAATCGCTGGCGAAAAGGTATTTCCCCAACGAGGACCCATTGGGCAAGCGGATCAACATCACCAGCGGGCCCGAAACCTGGCGGGAGATCGTCGGCATCGTCGGCGACGTGAAACACTACCGGCTCGACGGCGACACGACCGTGCAGGCCTATGAGCCCTTCGCACAGGCGCCGTTTGACTCCATGACGTTTGTCGTGCGGCTCGCCGCGTCGGCGCCCAGCGAAGGCGGGACCGGCAACCTGGCCACCGGCCTGCCGGCCAACATCCGGACCGCCATCTATGCGGTCGATCATGACCAGCCGGTCGCCAGCATCTCGCCTCTCACCGCCCTGCTTGCCGGCTCTGTTTCGCGGCAGCGCTTCGCGATGTTCCTGTTCGCCGTGTTCTCCGGCGTGGCACTGCTGCTCGCCGCCATCGGCATCTACGGCGTGATGGCCTACACCGTCACCCAGCGCACGGGCGAGATCGGCATTCGCATGGCGCTCGGCGCGCAGCGCGGCGATGTGCTGCGGCTCGTCTTTCTGCAGGGCGGACGGCTGATTCTGATCGGTCTCGGTGCGGGTCTCGTTGGTGCGGCCTGCCTCACCCGTTTCATCGCCTCGCTGCTGTTCGGAGTCAGTGCGTACGATCCACTGACATTCATTGCCATTGCATTGCTCATCGCCGCCGTCGCCAGCCTGGCCTGCCTGATCCCCGCCCGCCGCGCCACGAAGGTCGACCCACTCGTCGCGCTCCGCGCGGAGTAGTTTCCGGACAGATCAGATTCACGCTCCCAATCCTTCCGCTCCCTTCCTCGCATGCTCGCCCCCCTCCGCTTCGCTTACCGCACGCTGACGAAGGCACCCTGGCTTTCGCTGGTCGTGGTCTTGTCGCTTGCGATCGGGATCGGCGCAAACACCGTTGTCTTCAGTTGGCTAAAGTCGTCCGTCCTGCATCCGCTGCCCGAAGTCACGGCACCCGTGCTCCTGCTTGAGACCAAAGACGACACCGGCAACTACGTCACCACCTCCTGGCTCGAGTACCAGGAGCTGCCCGAATTGCTCCCGTCCTTCCGCCTGATCGCCGCCCAGCGCACCCGCACGCTTTACCTTGGCGACACCACACGCGAGGCGCGCGTGTTTGCGGAACTGGTGTCCGCCAACTTCTTCGCTGTGCTCGGCATCGAGCCACAGCTCGGCCGATTTTTCCTTCGGGACGAGGCGACGCGGCCGGGCTCGGCACCGGTCGTTGTCATCAGCCACGAGTTCTGGCAACGCACCTTTCAGGGTGCACCCGACATCATCGGTCGCAACCTCCGTCTGAACAGCCTGACCTTCACTGTAATTGGCGTTACGCCGGAGGGCTTCCGCGGCGGCTTTAACAACCTGGGCTTCGATGTCTTCGTACCGGCGACGATGGCGGGCGGGCTCGTCGCCGCTTCCACCGAACTGACCCACCGCGACAACCGCGCATACGTCATGCTCGCACAGTTGCGGCCGGGCACGCCCCCAGGCCGGGCGCAGGGCGAACTCGCGGCGGCGGCCAGGCACTTGATCGCAACCCACCCCGAGACAAACCGGGGACTCGGCTACGAACTTCTGCCCCTATGGCGCTCGCCGCGCGGCGGCGTGACCATGGTGGCCTCGCTGGTGACACTCCAGGTCTTTGCCGCGCTCATCCTCATCGTCGTGTGCGCGAACACCGCCAATCTGCTGCTTGCCCGCGCCAGCGTGCGCCGGCGTGAGATCGGCGTGCGGCTGGCCCTCGGCGCCGGACCGGCTCGCATCCTCTGCCAACTGCTGTTCGAGAGCGTTTGCCTCGCGTTGGCCGGGGCCGTGGTCGGCCTGATTGTCGCCTTGTGGGGCATTGATGCCTTGGCGCAGATACCGCTGCCGGGCGGGCTGCCGATCCGGCTCGCACCCGCGCTGGACTGGACGAGCCTGGCGTTCGCCATTGGCGTTGCAACCGCATGCGGCCTCGCCTTCGGACTGGCTCCCGCGCTGCAACTTGCCCGCGGCGACTTGCTGTCTGCCCTGTCTGGCGGACGCGGCAGCGTCGATGGGCGGAGTCGGCTGCGTGACGCGCTGGTTGGACTGGAAGTCGCCGTCGCGCTCGTCGTGCTTGTGCTGGCCGGCCTGTTCCTGAAGAGCTTCCGCAATGCCGTTTCCGTGAACCCGGGCTTCGACTCGAGGCGTGTGCTGCTCGCCGGCCTCGATCTCGGCGGACGCGGCTACAACGCACAGACCGGCGGCGCGCTGCTCGACGACCTGCTGCAACGCCTCAATTCCCTTCCTGGAGTCGCCCGCGCCGCGGCGGCCAACTTTGTGCCGCTTGACCTGCGGGGTGTCTCCACCGGCGTGATTTCAATAGTCGGCAAGGTCTTCGATCCGAACCGTAAGATACTGTACTATCATGCCACCCCTGGCTACTTCGCCACGCTGGGTATTCCGTTCGTGGCCGGCACCGACCTCGCGCCGCGAGCACGGGCGGATCTTCCGCTCGACGCCGTGATCGATGACGAAATGGTCCGCCGTTACTGGCCGGACGAGAACCCCGTCGGCCAGCGCTTCGAGGTCGACGGCAGCACCTATGTTATTTCTGGCGTCGTCCGCACCCCGAAGCTCGAACGGATCAACGAATCGCCGCGACCGGCCGCCTGGCTCTCGATGCGTACCCAGTTCGTTTCCGCGCCGTTCCTGCAGGTCCGCGCCACGGAAGGTGATCCCCGCGCCTTGCTCCCGGCCATTCGCGACACGATCCGGCAGGTTGATCCGGAACTCGCGACACTCGAACCGCGTTCGTTGGCACAGCACGTCGAGAACAGTCTCTTCGCTGAGCGGATACCCGCCCAGATGCTGCTCGTGCTCGCACCGCTCGCGCTGGCCCTCGCCGTGATCGGACTCTACGCCGTGGTCGCCTACACCGTCGGCCAGCGCACACGAGAGATCGGTGTCCGGATCGCCCTGGGCGCCACGCCCTCCGATCTCGTCGTCCAAATGATGTGGCAAAGCCTGCGCATCGTGCTGGTGGGTACCGCCGTCGGCTGGGCCTGCGCCTTCGCGGCCGGCTGCATCTTGCGCGACCTGCTTGTCGGCGTTTCCTCCTACGATCCCCTGCTTTTCGTCGGCATACCCGCGCTGCTTTTCGCCATCGCCACTCTCGCCTGCTGGCTGCCGGCCCGCCGCGCCGCCAAGGTCGACCCCCTCGTCGCGCTCCGCGCGGAGTAGCCGCCCTCAATCCCAGATCGAAAATCCGACCATGCTCTCCGACTTGAAATTTGCTTTCCGTCAGCTCGTGAAATCACCGGGGTTCACGATTGTCACAGTGCTGACACTCGCGCTGGGCATCGGCGCCTCGACCGCCATTTTTTCCGTCGTTCACGCCCTCCTGCTTTCCCCGCTGCAATACCACGACGCCGGTCGGCTCGTGCTGGTGCAGTCCCGGCACAAGGAACCGGGTGTAACCGATCTCGCGCCGGCTACTTTCAGCGACCTCACAGCTGGCAACGCCTCGTTTGTCACCCTTGCCGCCCACTATTATTATTACGTCAATCTCACCGGAACCGACACACCTGCACTCCTGACAAGTGCGGACGTCACCGCAGACTATTTTAAGCTCTTCGCCGTCGCGCCGCTGCGAGGTCGTGCCTGGAACCCCGAGGATTTCAAGCCCGGAGCCCCGCCTGTCGTCGTGCTCGGCCACGCACTCTGGCTCAGCCAGTTTAATGCCCGCGACTCAATCATCGGCCAGCAAATCATGCTCGATGATGTTGCCCACACCGTCATCGGTGTCATGCCCCCTTCGTTCAAGGATCCCTGGGAGACTGCACAGCTCTGGCGGCCGATGCGGACCGGCGCGGATAACCTGCTGGAGCGGAGTTCGCGCTACTGGACGGTCTTCGGCCGGCTCAAGCCCGGCGTGGCGCTGGAGCAGGCCAACGCCGAGCTGGCCAAGTTGGGACGACAGCTGGCCCAAGCCTATCCCAAGGACTACGAAGGCTGGACACTCCAAGCCACCGATCTGCGCAGCCAAGTGGTCGGCGACTACCACACCGGCCTCCTCGTTGTTCTCGGCGCCGTCGGTTGCGTTATGCTGGTCACTTGCGCCAATGTCGCCGGCCTCTCCATCATTCGTGCCACGGTCCGCCGCAAGGAACTGGCCATCCGCACTGCCCTTGGCTCTTCGCGTGCGCAACTCATCCGCCAGCTCCTCACCGAAAGCCTGCTTCTCGCAGCGCTCGGGGGCGGCGGCGGCGTACTGCTCGCCTGTTGGGGCGGTGACGCCCTGCTCGCCAGTCTGCCCGCCGGCTGGCTGCCGCGCGCCGACGAAATTGCGCTCAATCTGCCGGTGCTTGTCACCAGCCTCGGGCTCACTCTACTCACCGGCGTGGCGTCCGGCCTCGCGCCGGGTCTTACCGCCTCCCGCGTGGATGCCAGCGAAGTGCTCAAGGACTCCGCCCGCGGTTCCACCGGTCCATCCGGTCTCCTCCTGCGCGCCGGCCTGGTCGTGGCCGAGATTGCCCTCGCCCTCGTGTTGCTCGCCGGCACTGGTCTCCTCGGCCGCAGTTTTCTCGGCCTGATGCACCGGAAGCCCGGACTGGATGCCGGGCGCGTGCTTTCGTTGACCGTCTCACTCCCCGCCAAACGCTACGACACGCCCGCGAAAGGCTGGGACTTCTTCGCGCGTGCCGAAGCCGGGGTTGCCGCGTTGCCGGGTGTTCAATCCGCCGGCTTCACGCAAACCCCGCCTTTCCGCTGGGGGATACCCGTCGCGTTTGCGCCCATGCGCTCGGACAACTCCACCGGCGCTGCCGACCTGCCACAAGCGTTCTGCGATTCCGTCAGCATGGACTATTTCAAGGCCATCGGCATTCCGTTGCGGGCCGGCCGCCTCTTCAGCCCGGCCGATGATTACAAGGCTCCGCCCCGGGTCATTCTCAGCGAGACCACCGCCCGGCGTTACTTCGGCACCGGGGACCCGCTCGGCCGTTTCATCGCTACGGGCGGTGGTACCCCGATGCGTTTCGAGGTTGTCGGGGTTGTTGGCGATGTGCGCCGTAGCGGCCTGACTGCGGATATACCCTTGCAGGTTTACCGCCCGCTCGGCCAACGCACCCCGGCATACGCCACGCTGATGGTCCGCACCGCGCTGCCGCCCGCGACGCTGACAAAATCCGTTCAGACGGCACTCTGGCGCGTCGACCCAAACATCCCGGTCACTGACGTCGCCACCATGGACACCTTTGTCAGCCGCAGCGTGACCCAGCCCCGGCTTTACCTCACCCTCTTCAGCCTTTTCGCCGCGCTCGCCCTCCTGCTGGCCGCCATCGGGCTTTACGGGCTGATCGCCTACAATGTGGAGCTGCGAACGCGCGAATTCGGGATTCGCACTGCGCTTGGCGCCAGCCCGCGCGAATTGCTGAGCCTTGTGCTGCGCGAAGGCGCCATGCTCATCGCTGCGGGGATCGCGCTCGGCTTAACGGGGGCGTTGGTTACCGCCCGGCTGTTCCAAGGCATGATATTCGACACGTCGGTCCATGACCCGACCGTCTTTTTGGCCGTGCCACTCGTGCTTGCAGTCATCGCTGCCCTCGCCTGCTGGCTGCCGGCCCGCCGCGCCGCCAAGGTCGACCCGATGATCGCGCTCCGCGCGGAATGACAACGCAGCTCCCCAATCATGCTCTCCGACCTCCGATTCACCCTCCGCCAACTCCGCAAGGCTCCCGGCTTCACCGCCGTCGCCGTGCTGACGCTCGCCCTTGGCATCGGCGCGAACACCGCGATTTTCTCCGTCGCCCACGCGCTCTTGCTGCGCCCTCCGGGTTATCCGGAGCCGGAACGAATCATGGTGCTGATGGAAACACGGCTGCCGCAATTCCCCACCTATCCGGTTTCCGGAGCCAACTACCTCGATTGGCAGAGCGAACTGAAATCATTCGCGAAGCTCGGTGGCGTGAAGAATATTTTCCTCAACTACTCGGATGGAGCGCGGCCCCAGCGCTTGAACGCCCAACGGGCCACCCTGAGTTACTTCGAGGTCTTCGCCACACCGCCGTTCCGCGGCCGACTCTTTACCGCCGAAGAGGATGAGCACGGCGGCAACGTCGCCGTCGTCGGCTACGCCCTTTGGCAAAGCCTGCTCGGAGGCGACGCCAACGCTTTGGGCCGCACGCTCCTGCTGGATGGCGTGGCCTGCACCGTCGTGGGCGTCATGCCTGCGGATTTCCAGAGGGGCAACGGAGTCCAACTTTGGATACCCATGGCCTTCACCCCCGGCGAGCGCTCCAACGACGAGCGCGGCTCGCATTTTCTCGAGGTGTTCGGCCGGTTGCAGCACGGCGTCACGCCCGCGCAGGCCTTGGAAGAACTTCAAATTTTCAATCACGGACTCCAGCTCCAATATCCTGACTCCAACAAGAGCTGTGGCGCGTATCTGCTCCCGCTCGCGGAGAGCTACACCAAAGACGTGGGTCGGGCGCTGTATGTGCTCCTCGGCACCGCCGCCTGCGTATTGCTCATCGCCTGTCTTAACGTCGCGAATCTGCTGCTCGCGCGCGGCGCCGCACGCAGTCAGGAAATCGCCGTGCGCGCGGCCCTCGGAGCCAGCCGCGCCCGGCTCATCGGGCAACTGCTGGTCGAGAGTCTGCTGCTCTCCCTGGCCGGCGGCTTGCTCGGAATCGCCTTGGCTTACGGTTTGCTTGAAACTCTCGTGCGCCTGATTCCCGCGAATCTACCGCAAGCCTATCTCATCGCCGTCAACGGGCCGGTGCTCGCCTTTTCACTCGCCCTCAGCTTGCTCACCGGCCTCGTATTCGGACTTCTCCCGGCGTGGCGCGTCACCCACGTCGACCTCGTGCAGGTCACCAAGGACGGCTCGCGCGGAAGCACCGCGGCGGGAGCGCGCTCTCGCTTGCAAGCTGCCTTGGTGGCGTTTGAAGTTGCCGCTTCGGTCGTGTTGCTCGTCGGCGCCGCGTTGCTCGGTCGCAGTTTTGCGCGACTGCAAGAGGTCGACAAAGGCTTCCAATCCGAACACGCGCTGATGTTCAATGTCACGCTGCCGCCCAACAAATATGGCAAACCGGAGCAGCAGATCGCGTTTACCCGGGCTCTCCTCGGCCGCCTCGCCCCGTTGCCCGGCGTCACGTCCGCCGGCGTCACCCACCGCATGCCGCTCGTGCGCGACGCGGTACTCCGCCTGATCGTCCAAGGCCGCCCACCCGTCGCTCCAGGAGATCTGCCCAACACCAATTACTACGCCGTCACGCCCGATTATCTCCGCGCCATGGGCATCCCTCTGCTGCGCGGACGCTCGATCACCGAACGCGACAATGAGTCGGCCCCCCGCGTCGCGCTCATCAACGAGACGTTTGCGCGTAATTTTTTCCCCGGCGAAGATCCCATCGGGAAACGCATCCAGATTACCAACGGGAACGAGGACTGGCGCGAAGTCGTGGGGATTGTCCGCGACGTGAAATCACAGGGCATAGATCACGAAGTCATTCCGCAATCCTACGAGCCTTACTACCAACAGCCCAATGTCACTCTCTGGGTCGTGCTGCGTTTCCAGGGTGACCCCGCCGCGTTGCCCGCTGCTGTCCGGCACCAACTCGCGCAGATCGACCGCGACCAACCCATCGCCCAAATGCGTCTCTTGGATGAAGTCGTGGCCGACTCCTTCGCCCGCCCGAGATTCGCCATGACGCTCGTGAGCGGATTCTCGTTGATCGCTCTGCTGATCGCCGCCGTCGGCATCTACGGCATGATGTCCTACCGGGTTGTTCAGCAAACCCGCGAGATCGGCATCCGCCTCGCGCTTGGCGCCACGTCGTCCGCCGTGCTTTCCAAAGTGCTCGCCGAAGGCATGGTTATCATCGCTTCAGGTCTCCTCGCCGGCGCAGCCACGAGCGTGGCTCTCGCCCAAGTCATTCAGTCCCTTCTCTTCGAAACCAATCCCCGCGATCCCGCCGCGCTTGCTGCCGTCTCGGTGGTCCTTGCACTCGTCGGTTTGCTCGCCTGCTGGTTCCCCGCCCGCCGCGCCACCAAAGTCGACCCACTCGTCGCGCTCCGCGC